>NZ_MTEG01000035.1:0-51118 GCF_002108615.1 Klebsiella sp. YJ
CGAACCCACGAAGGCTAGCTGTATCTGGCCGTAGTTGTTGACCTGTTCTCACGCAAAGTTATCGGCTGGTCAATGCAACCCCGGATGACAAAAGATATTGTCCTGAATGCGCTTCTGATGGCCGTGTGGCGACGTAATCCCCAAAAACAGGTGCAGGTTCATTCTGATCAAGGTAGTCAGTACACAAGCCATGAGTGGCAATCGTTCCTGAAATCACACGGACTGGAGGGCAGCATGAGCCGCCGCGGTAACAGTCACGATAACGCAGTTGCAGAAAGTTTTTTCCAGCTCCTGAAGCGTGAACGGATAAAGAAAAAGATCTACGGGACGCGGGAAGAAGCCCGCAGCGATATTTTTGATTACATCGAATGTTTTATAACAGTAAGCGTCGGCATGGTTCGAGTAATCAGATGCCACCGACGGAATATGAAAATCAATATTATCAGAAGTGTCTAGACTATCTGTGGCGATTCAAACAGATTGCTCAGACAATATTTTCCAAAAGGAACTGACTTATCGGTTCACAGCCAGCAAAGACTTAACAGTGTTGCCAGACAGCTCAACGAAAGGCCGAGAAAAACGCTAGACTATGAATCACCCGCAGAACGGTTCAATAAGTGTGTTGCGTCCATCGGTTGAACTCACAGCACGAAGCGGACTGTTAACTTTGAAATCCACCGCAATTATCGTGCACCCAATGCCAGCGGGCAGACAGGCCCCCCTATGCCAAGGCTCTTTTTGTTGGTATGTTTCTGTCCAGGGAAAGCCGCTGCGGAGAAACCGATGGACCTGCCTGCTCTGGAAGAATTACTGACTCGCCTCAAGTCACTGCCTGTTGCTGAAAAAAGTGAGACCAATATATTTTCGGTTGGTGCCCGTGGACACTATGAAAACCCTGTCAGCGATTTACTCGCTTTCTTTATTGATCCGGATGCGCCCCATGGACTGAATACACTGGTTCTTGGGGCCCTTCTGGAGTGCCTGCCAGCCCATGTTGATGCATCACTTCTCTCTCCACCAGCCCGTGAGGTTATGACCCAGAAAGGAACTCGAATCGATTTGCTACTTGAGTCGAAAGAATGGGCCATGGTATTGGAGAATAAAATCTGGCACCAGCTGAACAATCCTTTCAATGATTACAGTGGGTATCTGGAGCAAAAACATCCAGATAAGACACCGTTCCTAGTGGTTCTGTCGCCGGAAGGACTGGCTCCTGCCGGTTGGACAGGAATAAGCTACAGTATGTTTATTTCTGTTCTGTCGCCCAGGCTCGGCATGGCATGCATTTCTTCCCCGCTCAATAAATGGCAGGTTTTGCTGCGCGAATTCATTCTACATCTGGAGACACTGATGGGTAAAAATACGATTGCAGCAGAGACAGAAATCTTCGTTCTCGAAAATTTGCGTAATATTCAGGAAGCGGTGTTACTGAAAAATGCTGTGGTGAAATCACTTCAGGAGGAAGGCCTACGGTTTCTGACAGAGCACTTTTCTGAACGTGGTTATGAGGTCACAACGGCACTTAATCATTGGGAAGGTTACCCGGCACTGCGCTTCGGGTTGTCGCACTGGGTGAGTAAATCTGATGTGGTACTTTTTCTAGACAAAACACCTGGAAGACAGTTTGAAGTACGAACGTACATCTGTAGTCTGACGACTCCTGCATTGCAACATCAAGCAAGAAAGATGTTGATACCAGCACTTCATGACGACTGCTGGCCTGAGAGCAGCGGAAGTGTGTTTACCGTCGTTTCTCGGCTGTCACAGAAGCATGAGGAAAAACATCTGATGTTCCAGAGTGTGGCGAAAGCGTTAGAGCAGTTGAACGAATTTGAACTGTGCCATGAGAGATAGCGGCCATTTTTACTTGTTGCCTTGAATTCGAGTATTTCGAAACCTGAAAATATCTCGGATGCCAGGTATGAGCGAAGAGCAGAAGTCCGTAGTTGAATCATCATGAATCTTGCTAACAACGGCCTGTGTCAAGCAACTGGGAATAGGTCAACCATAGCCTGGCTAGGTTCGGTAATATGCAAATTTATTTAGGTAGAAGTAATAAAAAACTCAACAGAATTCTATAATGTCTGTTGTCTAAGGGCTGTTCCTTGAACCGCCTGCGATTTGGCTACAGTAGACTTATTGAGAATTTGCAGACCACCATGGCGAAGGTCGTCGGTGCCAGCTACGGGGATCGCCTGGACGGTCACTACTGAGAAAAGGCATTTACACAGAATCGTGTACAGGGTCTAAGACCTTTATTACGTTGAACCATGTAAAAACTGACCTGTCTGGTATTCAGCGTCACAACCTATCCCATGAAAGAAGAAACAGGACGCTCGGATTACAAACAGGCCAGTGTATTTGTCGCCTAAATAGTGGAGAGTCCACCATCACCACCACCAGCATCACGTTCATACAGAAGCAACCAGATACGAAGGGTCTCCGGCGTGCAGTCGATTTTCGGAGCGATGGAGCTCAGGGCTGCCCATTGTGAGTCATACCCGTCCTCGCATTCCAGAACCATGCTGACGGTCTGCTGCCATATATCGAGGAAAACGTGTATTTTTAGCCATCCTGTTTACCTCTCTCAAAGAGTTTAGTCTCCAGGATTACCGGGGCGGTTCAAGAGAAAATGCTATTTAGTCCAGCTTCCTGAATTCACCTTCGATAGTTTCTGCCATTGCACGCCATGCCTGGAACCGTTGCTGACTCTCCCTGCTCGCATTCAGACTGGCTTCAAGTTCTCTGGCATTACTTTTCAAATCGCCAAAGAACTGCTCCTTGAACTGAGTTTTTTCAATCAGTATTTTCAGATTCTTACGATGCTGTTCAAAGTTCTCAATCATACCTGCGATGGCTTTCTGGAATGCTTGTTCTCGCTGATATTGCTGGTAACTGTCCCACACCTCCAACGCTATACCGACTGCGATCAACGCACCATTGGCCCCTTTCGCCAGTTTGGTCGCTCCCCAGGGTTTGAATTTTAATACACTGCTGAAATCTTTACCGAACAACTTACCCATGCCGACGATACCATCGCGGGCGCCAAGCACGGTCTTGTTGTTGATCAGATCCCCCTTAAGGACATGATTGATACCTTGTTTGCCAAGCGCTTTGATGGTGGTATTGAACTGATTAATTTCAATATCAAAACTCAGTTGCATTTTCTCCATGTTGAGTTCGATAGGCTGAATCTGTCGGCTGAATTCGTTTTCCAGTCGCATGCTGACGATGATACCTTCATCGCCCACTTCACGTTCAAAGAACTCGCTGAAGGTTTCCATGCTGCATCCCTGGGCTTGCACGATTAGATCGGCGAAGTAGCGGATGACAAATTCTCGCAGATTAATCACGGTGTTTTCGATTTCCCGATCTGCCTGTGCCAGCTCCGTTTTCATACGACTATACAGGCTGTCGAGCTTGCGGACTTCATGAGATATTTTTTCGTCGTTATCAATCGCGACGGGCAACTGGTTGTGCAAAATATCGCGGATAACACTGCTGCGCATGTCATTAGCCAGAGCCTTGCTGCCACCACTGTGTTGTATCTTATCAGTAGTTGCGGCTTGCAGGCTGGTGATGTGGGATAACGCTTTAAACTGCTCGCCATTCGCCAGCCAGTGCTCAGTCCCCAGATCAAAGGGGTTAGCTGCTACCGCAACAATAGACAAGTTTTCCTGTTCCTGCGCGGTCAGGCTGATCATTTCGCCGAGGCGCTTCGCCACATTTGTTCGTTTGATATTCAGGTTGTGCGCATAATCATCTTCATCCTCGACATCGGCCACTTCGTCAAAACGGCTGAGCACGAATATGCTGCGTGGCAATAAATCGAGTGTGCGGAAAAGCCATGTCAGGTCTTCCTCGTGACTTTCCTTGATCGGGTTGGTCGGGTTCATTACGTAAAGCACCAGATGGGCTTCACTAACGTACTTTTTTGTGATGTCTTTGTACTTTTCTATGGAATGGTTATCGTCGTTTACCTGTTCTTTGAAACCGAAAAGCCCCGGAGTGTCGATCAGGACGAAATCCTGACCAACGTCGTACACCTTCACTTCATTGGATGATTCCTGGTGGCTGATCTTCATGCTCGACTTATCGAGCTCCTCCATCCAGGCCGCAGCGATTGAGGTTTTACCTTCTGAAAAACCGCCGATGAGTGCTACCTTAAGTTTTTCATCAGCTAAACTGGCGATTGCATTGTGTATTTTCCCGCTGAGCACTGGATCGATGGGAACTCCCGCCAGAGCCCCTTGCTGTAGGAAGGCTTCAAGCTTTTGCAGAAGTTCCAAAGCATGAGTTTGTTGGGCATTAAATGCGTTGATTGTTTCGTTCATGGCAAGTTACCTGCATTACTGATCTGGCGTGAAAGAAGGTCAAGTTTTTGGGTAGCGCTTTTAAGGAGCCAGGCTTTAGCCGCGACCTGCTCGCCCGGGGATTTTAGAGCCTGTTCAATCTGTTCAATTGTTTTCTGCATTTGCGGCGTGATGTCCTTCAGAGCAGAATCAATGGCTGTCTGTATTTGTGAGCGTATCACCACCAGATTTTCATTTGTGGCTTTACGTTGTTGGGATTGTTTGTATGAAGTACTAAAAAATCCAACTAGGGCCTTGCCGACGGAAATCAGAGATGTCAGTACAGCCGCCCCGACCACCCAGAGGCTTGCTCCTGCGGTGAAAGGAGCAAGCGCAATCCCCGCCAGCCCAGCCAGCAGCCCCCATCCATTAACACCGTTATCCATTTTGATATTGATATCAAAGTCTAAATTGAACTTTGTAGCACCGAGCTTGCCATAGGTGTTGAACAATTCCTGACTGTATTGTTCAAACCGTGTGAGTATATTTTTGGAATCTTGCTGGAATATTTCTACGTCCTCCTGAATGCCTTTTCTTAACTTTTCGCTGAATGCATCCTGCTGCTGTGTAATGCAACTTCTCAGGTTACTTTTGAATTCATCGCTGCTGATATCTTGATTAATTAGTGAGTAGACAGAAGCGCGTACGGAGATGACCAGTTCATCAACCAATTTGGCACTGAGGGCTTCCAGCCGGTGCCGGAACAAACTGAAACTTTGACGCAGCTGTTTGCAGGAATTGTCACTGTCCAGTTCCAGTTGTTCGGCCACAGTAGAGAAGATCTCGTGAATATGCCGTACTTTGGCATTGCTTTCATCAACCCTGCCTTTGGCCTGGCTGAAGTTAGCGGCTTTAATTCGGTCGGCACTGTTACCCAGTAACTTTTCACTGAGCATCCGGATAAAGGACCGCATGTGAGATATTTCCAAAAGTTCATCGGCATTAAAGCTATCAAGAAATTTTTTGCGTCGTTTAGCATTTTGTGAATCGGGAGCAAAATGATCCGTAGAGGCTAAAAAAGCTGGCAGAACGCTGAGGGGAAACACGCAACGATAGTTTGTACCTAACTTTTCATGCATTCTTTTATCGAGCTCAGCTAGGCTATTTTCTTCATCATCTTTAATCAGTGGCTGTTTCATGATTGCCATCGGATTGATAATTTTCTTGTTGAAAATCGTCCACACTTCGGTTTGATCTTTGAGATGTGTTTTGATCTTTTCCAGTGTGCCCTGACGTTGATCATCACCTGTTTGCGGCGGAGCAGGCTGGTTGGTGACATAGAACACCGCATGAGCCGTTTGAACTGCATCTTCGATCTCTTTAAGCACTAACCCTTCTTTACCTTCAATACCGGGGACGTCCAGCAAAGCGAACTTATAACCATCAAGCTCCACGTTATAACGCTGAGTTTGTCGAGTGAAGTCAGAGCTACCATCACCGATGATGGCACCGTCGGCCATTGCACCCAATTCCGGCAGGTGGCTTTTAGACTCCAGATTCTTCTGAATTAACTCATTTTTTTTCTGCCGAGCCTCCTCCTGAACGTTGAGTAACTTGCGGATAGCGCATTCATGTGAGGCAACGGTATCCTGCAAATGTTGTCTGACCGTGTCGAGTTCGATTTCCTGTGGCAACTTTCGAAACCAGAAGAGTAGCTTCTGCCACAGCGAAGCCGTACGTTTATGTTCATTGACCTGACTTTGCAGAGACTCAATATGCTTCAGGTCGGCCAGATGCTGTTGATCAAAAACCTGTCTAACGCCTGCGATTTGCTTAATGATCCCGGTAAGTTTCTTCTCTGCTTGTTCCGTATCTTGTGCAAGTTTCTGAAAACTACTCTCGCTTAAACTGTACTTTTCCTGAAATGCTCGGAAATTAAGTTGATCATTCAGTTTTCCGGGCTCGCGAAGCAGAATACGCAGCGTTTCAATGATGCTGGATTTCCCTGCCCCGGTTTCCCCGTAAAAAGCGACAGTAAACGTATTCCACTCGGCATTCTTTTCCAACCGGACTAGCTGAGCACGTAACTCTGCCTGATGTAGATCTAATTGTTTGAGCGCGTCGGCCTGGGTGTCATCGAAATATTTATCACCGCTTTGGCTCTGTAATGAATGTATGATTTTGTCCAGCTCTTCAGAGATAATCTGATAGATCTCACGAGGGTGTTTAAGTTCTAAAGTCACAATATGCTCTTTACATTTTAGAATGAGTCATCAGGTTTATTCGTCACTGAAGTAAAACCTTATAGCCGCAATTATTCCGTTTCGGCTGCGATATTTATGGCCCACCTAAAGGTGGGCTCATATTGACGTTATGATATCAATGGTCAGGATTAAACAGAGAAACCGTATCTAATTATCCAAAAGCTGAACCACCACCAATCGCCCGCCTTCCTCAGCAGAAAGAATAAACTGAGCGTTGTCATCCAGACGGAGCTTATCACCAATGGCTATCACTCTGCGGTCGGGTAGAGACATCAACCCATGTATTCCCTCGTTTACAAGCCACCACTGGTCATTATGGAAAACGAAATACCCCACTCGTTTTTTCTGGTCAGCTGTTGTTCTTTCATTGGGTGCAACCAGCCGGTTAACATGCCAGGCATATACAGACTGCCCGCTCCAGACCATTAGCCGGTGGTCATCAGGCCTGAAAGACCCTGCTTTTCTGGATGAATACAGATTCAGGATCGGAAGCTTACCTTTGTATGGCGTTCCACAGTAAGGACACGCCGGTTTCGTTTTGCCGGAAAAAACGTACCACTTCTGCTCACAGGCATCATTCTGGCAAGGCTGAACTAAATCGACCGTTTTTACCAGGGCCGTTTCCCATTCATCCGCTGTCGGCCGTTTTGACGGATCATGCAGCCCGTCAATAAATGCCCGGTCGAATAGCGGTGTTAAATAAGGTCCCAGGACGGTGTAAGGGATTTTCTGAGGATCGGCCCAGGGAAGAGAAAATGAGGAGACCTGGCTGAGTTTAACCCCGTTGCTGTGGTCTGTCGGATGTTCGATGAACAGAGCCTTTTCCCCCATAGCAAGGGATTCATCCCGCACCTCATCGTCCATGTCGTGGATCTTTCCACCCCGTAAGGGATGACGAAAAAGCAGATACATATAAATCAGTACTGAAAGCGCATGCCGGTCGGTGGCTATGCTTGGCAGTACACGCTTAGCGTCATCTTTTGGCAGATGGCTTGTTGTCACCACTTCCGGGGCAATAAAATCTGGTGTGCCAACCACGTCAGGGGGGTATTTGCCAGGTACAACCAACCCGTCAACATCGATGATGCACGCATGGCCCAGTTCAGGGTCTATCAGGACATTCTTATAGCTCAGGTCACTGTGGCACAGTCCTGCAGCATGCATCCGTCTGACTGCCCGGGTTAACAGTAAGCAAACTTTGAGGTAGTTGAGAGTATTGCCCCGTTCACGAGGATCGAGGAACTTATTCTGATTGTTGGCGCTGGCGAACCATTTTCCTTCTTTTTCCCGTCCTTTGATCCCGAGAAAATCGTTATTTTTGGAGCCATACCGGAAAAAAAAGTGCTGCTGATAGGAGGGCACCACAATCCCCACCTTGTCGCCGTGCTCGACAACATCTGTAGGCCAGCAAAAAAGACCTTTCCAGTAATCTCCTCCTGATTGTTCGAAAATATTTTGCCGGTATCTGCCCGTTATCATATTAATACGTTCGCGGGCCTGATCGTTCTGAGGCTTATGATAGAAGGCCACAACGTACGATTTATCTGGAGAAAAATATACATCCTTCATTGAGCCTGAGCCGATGACTTCATCGACATACTGAATGGTTTTTCCATCCTTAGTTTTACATGTAACAATATTTGCCATGAATACCCACCTGTGGTCCCATTAAGCTCACCAGAGAACAACGATTGTCCGATCATCATGATTACCCGGGGAGAAAAAGTTTAACCACTCCACCAGCTGCGATGAGGCCAGATCAGGAACAGAGAGAAGGGGATTCAGCTCTGTCATTAACGTGTCCCATTTCGTCGGATTCTGTAGTCCGTTGTCTGTCTCAAACCACGGGTCGGATACACCATCAGTCATCAGAACAAGGTGAGAGACATCATTCCACTTACCTATACTGATGCGTTTACTGAATCCAGTGTCACTGACGGCCTCAGCGTCAAGGAATCGTGTCTGTCCGGCATATTCTCCACTATCGGGGGCTCCCAGGACCCTGACCTTTCCGACCGGTCCATATGCAGCAATAGCGCCATCGCCAAGCCAGAAGGACGCAGCAAACAGTTCAGAGCCCTCACGAAAAGTGACGGTCGCCAGCAAAGTTGTTGAGAATGACTTTACTTTGTCCTGGGCCATGATTGCTGCACTGCTGATGTTATGCACAGCCAGTAACGCAGCTTGCCTGAAATGGTGATTCATGAAATCCCATACAGCCCGCTGATCTTCGCTGTTCCAGCGCAGCACTCTGTCTTTGATTTCATGACCCTTTTCTGCTTTTAGTTGGCTGAAAAGGTAATTACCAACGGTGTCAGCCACAATGCGTGAGCCTTCACGAGAAAATCGGGCACTACCTGCTCCGTCTGCCACCAGCAACACGTTCCATCCGGATTCATCACTGACATTGATATAAAAATCATCGTCGCGGAAGGTACCTGCATGTTCATGGGAACGTCCACGTCGACTTGCAGCAACGATATTTACAGTTGGAGAGGTGATATTCCGATGATCGATACTCTTTTTGAAAAAAGGAGTGTCGGTAGGGGGATCAATCACTTTCCAGAGGCTTTTTGGGTCGGGATTGACAACAAAAAGTAACTTTTTTTCATTATCCGGATATGAGGGACATGACCATTTAACTGTCATATCAAAGTTTCCGCTGAATGCTGGTGTTCCTTTTAGGCGCTTCTCGTTTTTACAAAAGAGCAGACCGATATCCTGGGGAAAGTGAATATCGGTCACTTCTGCCGTAACGCCACTGTCAGTAATGATATCTACCAGTGCATCAAAAGATTCACCGACCCTGGCATTTGCAAGAATAATGGACACGTCAGGTGCTTTCTGGATGGCAGGAGAACGCTCCTCAGTCTTTTTGTGGGGTATTTCCCCTGGTCTGAGTAAGATCGCCTCAGACTGACTGTGAGATTCAGCTGTTTCCGATGTATCGTCACTATCTGTAATGCCCGACATCTCTGCTTCTGATGCAGTTGACAAAGCCGGTTGTGCTTCAGCAATCGCTGATTCTGCCTGCACTGAAGATTGCTGATTAGTCGTGTCAGCATTCTCATGTCCGGGAGGTTCATTCATCTCATGCCTGGATGGTTCTGGGTTGATTTGTACAACATCCATTTGTGCATCATGTTCGTGGTCTTGGTTTACATCGTTCTGAAGGGGAGATGGGGATTGTTCATCACTGAATGGAACTAAGCTGCTTACCTGCTCGCTGACGTATGCGGCGTCAACCTCTTTATGAGCATTGGAGTCAGATAACGCTACCCCGGTCCCCAAGTTTATCACACAGCCTCTTAAATCATTTATAAGCTTGCAAATGGCCGGGTCGTTGCTTAGTTGTAGTGCGACCTCAGGTTCTGATTTTCCCGCTGACTCTTCCAGAATAAGAGAGACAATTTTATGCTCCAGCGTACTCAATTCGCTCATCAGCCGCGTCCTCTGCTAACGTTGAAATCGGAATGACCACCGTCGTCCTGAAAGGACTGTCCTTTCTCGCACCATGGGCGGATAACATCATCCGGACCATCGATACAAAGAAGCTTCCCACAGCTGCACATCGCGAAAGCGCTACTGTTTCCACAATGCGGGCATCCAGGAACGCCATGGAGTTCACTGGTATTAACCTGAACGCCAGATGCGGCCATATCCGACCATGAGAAGTAGTCTTCATCGATCGGATAGCAGCCTGTAATATTGAAGGTGTTCAGGTTTAGGTCAAAGGCAAGCCCTGATACCTTAGCCGGTGGCCGTTCATACTTCATAAGATAGGGTCGACGTGTTTTGCTGCAACGTCCGGTCAGAACCACGCAGTTACCATCGTAAGCTCTGGTGATTTCATCTTTGGCGAGTTTGACGATATAGTCGGTCTGTTTCAGTGGCGGTTGAGTATCTTCTCCTACGCTTCTGCTGTGGGCCGTGACGGAAGCAGTGATCCACTGTATGAAACGCGTGAAATCTCCGTCCTGGCTTTCCGTAAACAGTAAAACGTTTTCAGTCAGTTGGCGAAGCACACCAAGGTCTACCGAATTCCCCATACCTACCGCGATCAGGTTCACTTTTTTCGCGTAATAATCATTCCAGCGTTTTACTTCACCCGAAATATCATCGGTAGGACGTCCATCGGTGAGCAGGTAAACCACAGGTTTCCAGTCCCCTTTTTCTTCAAGGTTGGTTTTACGCACCTGAGAATCTATTTGTATCGTAAGTTCCCGTAACGCAGCCCCAAGGCTTGTTCCTCCTCCAACAGGAAGGCGAGGGGGATAAAAAGACACAATATCATGGAGAGGAACAATAGTTCTGGCGACACCAGCAAATGCAATAACCGAAATCCAGGCCATTTCGAGTGCATGGGGGTCCTTACGCAGATCGTTAACGATCATCTGTAAGCCATCATTCATCCTTTTCAGATTTTCACCAATCATGGACTCTGAACAGTCCAGAACAAAGAATACGGGAAGCCGTCTCATAAGAAACTCCCATCACGCCATAAATTACGTCCACTTCTTAGATGGACTGAAAGGATGTATGGCAAGGTTGTCCTCCTGCCATACCGGTAAGGACTTAAAGGACCAGCTGTATTTCAGGTGGAGGAGGGGGAAGCGTGTCTGAGGAGGTATTGACCCCCGCACTCGAACTTCCTGATGCCACACTTGCGCTGACCCATTTGAAAAAGCCTGAAAAGGCTGTCGAATCCAGTGTCTCCAGTGCCACAACTTTGTCAGTCAGTTGCTTAAGATGCTCATGCCCAGCTTTAGGACCAACAGCACAGGCGATGATGGAACCAAATGAACGGTGATGAACCTCTTTAACGGCTTCACCATAAGCCCATGCATCAGAAGGCGTACCATCGGTCATCAGGAAGACCAGCGGTCGCCAGTCACCTTTTTGCTCACCATCGGACCGGTGAATGTCCCGGTCCACACAACTCATCAGGCACTCCAGTGCAGCTCCCGTAAATGTCCCACCCGCACTGGGCACCTGAATATCCACAAACTGAAAATCAGCCAGTGCCGTCAGAGGGACATATTCCCGTGCTTCATTATCAAAGGTGATGATAGAGATATGGACACTTTCCAGGGCATAGGGGTCCTGTCGCAGGGCACTCAGCATCGCCTGAACACCGACATTCACTGAATGTATTGATTCGCCACGCATCGAACCCGAAGTGTCGATGAGCAGATAAACAGGTAGTCTGCGCATTTAGATAAAATTCCTCAGATGGCTGACGAAGGAATCTGAGGTTGACGGCTCACCGATCGCATTCAGTTTCCAGCCGGTTGGTTCCCGAACGAGTTCTGCAAAGACCATCGATCGCTGACCGGTAAAGGATGCGCCTCCTGAAAGGTCGAACCGGGCCATTTCGACATTTCTTCCATCCACCGCCCGGATAAATGCATTCTGTACTTTACCGAAGTGCTGCTGTAATTTTTCGCCGTTGTAGATTTGAACAATGAATACAATTTTTTCATACTTCGGGTCGAGGCTATTTAGTTTTGCAATTATTTGCTCATCGTCTCCGTCTCCGGCCCCTGTCCGGTTATCGCCGGTCAACCAGATTTGCCCAGATTTATGGCGAAGACTGTTAAAGAAGACAATATCGCCATTAACCAGCGTGGGTTTACCGTTTTCAACATTTCCGAGATCAGTAACCTTTCCCTCGTTGTTGCAAAGGAAGGCGATGACATCAAGGTCATACTCTTCCTCTTTTTTGCCGAAAAGCCCGCCGAGAAGACCTTTTTTTTCTTCATTAATATCCCAGCCAAGACCGATAGTGACCGAAGAAAGATCAAACTCATTTTTACGCAGGCTAACGCCTTGCCCTTTTCGTAAGCTGACTGTCATGGGCTCTCCCCTAAAATTAGTATCTTATAAAACCACGTTCACTTCTGGCGGTGGTGGAGGTAAATCATCAAGACCGATAACCTCTTTCTTACCCGCGTCAACTTTCTGACTTCCTACAGAAACACTCGCCGATACCCATTTGAAGAACGCTTTGATAGAAGAGCTGTCAGCAGTATCCAGTTGAAGGACGATTTCTGTAATCTCTTTCAGCACACCCGTGTCCGCGTCATGGCCCGCCGCGCAGGCTACCACGATGCCTTTCCTTGCTGCTTTAAAATCGTTAAGGCCTTTTCGCCAGTCGTCTGTCGGAGCGCCATCAGTCATCAGGAACACCAACGGTCGCCAGTCACCTTTTGTATCTGCTGTTGTTTTCATGACTTCTGAGTCAATACGATTCGCAATCAGAGATAAGGCTTCGCCCAGCGCTGTGGTTCCGCTCGCGGTCAAAGAGGGCAGGTTGAAACTAAGCAGATCCGTCAGAGGAACGGCCTGGTGTGCTGAGGAATTGAAAGTAATAACCGACACAAACGCCGTTTCTAAAGCATAGGGGTCCTGCTTTAACGTGGTTAGCAGTGTCTGAACGCCATTTTTAACAGCCTCAATGGGTTCACCATGCATTGAACCTGATGTATCAAGTAACAGGTAAACGGGGAGTCTTCTCATTAACAATGTTCCTTGCGGTAAATAATGGGGGAACAGTGGCACATCTGGCCGCTTTTTCTCTGACTATAGGCTTTTGTATATCACGAATACCAGCCCTAAATCTGATAGTTAACGTCCAAATGATATGATTTGATGAAGATAACGTTGGGTCTGTTCAGCCCCCCTCGATCGGTAAATAAGTCGAGCTTACGCTGCACTGCGATGTAAAGAAGACGCAAAGAATTTCTGACTGTGATCCCAGGGAGGTCGATTAAACCAGTTCTGATATAGGGGGCCCATTCTCCAGGTAGCCCCAGATTGATTTTCTGCCGGGAATGTTTTTATTCTGGTTTATTTTTCAACTGAACTGCCTTAATAAAGTCCTCGACCTTCATTTCAGCGAGGGTCTCTACCGCCTCACTTCGGGACGTGCCGGTAAGTTCCGCCAGTTTGTCAATTTTTCGGAGTACCCGGCGTCGAATGGATAAAGAAACGGTCGTCTTCAGATCTTTATCCAGTACCACCTTTGTCGAAATATCCTGCGCTTTCAGTTCTGCATTTTGAGTGAGTGCTTCATTCATCCGTCGCAATGTTTTTTTATCGAGCTGGCCGGGACAAATTAACTGATAGGAATGGCTGGCTTTACTGTATTTGATTTCCGCCGCATAGGACTCCCGAATCTCCTTCAGGGCGCGACTGAGGGTAGGTTCCGAACAGTCAAGAATGCTGATGATTTTTACCGCAGAAACAGGCTTTCCCGTACCCAGTAAGTTTGCCAGAGTATAAATTCGTTCCTGTCGGGTATTTAGTTGCATAGTCAGCTGGTGCCTGCATTTATCGTAAAAGGATCGATGGCCTGAAACAGGAAAGTGGCGCTCATTTTCCGGACAAGCGTCTGAACACTCAGTACTGCTATCGGGTCCACGTCTTCAAGGTTCGTGTAGTTAATTTTTTCCATATTTTGGCGGTCTATACGGCAGGAAAGAATGTACTCATCCTCAAGGTAACCCGTTTGTTTGCTGATCCGCTGAGTAAAGCCGGAAAGCACGACGGTTTCAAACGGAAGCGTCTGAAATACGATAGCCGCTAATCGCATCAGGCAACCGTGGACGTGTCTTGCATAACTCTCCCGGACTGCTTTCTGTGTCATCGTTTTTTCAGTGATATCCGTTCCCCTTGCATTGACGGAATATACCTTATCAGGCATATCCTCAATCTCAGGTAAATCAATATCAAGCCAGACCATTGACTCGTCAGGCCTGACTTCAAACGTCACAAGCGTTTCTCGCGGCCATTCCGTTTGTGAGAGCACCTCTGCCAGGCAGTCTTCAAAGAAACGGGCATCCGAACGGAACTGCTCGCGTGCAACGCTAACAGTAAGAGCAGAGTTTTTTTCATGTTCCTGAGCTTCAAACTGCCAGTTTGCATACTGCTCAGCCCAGGCTATACGTTGTTTCTCATACCGTTGTTTAAGCCGTGTGTTTTCGCGCTCAACGTCCGCCACTTCCAGTTGCCACTGTCGCTGGTTCTCATTCTGTCGTTCAGTGCGAGCCGCATCGGTTTCGAACCATCCCCCCAGAAAACCTCGACCGTAACGTTCATCTGGTGCGGATGGGAGAGGGCTGTATTCAGGTTTGGAAGGACGAACGGGCGCGGGCCGATCGAACGTCCTCTGGTGGAGCTGAAGATAATGTGATTCAAGCGATGCCCAGGTGTTACCGTCAACGGGTGAAGGGGAAAGCTCATGAATATTGGTAATAGCCGTTATTGCGGTCATCAGCCTTTCCACTTCCGGCTCCAGCGCTTCCCTCAGTCCCGGATTAGACTGGGTTCTGCTGTTCTGACGCTCCCGTACTGTCCGGTCAATTCGGGTACGATAACTCAGTCCGGTGCCCGGCAGCCCCAGATTGGCATATGTCCCGCGCTTACCAAAAGACAGTGACGCCCCCTGGGGTCCAACACTCAGGCTGGGGGCTCCATTGCTCAGATTTATCCTGACGCCGGGAATGATGTTTATCGACTTCCTGAATCTAAATCCCATGTTCTTCCCTTATTGCTGCTGAGAGAACGGGATTAACCTCATCCCGTCCGTGTTCTGTCCTGTCGTCAGTCCGTATACCTGACCCCGGGCCAGGATCCCATGAGCCCACCGCCGGTGTGTCGCCGGTTCGCACATCGCTCCCTGAGATTTAAAGACCGCCTGTGTGGAGTTCAGAATTCTCAATGCGTCAGAATGTTCGCCAGGAGATACCTTCAGCGCTCCCTCAATCACACTGATCTGATCCGGGTGAATTGCCGTTTTCCCCACCAGCCCGTGTGCGATATCCATCGCCAGTTCACGCGCCATAATCCCGTGGTCATCAATGTGCTCGCATACGGGAGCCGTCAGCGCAAAATCACGGGGGGCAAATACCGAGACAAGCATTTTAATGACATAGCCCATTGGCGTGTCATAAAGAGTCAGATCCCGTGGCCGTCGCAGAGAGACCACGTTCATCAGGTCGTTACCCCCGATCCGCAGTGCGATAATTCGCTCTCTGCAGGCATGGTCCGACAGTTCGGAGGCCAGTGCCTGCATTTTCAGAACGTCATAGACTTCTTCGGTTTCAAGTGTCGGCATCATACTCAACCCGGTATCGGACATGATGTCCCACCACACCGGCAGCGCGGAACGGGTGAACTTCGGCAGGACAAAACCATCAATGACACTCAGATCCATATTCGCGGTCAGCCACCGGCCCATGCCCGGATGACGGGGGCGGATAAAGACCAACGGCCATTCGTCGTCTCCATGGAGAGATTTTGCGTCATTAAGTCGTTGCAAAAACAGTGAGAGATTCTGAAGCGCAAAAGGTACATCATGCTCGCTGACGGCATCTTCAAGACAGACCACCAGAGACCGCAGACCGGGTATTTTTCTTTCCAGCACCACTTCGGCAAGATCCATACGGGTCGCTGGCATGTACAGCGTTGCTCCGAGATCCCATGGAGTGAATTGTTTTTTCATCAGCGTACCTTTTTGATGATGGTAACTGCACGATACTGGCCGAGAGCCTCACCGGCTTCCGTCACTGTGATCCCTTTCTCTTTTGCCAGACCGACCAGAAGAGCGACATCCGGGTCAGCCATCTGCCGGACAAACACATGATCGGGCACACGGCGCAGAACTGCCCGTGTCGCTTCAGCAATGCCCGGTTTAATCCGGTTAATACTGTCCACCTTATAGCGTACTGCCAACCCTCCGATGACGTCCCGGCTCAGCTTCCAGCGTGCGGCATTGTGCTCCGCATCCCAACCGGAAGCGGGAAGGTCTCTCCCGTCAAGTTGTTCGCGGAAATGTGCTACCGTATTCACCAGCATCTGACTGCATTCAAAAGACTGAAGGTGATCGCAGACCACACAGCCATGCAGGCCATCTTCGGCCCAGACAGAACGCGAAATCAGACCTGATACAGGTGCGCCCATGATACCAAACGGGATCAACCAGTCATCATCACTGGCGGCAAGCCAGGCACATCCGCAGGGGTCTGCCAGCACAACAAGGCGAGGCTGTTCCGGATAACCGGGGCGATCCTTCAGTGTGCGGGACAATTCGCCGGTAATGGCTCCTTTTCCCGTCCAGCCGTCGACAAACACAATGCCCTTGGTGCCATGACGTGATTCGATGTAGTCGAGTGCTGCAACGTCAATACCCCGATCGTGGATAATGCTGACCCCGTAATGGTAAGACCGTTTTCCCATTACCTGCAGTGCCTGGTGGAGCATCACTCCAAGGGGGACACCGGCTCTGACCAGACTGACCAGGACCACGGGTTCATCACCGGCGCGTAAAGACAGTTCACGTGCAAGCTGAGATACCTCCAGTGCCAGCCGTGCTGCTCCCGAGTCCAGGGCTCGGGTAAAAAGGTCCAGATGCCATCGGGTAGGCTCTGGCTCCTGACTTAACATGTCGGAATAATGCATTTTTCCTGACTGAATCAGTTCTTCCTTCAGATCAACCGGCGTCATCTCCATAGCAATGGGCTTTAGCAAAAACTGAACATCTTCCGGATGATACGAACCAGAAAACGACGTGATATGAGACATGTTATTGCTCTCCAAAAATATGCTGTGAAATAGCCTCAGCAAACTGACTCTGGCGTGGGAGACCAAACCAGCTGCACAGTTTCATGAACCGATGGTCGCTCAGGCTGTCACCCAGCCCCATCACCGGGAAAACCCCGCGTTCCTGACGGAGTTTCTCCAGCAACCAGGAAACGGCCAGTCCTTTTTCTACCGGACAGGGTAACCAGGCAATGTTGTTGCTGTTGCGGTGGATGTAAAACCCTTCGGTCGAAAAGACACGCTCGATCTCATCCCCGATGGCGTTCAGTTCATCAAGCTTCGTGCTGTCGCAGTGCTTCATGACCAGATACACCGGCGTGCCATCATATTCGTAGTTGAGCCGGGCCCAGGCATTGATTCCCCTGGCATCCATCAGTTCAGTGATAATATGTTGCATCGACGTTAAGCGGTCGGCGTAGGAGGACAGACTCTTTAGCATATGGGCTTTCCAGTCGCTGTCTGGCGTGCCATCCGGGCGAAGGATCACCGCGCCATGAGTCGTCACTGCCCAGGAACGGAAGGGGATCTGCACCCGGCTGATTTCTTCCGTGCCTCTGGCCGTCACCGGGATGAGGTCCGCCTGCTCCAGCAACCAGTCCACCAGCATAGCCTGTTCTTCGGTCATAAAGCTGCGTGGGGTGAGGCTGCGATCCAGTGCGCCGGTCCGGAACGGCTCAAGGGCAAGTTCATCCACCATTTTTCGGCGAGTCTGGAACAGGGTGTCATCAAGATCGCTGAATACGACAGGCTTATTCATAGGTAATCACCTCTACATCAGGAGCAACAGCTGAAAGCGCTTCAAGCAGGTGGGGATCCACACTCGACGCCGGGGTTTCGGTACAAAGCAGGATACGGTCAAACTGCTGGTGGGCGACGTTGTAGACAAAATTCGGGATCCCCAGGCCGTAGTTATCACTGAAGGCAATAGCGGACTGGATAGCAAAGCCAGTTGAAATCGGTGATCGGGTAGTGGAACTGTAAAGGACCTGAGCGCCTGCAACTTCCAGCCGTTCTGCCAGCAGGAACGGTTCCCAGACGAATTCGCCAGTGCCCAGCACCAGAATGTTTTCTCCGTGCGAAACCTTAACCTGAAGGCCCAGATCACTGGCCGGTATCTGCATCCCGAGTCTCCCCCAGGACTGTTTTCCGGTAACCGGAACGTTCCCCCTGGAGGTCACATTGACCGGCGGCATCACAGGCAATGGGGCATCCGGATCGGGTGTCCAGCGCCAGTGGCCCGAGATGAGAGATACTGCGTGAACAGGCAGGGGGCAGTGCTTACTGAGGGCCTCTCCACTCCAGTCCGTCAGCGTGACAGCAATAACCCGTTGTACCTGCTTGAGTGCACCCGATGCACGTAATGAGGCCAGAAGATTGAGAAACGTTTTTCCCGTCGTGGCTTCATCATCCACCAGCACCAGCGTCTGGGCTTCTGCCACTGTGCGCCGCATATCCGGTGTGGATGGATAGTAGATCAGGTGGTCAGTGGCATGGCTGTGCTCTTCTTTAAACTCACACAGCAGTTCGCCATCTACGGGATGGCGGGTTGATGTCAGATAGACACAATCAGGGTGATGCTTACGCACCTCATCAAACACTCCCGCCCCAAGACCGACAGCCGTCTCGGCCATCCCGATAAAGACAACCGGCCCGTCCAGAGTCTCAAGGAACTGCTCCGCCAGCTCTGTGTAAACGTCTCGCATTACCTGAGGCGAGACAGGAATATGGCGACCCAGCACTTTACTGACAAACAAGAATGCGCGTTTGGGATTACGCCTTTCGGCTATATCAAAGAGATCAGTAAGAGGATAATCGGACACCTCGCTGCTCACCTCAATCCGCCCACAAGATAATGTCTTTTGATAAACGGAACATCCATCTATTAGTGACATATTTATCTCCATTAATTGATTCTGTTAGTCAATGATGCCGGGTAACGAATAACGTCAGTGACCGAGCGGACAACTGCCGGTGAAAAATCAGTTTTCGCTGACTGTCTGACCTGATCCTCATCCATCAACCCCAGTTTATGGAAGGCATACAGACCTGGCAGATTCACGCCACTGTGCTGCGTATAACCAATTCCTCCTGACGGGCGCATGTTTATTTCAAGGAGCAGGGGAGCCCCTTCAGCGTTATGCCGGGTCTGGACGTTGACCATGCCGTCTGCGTTCATTAAGCGGGCGCAGGTGATGGCGAGTTCAATCGCTTCCCCTTCATTCTTCAGATACTGGAGCACGCCTTCCTTACGCCGCCCGACGGCGGCCAGGACAGTCCCCTTATTGACCACCATATCCACTGAGTATTCAGGTCCCGGTAAATAAGGCATCAGAACCTGAGGTGTAAAGGTCTCCATTTCGGCATGTGCGGCCAGATACTGCGACGGACGTATAACCCGGTTATCGGGGTTATTCAGAAACGCGACCGGTGAGATCTCGTCATCAAAACGCCAGAATCCCATGCCATAAATACCGGTCACGGGCTTAATACAGAGACGATCAGAAGGATACGGGGAGTGGCTGAGCAAATGACAAAGTTCGTCGGGAGAGTTGATTCGCACAGACGGCACAACCGGGAGTCCATTTTTTGCCATGTATTCCGAGAAAGTTACTTTTTCATCTGCAAGGTCGAACCATTCGGACCCGGTCGCGCCGGTTGTCAGAGTGACGGAGGAATTTTCAATTTCCTCCCGGCGGGTCTCGAACCATTTACAGTTTCGCCCGGTATGAATGACATTAATCCCATAGTTTGTTGTGACAGAATGAATAAAAGAAAGACGGTCATCTTCATTTTGGGGTTCGATTAATGCGGAATCTGAAACAGACAGGATCTCATTTCGTTCATTCCGGTGAGAAGATAAAACCAGAATATCTTTATTGTGTTTATCTGCAAAAGATTTCACACCGAGAATAATGTCACGCTGGGAGGACAAACCTTCCATAAACCAAATTTTGTTTTTCATCTTTTATTATTTTTGCCTGAAGAGAGAAAAAGTTTTACTGATACATGAGTCTAAGAATACCTCCGAACCATGTCAATCATAATATGATAAACTCTGGCTGTTTATAATTTTGAGATAAACTATGTGTTTTTAAATACTATCAAATGGTTACGCTAATTTAATTCGTTAGGTCTGAATGTAATTTAAAGTAAATTATGAAAACCTACCCGTTTTTGTCTTGCAGGTGAACTTTGTCATGATATGATTTTGATGGTGCCTGCTTTACTACTAATTTCACAATGTCTCAGTCAATACCTTTTAAGGAATGAATATGGTTTCTTTAAGTAAAAACCAGACGGTATCACTCAGCAAACAATCATCCGCACTCAGCCAACTTAAGTTCGGTCTGGGATGGGATCCGGTAAAGAAAAAAGGATTATTTGGCAACATTTTTGGCGGCAATGACTCTATCGATCTGGACGCGGGTTGCGTTCTGTTGGACAGTGCCGGTAATAAAATTGACACGATCTGGTTTCGTAAACTGAAATCGACCTGTGGCTCCGTGGTACATACCGGCGATAACCTGACGGGTGAGGGAGACGGTGACGATGAGGTCATCAATGTCTATCTCGGCCAATTGCCTGTAAAGGTTGAATATCTGGCTTTCACCGTCAACAGTTTCCGTGGGCAGTCTTTTAATGATGTTGATAACGCTTTCTGCCGCGTTGTGGATCAGACCAACAAAGAACTGGCCCGATACAAACTGACCGAGCAGGGAGCGCATACTGGCATTATTATTGCCTCACTCCGCCGTAATAACGGCAACTGGGACTTTACCGCCCACGGGAAAGCCAGCAGTGGACGCACGATCGATGATATGTACCCTGACATCATTAACACAGTGGTCAGCGCATGAACCTGACACCAGGGGGAAATGCCCCCGTTCCCGCTCAGGAACTCCGCGTGCGGATCCTTTCAGGTGGCCCCGTTGATGCCTCCGCGTTCCGTCTGTTTGCTGACGGAAAAGTGCAGGGAGACGCGGATATGGTCTTCTACGGACAGCCCCGTAACGACGACAGCTCTGTCAGTTATCATCCTGAGGGAAATAACAGCTCTTTTATCGTTGACCTGAGCCGCCTCAAATCTGAGGTTCAGAAAGTAGCTTTTACGGTGACCTGTGACGGCAGCCACACCGTCTCTACCCTGAATAATCTTTCTATCCTGGTTGAAAGTGGTGCTTCTCAACTGATCAGCGGGCAGGTTGAACTGACTGGACGGCAGGAGGCCGCACTTATCCTCGGCGAATTCTATCGGCGAAATGCTGAATGGAAATTCCGGTTTATTGCCCAGGGGTTTAATGGTGGTCTCAAACCGCTGGCTGAACACTTTGGTGTTAACGTCTCTGATGATGCCGCACCAGCCTCTCCGCCGCCAGTCACACCGCCTCCGGCTACTGCACCAAATAAGGTGAGCCTAAGCAAGGTCTCGTTGACCAAAGAGAAACCGGCTATCAGCCTTGCCAAGAAGGACAACTTTGGCGAGATCCGCATCAACCTTAACTGGCATCGTGGCTCCGGCTCCGGTGGCTTACTGGGAGGGATGTTTGGCTCAAGCAAAGCGATTGACCTTGATTTGGGCGCGTTCGTCAAACTTCAGGATGGTCACAAGTCCGTGATCCAGGCACTCGGCAATGCCTTTGGCAACTATCATAACGAGCCCTATGTTCAGCTTCAGGGCGATGATCGTACCGGGGAGGCCATGGATGGCGAATGGCTGCATATTAACGGCCGGGAGTGGAAGCAAATCAATCAGGTACTGATTTATGCCTTCATCTACCAGGGCGTACCCAGCTGGGATAAAACTGACGGTGTGGTGACGCTCCATATACCGGACCAGCCCCCCATTGAAACCCGTCTGACCGAGGGAGATAACAAACGTACTCTGTGCGCAATTGCCCGTCTGGTGAATGACAACGGGTCAATTCGCGTAGAACGGATTAACCAGTTCTTCAGAGGCCAGGAGGAGATGGACAAGGCCTTTGGCTGGGGGTTTCGCTGGTCTAAAGGTTCTAAATAACCAAATTGATGAGGAACGGAAAATGAGTTTTTTCGACAAAGTAAAAGGGGCACTGACCTCAGGCCGTGATGAGCTGACCCGCCAGGTTGGACGTTACAAAAACAAGAAATTTATGCAGGGTACAGTCGCAGTATGCGCCCGTATCGCGGTTTCCAGTGACGGCGTCAGCGCTGAAGAAAAGCAGAAAATGATTGGCTTTCTGCGGGCATCAGAAGAACTGAAAGTTTTTGAAACGACTGAGGTTATCGAATTCTTCAACAAACTGGTGAGCAGCTTCGACTTTGATCTGGAAATTGGTAAAGGTGAGACGATGAAATACATCCTCGCGCTGAAAGACCAGCCTGAAGCGGCTCAGCTGGCAGTCCGTGTCGGTATTGCTGTTGCAAAAAGCGACGGTAATTTTGACGAGGATGAGAAAAACGCCGTTCGTGAAATTGCCCGTTCATTGGGCTTCGACCCGACTGAATTCGGCCTCTGATAAACATCCGCTAAGGGTACGCTATGGTTTCCACACACATCGGTTTTCCGACTGAAACAGTGATTGTTTTTATTGCGCTGTCGGTCGGCGCCATCTTTATTGACCTGTTCATGCATCGACATGACAAGCCAATTTCCCTTAAGAGTGCGGCCTTATGGTCCGTTTTCTGGGTTATCGTTGCGATGGCATTTGCCGGTTTCCTCTATATCCATCACGGAGCAGAAGTTGCCAGCCTGTTTGTCACGGGTTATGCGCTTGAAAAGGTCCTGTCCGTTGATAACCTCTTCGTCATGATGGCCATCTTCTCGTGGTTCTCAGTGCCAGACCGTTATCGCCACCGTGTACTGTACTGGGGGATCGTTGGGGCCATCGTCTTCAGGGGGATCTTTGTTGCGATTGGTACCGGTCTGCTCAGCCTTGGCCCTTATGTCGAACTGGTTTTTGCCGTGGTCGTTGCCTGGACTGCTGTCATGATGCTGAAAAGCGGTGATGATGGCGATGAAATTGAGGACTACTCCCAGCACCTCGCCTATCGCCTGGTCAAACGGTTCTTCCCTATCTGGCCGAAACTGTCCGGACATGCGTTCCTGTTAACCCAGAAAGAAGTTGATGCCGAGTTGGCGAAACCCGAAAACAACGATGTGAGCATTGGACGGGTAAAAAAAGCCGCCCTGTATGCGACGCCTCTTATGCTGTGTGTCGCGGTCGTTGAACTCTCTGACGTCATGTTTGCCTTCGACTCCGTTCCGGCAATCATTGCGGTCAGCCGTGAGCCACTGATTGTCTACAGCGCAATGATGTTTGCTATCCTTGGTCTCCGTACCCTCTATTTTGTGCTGGAAGCTCTGAAGCAGTATCTGTCTCAGCTGGAAAAAGCGGTTATCGTCCTGCTGTTCTTTATTGCGTTTAAGCTTGGCCTGAATGCCTCAGACCATATCTGGCACCATGGCTACAGTCTGTCCGCAACCACCAGCCTGTATGTCGTATTAGGCGTGCTGGCGCTCGGTATTCTTGCCAGCGTTATCTTCCCTGAAAAACCGGAAGCGGAAAATAAAGAAAGCTGATCTCCGGCTGTTTAATAATAAGTATGTGATTAACGAAAGAGGATAAATTGATGAGTGTTTCACTATCTAAAGGCGGCAACGTTTCACTGAGCAAAGCAGCCCCGACAATGAAAAATGTTCTCGTCGGTCTTGGCTGGGATGCCCGCTCTACCGATGGTCAGGACTTTGACCTCGATGCTTCGGCATTCCTGCTGGCCGCAAATGGCAAGGTTCGTGGCGACGCCGATTTTATTTTCTATAACAACCTGAAATCTGTCGACGGTTCAGTCACTCACACCGGTGACAACCGTACCGGTGAAGGCGATGGCGATGATGAGTCACTGAAAATCAAACTGGATGCAGTCCCGACTGATGTGGACAAAATCATTTTCGTCGTGACCATTCACGATGCTCAGGCTCGTCGTCAAAGCTTCGGTCAGGTATCCGGTGCATTCATCCGTCTGGTGAATGATGACAATCAGACAGAAGTCGCCCGCTATGACCTGACTGAAGATGCCTCTACCGAAACCGCCATGCTGTTTGGCGAACTGTATCGCCACAACGCGGAATGGAAATTCCGCGCGGTCGGACAGGGTTATGCCGGTGGTCTGGCTTCCGTTTGTGCGCAGTACGGCATTAACGCGTCCTGATAAAAGTAACTTTTCACACTCTTTTTCACTCCGGGGTGATTAACCACCCCGGACGACAACGATTAGCAGGAGCAATAAAATGGCAGTTTCTCTCGTAAAAGGCGGTAATGTTTCTCTGACCAAAGAAGCCCCTTCCATGAATGTGGCGCTTGTAGGCCTTGGCTGGGATGCACGAGTCACCGATGGTCAGGCGTTTGACCTTGACGCCTCCGTTTTTCTGGTCGGTGACGATGGTAAAGTATTGTCTGACTCTCATTTCGTTTTCTATAACAACACCACCAGCCCGGACGGCGCGGTCCAGCATCAGGGTGACAACCGTACCGGCGAAGGCGACGGCGATGATGAACAGGTCAAAATCGAGCTGGCTAAAGTCGGTGCTGAAGTCAAAAAACTGGTGTTTGCTGTCACTATTCATGAAGCTGAAGCCCGTAAACAGAACTTCGGTATGGTCAGCAACAGCTACATGCGTGTTGTGAACAACGATAACGGCGCTGAGATTGCACGTTTTGACCTGTCTGAAGACGCCTCAACAGAGACCGCGATGATCTTCGGCGAACTCTATCGCCACGGTACTGAATGGAAATTCAAAGCCGTTGGTCAGGGGTTTGCTGGCGGTCTGGGTGCGCTGGCTAAACAGCACGGCATCAACATCTGACAAATAGCGCATATGAAACCCCGGCCTGCCCGGGGTTTTTTGTATCTGCTGACACACTGGTATTGCTCATCATTACAGAGAGAAAAGATGCAATTACAATCAGGACAGAATATCCCGCTTCATACATCGACTCAGGACCTCAGGCTTGACTATCCGGCATCATCCGGTTTTCGTAGTGAACCTGAAATATGCATATTTATGCTGAGTGCAGAGGGTAAGGTTACCGGCGATGCTGACTTTATCTTCTATAACAATCTGAGTGCAGTTGGTGGTGGTGTAAGACTATCTCCCGGCCACCAGCATGCGAACGTTCATATTGAACTTGACCGTATTCCTGTCACCATACAGAAAATCGCGATAACCCTTGTGATTGACGGAAATGACACGATCAGCGCACTGTCACAACTCAGGCTAACGGCAACCGGAACAGCTGAATTTAATGTCGATCTTAATGGCCGCAGTGAGAAAGCGGTGATTATGGGCGAGATTTATCGACACAAGGACAGCTGGAAACTCCGAGCTCAGGGGCAGGGGTTTAACGGCGGACTGGAGCCGCTCGCTGTCAGCTATGGTGTTGATGTTGCACAGCCAGCTGATACCCCGTCAGAGGCTTCCCGTATCAGTCTGGAGAAGAAGCTGGAAGGGAAAGCCCCCGCGCTTATCAGCCTGGCAAAAAAAGCCAGTGTTTCTCTTGCCAAGCATAAGCTGGATACCGTTGAAGCCCGAGTGGCTTTTGTTCTCGATGCCTCAGGCTCTATGACCGGCCAGTTTAAAAAGGGACATGTGCAGTCCGTTCTCGACCGTATAGCTGTTCTGTCAGTCCAGTTCGACGATGACGGCGCGATGGATGTATGGGGCTTTGCTGAGCGTCACAAGAAATACCCTGACGTCACCCTGGACAATCTTGATGGTTATATCGCCGGGATCCAGAGTACTGGAAACCGGTCAACCTGGGAAATTCTTCCGGGCCTGGGCGGGACGAACAACGAGCCGCCGGTTATGAATGAGGTGATCGACTTCTTCAAGGACAGCACACTGCCGGTCTATGTTGTCTGCATTACGGATGGTGGGATTAGTAAAACCCGTGAAATCAAAGAAGCCATACGCCGCTCGGCCAACTACCCCATTTTCTGGAAATTTGTGGGCCTCGGCGGCTCGAATTACGGTATTCTCGAAAAACTGGATACCTTCAGCGATCGGCGAATCGATAACAGCAACTTCTTTGCCATCGATAACTTCGCAACGGTGAAGGATGAGGTACTGTACGAGCAACTGCTGGAAGAGTTTAAAGACTGGCTGGAGCAGGCAAAAATAGCGGGTATTCTGTGAGCCTTCGCCCCGGAAAGGGGCGATAATTTACCGGATAGTCAGTTCGAAAGGTACTTTTCCCCGACGCCAGGTTGAATGGAAGTGCCGCCAGTGTGGATCAGCTGCAGCTGACAGGAGTTCGTAATCCCCTCGTGTGTCTCCCCATGCCCGCAGATGATAATCTTTCAGAGGACCATACTCTTTTTCCAGCCGGATAATTTTCTGGCTACACCGGCAGTTATGCCCACTGATACGCCCGGTAAGTATCCCTTCTTTGACCTCAAGCTGTGTGCCTATCACTTTGATGCCCAGCCTGTCGGCAAATGGCCTGAGTACCATTTCTGGTGAAGCAGAACATAATGTCACTTCCGCGCCGGAAGTCACTTCATTCGCCACGGCCATCAGGCCTGCAGGACGCATAAGCCGACTCCAGTAGACCTGGCAAAATTTCTCAGCATTTTTGGATAGCCATTTCTCGTCAACCCCAGTAAGGAAGGTTGTGATGAGAATTTCTTTCAGTTCATCACGTGTCATCTTCTTCCCCATACAGCGTAACGTGGGAAGAGCCATGGTGACGATACGACGGGAAAAAGCCCGATTGCCAAAGGCAAACCGCAGAAAAGGGATAAAGCTGTCATGCCGCGTTAACGTACCGTCAAAATCAAATACAGAGAGCATACGGGGTACTATGACGTTCATCGTTATCATATCTCGTTATTAGTCAGGTAACTTCTGCCGTAAGCAGACCAGCACTATACCATAACGTCGGCACCCGCAACGTCAACAGCCATTGGATGCCTGGTAATAAAACTGGATCACGGATTATCGACGGAAGGTGTACTGACTGTGGAGGGATACTGACATAAGCAGCTGCTTAGGTAAGCCTAAGAAGTAAAGAAAATAACTATCTTGAAATTACCCCTTGCCTGACCCTGCCTCAACAGAACCAGGCAGGAGGGCTCCATACCATGGCATGGCATGGCATGGCATGGCATGGCATGGCGAACTGTTAGGGTTATCGCGGTGAGTACAGAGCAAAAGATACTTTCACTTAGCCAACTAATAAAAGATATTCACTGGACACAGTGTCTATTTCATCGGTGAGATTAAATTTTGTAGAATACCGTTTTAGTGATAGTTACGACCAATAAATAGTATTGCATAGTATAAGAATTCGATTTTTATACGGAATGCAACAAGCAGATGCAAAAAAAACACATATTAATCAGATGAAAAAATAATTCATAAGCATAGATTTCAGCAGTTATAACTAGGTCTTCGCGTAAATATAGAATATAGATATGGTTAGCCTTAAATTTTATAGTGATTCAAAAATGGCTACTCTGGTTAAGTGAGTAATCATAGTAAAGTTGAAGTTGGGTATAGTAGTGTATATGCTTAATCAACCAACCTAAAAAATTCTTATAAACACACCATCTCTAATTATCGTTATTGACATACAACAAAAAGAATATATGCATTATTGTGTTAGGCGTAAAAAAACAAATTGGCTAAAATTTCCCGCCGCAATGTAATACATATTATCAAACACAGCAAATGGAAGAGTGGAAGCATATGAATTTCTCTAAGACATTTACAATAATGCTTTGTTGTTGTCCGACCCTCAGTTGTAGCAATACTGATACGGTAATAGCACCATATGAAAAAATATTGGAGCTAGATGGCTCAACCACTAGAAGTTTTCATTCAATGTTATATTACCCATCAGGCGAGGGACTTCATAACCCTGGGTATATTATTGGGATTGAAACGTCGCCTAAAAAAACTATCGGAGGGCCTGAAAAACAATCTGATGATGGTTTATTAAACAGTGACAGTTATCTAAACAGTGAAATTAATAGCACAAACAACACTAGAAATAAAATTGATGGATTCACGAAGCAAGACCGAAAGTCCATGTTTATATCTCATATTATAAAAAATGATTTTAACATCATAAAAGATAAACTAAACAATCCCTACATTACAAATAATTACTGCTTTGTTTATAACGCATACACCTCACGACAGTTGGTAGGTGATTCAGGTTTGGATCTAACAAAAATAAATGGATGGAATGCTTGCAAAATATCCAGTTCTATTCAAGAAGCGGAGGATGCAAAATTACACTCATTTTATAAAAATAGTGATTCAGGCCTAACTGCGCTTAAAGAAAACCTAAAGCATGACCTTGAAAGTGGAGCTTATAGCCACATTCTGGTCATCGTCATGGGTTGGAATACATCACAAAGTGAGGCGGTTAGAAATTTTAATGACATTACTGGAAATATTATTACGGCTTCTTTCGAGCAACGAAAAGAGGCTGATACGAACCCGTCAGCCAAACTAAATAGAATGGTAGTTACCAGGTCACGGGTTATTGAACCAAAGGAAGAAAAATACAACCGTGATTTTAGACCTCTCGTGATTGGTATAACGTGGCCTTCATATTGGTCAACTGGGCTTGTTAATGTAGTCAGTTATCCAAACAAAGCAAATGATGCAGATGAACTTGGTCTCATTTGGCTTAATAAAATTGGGTATACGGATTTAATGGTTGATGGGGCACCTTCACCCCATCAATCTGATACCACCCTCAGATGGTTGATAGATCGACTCCGTAGTTGAGTTCCTCTGCGAAGTCCGGCAGTCCGTAACCGATGGTTTTCTTGTAGAAAGGAGAGACCTTCGCAGTCGGTGCCTTCTTCTTGTGCTTCGTGGTGTAGAGCATTCGTGCCCGCATCACCTCGAAGGAGTAACCGCGCCCTTCACGGTTCTTGTCCTTGGCCAGTCGGTTGATGGACTCCGTGTAAGCGTTGGTGACGGGCATGTCCGTCTCGAAGTAGGTCATGGTCTCTTCGCGCCAGTTTCCCACTGCCCTGACCAGATCGCTCCAGACTTCCTTTTGGCCCTTCGGGATGGTGGCTATCCACTCGTCCAGGGCGGCTTCTGCCTGGAGCCGTGTGGTGGCGTCCCAGATGCCGTAGAAGCGCTCCTTGTGCTCGTAGGCGGCCAGCAGTTGCGGGAACGCGCCTGTCCAGGTCTCCATGATGAGGCGCTCCCGGTCTGAGACTTCGTGAGCGCGTTTCAGCAGGATTTTCCGGTCTCCCTTGAGAGTCCGGCTCTGGGACGGTTTCAGCTCCTTTCTGAGGCCCTTGCGCACTCTCTCTAGGGCATCGTTGGCCATGCGCACCACATGGAACTTATCGACCACGATACGGGCCTGGGGCAGCACAGCCTTGACCGCTGCCCGGTAGGGGTTCCACATGTCCATGCTGACGATCTCGACCTTCTGCCGGTCTTTCAGCTTCATCAGGTAGTTGGTCACCACGTCCTGGCGGCGGGTGGCCAGCAGGTCGAGCAGGGTTCGCTCCTCAATGTTGGTCAGAATGCAGCGGTAGCGCTTGTTCAGGTATAGCTCGTCAATGCCCAGGATGCGGGGCGTCTCGAAGCGGTGCCAGCGCCCCAGGAACTCGGCGCGGGCGTTGAAGATGTCGCGCACCGTCTTCTCGTCCAGGCCGGTCTGTGCCGCCACAAAGGTGTAGGGGTGGTTGAAGGATTCCTTCTCCACGTACTCATGCAGCCGCAGTGTCATACGGAATCCGTCCACCATCTCCGGTAGCTGGGGCCTGAATGTTGTCTTGCAGGCCCGGCAGGTGTATCGGCGGCGGACCACCCAGAGAGTGACCCGCTTGCCGTGGATGGGCAGATCACGATAGGGAACGTCACGCTTGCCGAACCGTACGAACTCACCCTGCACGCCGCATTCCTCGCAGGCGATGGGATCGGGCACGTCCACCTGGAAGTGCATTTCGTCGTCGGTTGATTTGCAGCCCAGTACTTGGTATTGCGGCAGGTGAAGGATGTTGTCGGGAAGTTCGGTCATGGTGTTGTATAGGCGTAGGTGTCAGTCAGATCCATCCGGCTCGGCATTGGTGTTTGCTTTTTTACCCAACAAGCTGCTGGAAACGAAAAGTAAGGCACCGAGGACAATTGCAATATCAGCCAGGTTGAAGGCCGGCCAATGCCAGTCTCGCCAATAGAAATCAAAGGAATCCACAACATAGCCGCGAAAGACCCGGTCAATCAGGTTGCCCATGGCGCCACCGAGGATAAGACTGTAAGCGATGGCTTCTCCTTTATGACGATTTTCAAGGATCAGCTTGATCAGAAAAATCGAGACCACTACCGCGATTCCGATAAAAAAGTAGCGCTGCCAGCCTCCACCATTCGCAAAAAGACTGAATGCGGCACCGGTGTTCCATAGGTGCACCCAGTTAAAGAACGGGGTCACCGAAACATACTCGCCATAGGCCATTGATTGCTGCACCAGCCACTTTACAGCCTGATCAGACGCTGCCAGCAGGCCCGATATGGACAATAGGGCATACGGCGAGAGCTTTTTGCCAATAATGAGCATTATTTAACCCTTCAACGCCAAAATGCGTCTGGCACCGTTAAGTACAATGCCCCCCGCGATGGTGCCGATAATCAGATCCGGATAATTGGAACCGGTCCACGCGACCAGGGCGCCGGCGGTGATGACCCCCAGGTTGATCACCACGTCGTTGGCCGAGAATATCCAGCTTGCCTTCATGTGCGCCCCGCCTTCCCGATGTTTGGATATGAGCAGCAGACAACTGGTATTGGCAATCAATGCGACGAATGCGATAGCCATCATCACCAGCGATTCAGGCTCACTACCGAATACAAAGCGTCTCACCACCTCTACGAGCACGCCCACAGCCAAGATCAGTTGCAGTACACCAGCAAGATGCGCGGCACGTACCTGCATTTTCACGCTATGTCCAACCGCATAAAGGGCAAGCCCGTACACCGCCGCATCGGCAAAATTGTCCAGGGATTCTCCAATCAGGCCGGTGGACTGGGCGATCAGACCGGCAGTCATTTCCACCACGAACAGAAGTGCATTGATGCCGAGCAACCAGCGCAGGGTCCCGGATTCTTGCTTAGCAGAAGCTGCCGAAAACTCGGCGGCCTTGATGGTCTCCGGATTTGCAGCGACGGTTTCCTGAAGCGAGGCGCCTAGCCCCAAGGTCTTCAGTTTCGAGGTGACGGGCTCGACCTCGCCGTCATGCACGACCTTCAGCCGGCGGTTCGACAAGTCGAAGGACAGCGCCCGAATCTCCTCAAAGCCGTTCAGGGCTAGGCGAATCATTCGTTCTTCTGATGGACAGTCCATCTTCGGCACGGCATAAACACTGACCCATCTCCCTGGCGCCTCGGAGGAGGCCTGTATATCGGTATCCGCTGCGGACGTTGCATCACCGCCACAGGCGCCACCACAGGATTTGCTCATGATACGACTCCACTTGAACAATGTTGTGGTACCATTTAAAACTATAAAGCTACTATAAGGTCAATAGAGTAAAGAATCCGTTGGGGAGGAGGCTGATGCGCATTGGTCAGTTGGCGCAGTTGGTAGGGGTCGAAACACAGACGATCCGCTTCTATGAACAGCAGGGCTTGTTGCCGCCGCCTGATCGGCAGGACAACGGTTACCGTGTCTATACCGAGAAGCATGGTGAGGGGCTGGCCTTCATCCGTCGCTGCAGAATCCTGGGCCTGTCACTGGCTGAGATTCACGAACTACAGAGCTATCAGGACGACCCTCATCAGCCTTGTACCGCCGTCAACGCCTTGCTCGATGATCACATCTCTCATGTGCGGTCGCAGATAACCGCTCTGCAAGCGCTTGAGAAACAACTCGTTTCACTGAGAGCGAGTTGCAACGATGACCGGGAAGTTGAGGCGTGTGGGGTTCTTGCTGGAATTAGCGAAGGAAACATGCACCAGCAGTAGGTGAAGCATCAACCAGATAATCCGATGAGATGCCGGTCTGTCTCACTCTCATGCAAAGGTAAGATCAACCATTTAATCCGCTTACCCATAAAATTATCAACAAAACTATACCTGAAAGCATGAGTGAATCAGGGGCTAAACTTCCTGTTATCGCCATAGGTCATAGTTTCGGTGCACGAGCTATGACTCGAGCGCTATTTAGTAGTCCATTGATAAATGACGAAAAAATGGTCACTAGCCCAGTAAATTTAGCTGTTTCATTGCAGGGAGCAATGAGTATAAACAGGTTCTTTCCTTCATTAGGCAATGAAGGAGCCCCATACAGAGATTATGTATCGTTAGTTAATACGAAAATAGTGCTTACAGCATCGAGATTCGATTCGGCAGTTAAAATAGCGAAATGGACTGATCCGGCTGGAGGCGATAAAAGCTATAAGAAAGCTTGTACAGATCCTGATTACTCAAGAGCATTTCACTGTATGACTGCCTCAGATACCTCAGCCAAAATTAAAAATGGTATATTTTCATTATGTAACCGTGGTGAAATATCAAAAGAATGTACCGATCCATTTAAGAATATTACCGGGCCGCGAAAGATTGACTACATTGACACCTCAAACGGAATAACAGAATTCAATTCTTTTGGTACAGGTGGAGGTGCACATAACGATATTTATAGATTACCTATGGGACGGTTGCTTTGGAGACTAATTGAGGTTTATGCAATGGAACAAAACCATTGAAAAACCCGATGATTATAATCGTCAAATTGCAAAAAAATGGTTCGCGAATAAGTACTTACGGGTAAACAGGGAACGGATAGTAAGGAGACCGACATCCCCCCTGGCCTAAATGAAGGGAAGGGGGTTAACGGCACATTCGATAAGAAAGTTATTTTTTGGGATGGTTATTTTGCTCAGGAATATTTGATGCTACCAGTTTCAGCATCTTTTAAAGTTTTCTATCCCTTTCATGACAAACAGGTTCACCTTCGAGGATACGCCAGTCCGTCATTCGTTTAATAACAGGAGCACCGGCGAATTCTTTCTGCGCGGCTACTATAAGCAGGTTTTGCAGGGTTCCCTAAATGAGTTAAAAGTGACATCAGAATATTAGAGTTACATACTATGTCTGGGCTGTTTTTAAAGGTCCGCTTTACAGCTAAATTAAAATGTCCGCATGTAGGTTATGTTTCAGCCTTTGCCGAAGATGTCTTTGCTCCGGGTCTGGAGTTGCTGCAGGGCTTCCAGCATGTCGTTCTGGTCCAGACTTCGTTGTGATTTCTTGCCGGGTTGCTTCTTTTTTCCGCGAGAGGTCTGGCCGTCAAGGGACGGTAGGGCCTGTGAGCGGGTATTGTCCCGTATGTCCTGCACCAGTTTTATCATCTCCAGAGCACGTCCCAGACGCTTGTTGTCGATGATGGCGCCCTGATCCAGCTCTCCAAGCCGGTCGTAAATGGTAAAGGGCAGGGAAGTGCCGTTGGCCCGGAGCTCAATGTCACCATCCGGGTATTGCCAGACCTCGATGTACTTCCCTGAAAACGTCGATTTTGTTCATTATCTTCAAGCAGATAAAGCTTCTTATCGTACTGTAATGTCAGGTTTTTCTAGACCTTACGCTGCTCGCGCCAGGTGAATGTCACCTGCAGGTTTTCGCCGTTATCCAGCTGGCGATGTACGTCAAAATCGTGACGTGGCGGCTTTGCAAACCGACGGTTGTAATCTTCCATGAACTCATCAGCAAAGGCGTTTGCAGCCTCAGGTGCGCTAATACCGCGGAGCCGCAGTTCCTTGACCAGGCGGTCCTGTAATGTCAGATGAGCCCGTTCAACACGCCCCTTGGCTGAACTGGTGTTGGCACAGATACCAGTGATATTCAGCTCGTTCATGGCACGACCAAACTGAGTCTGGCCATCTCCGCCGGTGGCCTGCTTGTTGTTGATCCTGAAGACGCTGGCTTTGTCGCTGTAGAATGCCAGAGGCTTACCGTAGCGCTCCAGATATCCCCGGGTGGCTTCAAAATAGGTGAACGTGGACTCCGAACTGACGAAGAGAAGCTGCATCAACCGACTTGTTGCATCATCAACGTAAACGAGCAGCGTGCAGGCCGGACCACGGTCCTCGAACCAGAGATGTTCACTGCCATCAATCTGGATGAGTTCGCCGGTGCAGGCCCGACGTGGGCGTGGCTGATGCACACGAGGTGGCCGTAACTTACGAGGGATCCATAAACCGTCCCAGGTCATGAGCTTACGTACAGTCTCTTTAGCAAGATAAAGGTCATGAATCTCAGCAAGCTTCTCGCAGGCTAATGTCGGGCCAAAGTCGGCGTAACGTTCGCGAATGATGCGCAGCGCACGCTCAGCGAGGCCAGGCATCAACTGTCGGTTACCAGGCTGACCACGTCGGCGGTTAACCAGCGATAGCGGTCCGTGTTCACGATAGCGCTCGAGTAGCCGGCGGCAGTGCCTGTCAGAGATCTCAAGTCGGGTTGCTGCAAGACGCGTGGTAAGACGCCGGTCGATAACGTCCTGCAGGATCTTGAGTCGGTTTACATCGTTCATCGAGAAAAACTCCGTTCCGTATGCCGTCAGAGTATCATCCTTTGAAAGCAGCGATCGCGGTGGCGAGACTGTAGCGGATTGGTCAGAGGGGGGGGCGGACGAATTCCTGGACTTTCAGGAGTTAATTTATGCATTCATACGAGGACCGGATCCGGGCCGTCGAACTCTATTACCGGTACGGAAAGAAAGCCTCCGTTGTTGTCATGGAGTTGGGATATCCATCCACAAAACAGCTGAGCCGTTGGGTTCGGATTTATGAAGAGAAGGGCGATTTACCCGGGGTTAAAGCCAATAGAACGCTATTCTCGTGCACAGAAAATTGCTGCTGTTGAGCATTATCTTACTCTGTAACCGACGTGGAACCGCGCGTAAAGTTGCACAAAGCATAGGCGTCAGCGTCCCGGTCCTGTACAAATGGAAGAAAGACCTTATCGATGACGAGGCTTATCAATCCATGCGCAAACGAAAAGCTGCCCTTCAAGATAAAAACCAGGATGCTTTGCTCGGTGAAATCCAGCGTCTCAGACAGCAGGTTCATCAGCTGCAGCTCGAACGGGACATACTGACAAAAGCGAATGAACTGATAAAAAAAGACCTGCGCATCAGCTTTCTGACCCTGAAAAACAGGGAGAAAACCCAGATCGTTGATGCCCTTAAGAAAAAGTATCCCGTTGCTGAGTTGCTTGGCGTTCTGCAACTTGCCCGCAGCTGCTATTTTTACCACAAAGCCAGCCAGCGCTTGAGTGATAAGTATGCGGAAATACGCGTGATCATGGCGGAGATCTTTGAGGAAAACTACCGCTGCTACGGCTATCGACGTCTTCATGCGATGCTCCGTATTAACAACCGGTTTATTTCTGAGAAGGTTGTCCGCAGACTGATGGCAGAAGAACAGCTCGTTGTTAAGCACACCAGGCGACGACGATACAGCTCTTACTGTGGAGAAATCGGCCCGGCACCGGAAAATCTGCTCGCCCGGGATTTTAGTTCCTGCAGCCCAAATGAAAAGTGGCTGACCGATATTACCGAGTTCCAGCTTCCGGCTGGAAAAGTGTATCTGTCGCCGGTTATCGACTGCTTTGATGGCCAGGTAGTGAGCTGGTCGATAGGAACACGCCCAGACGCAACGCTGGTGAATACCATGCTCGATGATGCGATCGGCACGCTCAGCGCAAATGACAAACCGGTGATACACAGCGACCGCGGTGGCCATTATCGATGGCCGGGTTGGCTTGATCGTATCAACACATCCGGACTTATAAGGTCCATGTCGCGCAAAGGATGCTCGTCGGATAATGCGGCGTGTGAAGGCTTCTTCGGGCGGGTCAAAAATGAAATGTTCTAGGGAAGAAACTGGGCAGGTATAACGCTGGAAAAATTTATCTGCTTCCTGGACAGATACATACGCTGGTATAACGAGAAGCGTATCAAGCTATCATTAGGTGCGATGAGTCCGGTGAAGTACCGGCAGAATCTTGGGATCACAACATAACAGTCCAGGAAAACATCCGCAGCCCCAAAAGTGACATTAGAATATTGCAGTCACACCTCAACTTCGCTTAATGCATTTTATGTTAAATATCAATCACTTAGCGTCAAATTATAGCTGTTCTTCTGCAATGGCCTGCTCACTATCACTGCCAGCACGACTTCAGTCGGGATAGATGGATTCTTTTCTGGCATTAATGCCATAAAGACAAACACGGTTTTTTTCAGGCAAATGGATACCCATCAGGCGAAGAATAAAGCCGCGCCACCCCCGGTTAACCTGACGGTTATAGTCATACAGGTCTGCATTTTCTTTTTTAAGCTTTGACCATTCATGCATGAGTGTTAGTGCATCGAGCTCGGTGATGTGCTTCACTTCATCACCGATACGTACTGTGTTAATGCCTCTTCCCGTCATGATGATCCCCTCCGGCAATATCAGTTTCAGATTAACGCTGTTGTGATGATGATTTAACTACACACTAAAGGCAATCTAACGTTTAATCATACCTCTGATAATAAAGAACATCATGGTTAATGAAAACACAATCAGAAGCCAGCCAAAGGGTTTGGCATCAAAAAAAGTAGTGATGCAATCATTAGTACAGGTAACCACCTTCGGGGTGACAATAGAAATTCCCCATCCAAGAATAACTACCATAGTGCCTGCTACTGCGGCTAAGAAAAAAGTGGTGAAGAATGCGCATCCGACTACCAGTAACAATCCAATCAGTTCAAATATCATATTCATGATTGCGCTCCAGGTGAGATAACTGCGAACAGACTGATGCTGGCTGTATTATTTAACATATTTCCAGACGCCTGCTGGTATTTTATCATAAAACTTCCCCATTGCCATTTCCGCCAGCCGGTGATCCACTGCGGCATTAAAGTGCTCAAGTTCGTCATCCGTCAGGGAATATTTATTTTTTTCTATTATCCTTTCCAGAGTTTCCTGTGATGTACAGCGGCGTAGTCGTAAAATCCATTCCTGTTTCGTCATTAATTTTATATATCCTGAGGTGTCCCGGTAATATCATTCTGGAAGATGCTTTTCTTTCAGTCGGTTATGAGTGAACCATTTTGCATATGTAATGTAGACCACAAAAGTTAAGAGTGCGGACAGACTATATATCCAGAGAACAGGCACTACGTGATGAAAACGTATCATCTGACCGGATTCATCTGCCATACTCATTAATGCATTGCTGTATGTTTCAGTCTGAATAAACTCGTAGTAAGGTACCATCACAACATGAAGAAAAAATAAATTAAGCAGATACGTCAGAGAAAACGCGTGTTCCTGCCCGTTATAGGGCGCATACTGCGCAAAGGCGAACATCCATCCTGTGAAAAGCAGAAAACACATCGCGAAATACACCACCACCCATACCGCTGTTTTCATCACTGCCCTCAGTTATATAATTTGTCTGTAACGAAAATGGCATTCAGGCGTTCAGGTCCGTGCCGTTCTGCTTAAGATAATCACTGATGCTCAGGCCGGACAAGCGAATGTTATCCGAAATCTCCCTGAACTGCTCCTCCCAGCCGTCCTGCAGCTCCCTGATTGCCGCGATCTGGAAAGCAACACTGAAAGGCGTTCTGCCCAGTTTCTCGGAAAGCCAGAACAGATGCCTGCCAATCTCTTCGTCCGGTACCGAATCGAGCGCATCACTCAGTAAGGTTTTTTCGTCTTCCTGCCAGGGATGACCGGCTCGCGGAAAACGCGGATCAGGCTGGCGGTCTTTTTTCTCCCTTTTTTCCCGTCTGGCAACGGTCGGCGCATCGCCTTTTTTCAAGCCGACGCGCGCTTTCATGGCGCCGATAGCGGCGACGGCCAGTACCAGCGTTTCACGCTCCTGGCGCGTGAGCAGGCTGTCCTCGCAAATCAGGGTGTTCAGGTTATCGATCAGCTTATTCAGCCCGGGTTCAGTGACTTTCATTTTATGCTCATATTCCTTGTGTGGTGGCTATCAGTCCCGGCTCTCATTCACCTGGACGGTGACCGGCAGGCCTGCATCAAAACAGGTCTGATACCAGCTGGCCACCTGCAGGGGATCGCCCTCTTTTATCCGGCGTATGCCGCCGGCATCCGTCAGCTGCAGGCAGGTGGTACCGTCCAGACGGATCACGTAGGCCGCTTCCCGCAGGGAGTAATGACCGTCACCCAGCTGCAGCTCCACCGCGTCACCGGCAGCCGTCTGGCGTAACGGCAGACGCCGGACGTCTGTCAGTCGTTGTCGTGCCGTTTCAGCCTCGCGTTCTGCCTGGAAGAGCGGTTCTGCAATGCCGCGACCGGCCTCCGTCAGCTCGACGGCCAGCTGCAGGTTCGGGGCGCGCAGGGTGCGCAGCCAGCCCGCGGCTTCCATGCGCCGGCAGGAGGCGCGCAGGTTCGGCCCGTACACCGGGGCATCCCCGCCCTGCTCCAGCACCCGCTCGATATCCCGCGTCGCCACCGGCCCCGGACGTTTCGCATCGAGGGCGGCCAGCACAATCAGCACCCGCCGCTGCAGCGGCGATGGTCGGCGCGCCTGAGTCATTGCTTGTCCGCCTCCGGCCAGATGAGTTGTCTGAGGCGCAGGTGATCGGCGTCTATGAGCTCTTGTCTCTTTATGGCATTCACTGAGGCATAGCCATTTATGGCCAGTTCATACCAATAGCTCAGCACGGCACCGGCCTTGGCTGACTCGCTGATGTAAATCGCGCCCTGGCTGTCCAGATTGCATTCACGGATACGCTCTTCCGCTATCCGGGTCAGCTGCTCATAGCTGAGTGAAAAATTCACTTCTTTCTCATCCATCCTGCTCGCTCCGTCTGAACATGTCCGGTTAGGTTAAAAATCATATCATGTATGATTTATTACTAATAATTCAAATATCATATCAGATATTATTGTGTGTTTAATGCTAAATATCACATTCAGTATGATTTTATGTGTTTGGTTTGATTATCATATCCTTTGCGCGTTTCCCGCCGCGCAGATCCGGTTTCTGGCTAAGTAGGAAGCAAGGATTATCACATGCCTGTATTAGGCTCCAGAGCGTGAAAAGGCGCACAATGTGGCCTTCTTAGTACAGGAGAACATGGCAATGACAGACCAGAACAATGAAGCTCGCGATATGTGGGCCGAAGCGTTGAGTTTAATGTTTAAAGGCGATCACCAGGAAGAATTGTTCCGGATTTCAGATGATGAGATTGATGCCCTGGAGGGGTTGTCTCCGGACAGATGGCCAACGGCAGGACAGACAGACATTAACTGGGATCTGTCTGTTCCGGGGCGCAGACATTCGATTTACCTTCCTGGTCCACGGGTATTGCAGCCTGCTGACTGTGAACAAATTGATCTCAGTTCTCTGGTGCTGGGGAAAGCCTCTTTTGCTGATTTTGACCCGCTTATTAATTCCTTCTTTCGACTGACAGATTCCAGCCTCTGGGTGGAAATTACCAACCCGAAACTCGGAAAGGCCATACTGCATATCGCAAAAGGATGGCCTGTTTCACCGGTCCTGTTATCTGTGCACGAAGATGGTGGATTTCATTTCGGGGACGGGACCCATCGTTATGAGGTACTGAAGCGGTCTGGAACACCTCATTTTTATTTTCTGGCTATGCCGGATGATGTATCTGCCATTAATAAGCAACTTACGTTTCAGTGGATGAGCGACTAACGCTTTGCGTCAGCATGGCATGTCTGGCTATGCGGAAAGCAAGTGGGACGTGCCTCATGTCCTGCTGAAAATGGCAACGGAAGCCGTTCAGCTTTCAGTGTTTTGTGAAGAATCCCCTGCCACAAGGGAGGGGAAAGGTCAGAGGGTACGGATAAAATCGGGACCAATAATGGCAATGATCCGGGTACGGCTGGTCAGGCGGATGATTTTTTGCTATCCGAGCCCCCGCAATAATTTTCTGATCTCTTTACTGCGCCGCACGTTCAGGTCGTGCATCAGCTGTGCCCGTCCGGTGAAACTCAGCAAACCATCGTGCGTGGCCAGTGCCTCGAAACGCAGATGATGACCTTCTGCCAGAAACGCAGCATGCCTTGCAGGACTGAGCCAGCTGAGAGCCTCCAGCATATCTTTCCATGCCCGACGCAACAGCTGCAGGGACGCCTGAAGACCATATACCGGGCGGTTGTAATCCGGCGCACCGGTAACCGGATCTTCCTCCTGGAATTTCCAGACTGCTTCATGGTGCGCCAGGCGGTTACGCAAGTCACGGATACGGGTAAATTTCTTTTCCAGCACGTGACGGGGGGTGCCGGCCGGGGCGCCGGGGAACACCGACGGAAGCAACTGGGGCCACAGGAGCGAGCGGTTCCGCGGTTCATCGTAGTTTTTCGTGAGAAAATTGGTCCAGAAACCAAAGTCCAGACCGGAGATCACCCGCTCTGCCGTCGGCGCCTTGCCCGCAGCACGGATACGTTTTGACACCTTACGGATACAGTCTTCTTCCCAGGCTGTCCGGTCATACACCGGTTTCCCGTGATGCATGAGCTTCTGGCCACGGGCATCGGTTTTGTAGCGCTTGTTCTGGCGTATCCAGGTCTTGTCACCGATATAGCGGGGTAAATCAAAGATCCAGTTGGTATCGGTTCGCCAGTGTCCGGCAGCGCCGGGCAGCCGGGCATGGCGAATACTGTAATCGATGGCGTTACGCAGCGTCACCTCAAGGCAGTGCATCAGCGGCTGCATGGCGGCGGAAACGGCTTTGTTCCAGTTATACCCGCCCAGTTCTTCACCAGGTTTCAGCTTCAGCACGTCAGTGTAAATGTTCAGCCGCCCGGCCGAGATATAGTCTTCCAGCTGCATACAGCCCTCCCGGGCTAAACTGAGGGTCAGGTTGACGGGCGTACCAGTAACTGGTAGATTTATCCCATCAAGGCGCGGATTTCTTCGGACCCGTGCGTTAAAGTTAGTACCGGAAAAGCCATCCCTCGGGGTGGCTTTTCTCGTTTATATCTGTCTCAGATAAGCGACCATTCAAAAGCGTCCATGCGCATTGCCTTTCGCAGTTCATTAATCATTTCCTGAAAAACAGTTTCCGGGAACATATTAAAAAGTGACCGGTGAAGCGCCTGTACCGTCTCTTCATCCCGGGACGCCCCGTTGACCAGCAGTGCGGCATACAGGGAGTTCCCCCTTGCCAGGCTGTCAATCCCTCTCAGCTGTCCGGCGCGGATCTGAAGGTATGGCATCCCCGCGAGCATAATGCGCTGCAAATCATCGTTGTTTTTTATCCCGAGAATACGGCAGAACTCCCGGTGGCCGGCCTGAGTCATCTCCAGATCATAAACATGCTCGCTCAGTACTGTTCCGGCCATCCTCGCCATTTCCTGGTCCATCAGGGCAACCAGTTCACTGGTGCGGATGAAATTGCCGATCAGATCGCCAAATGTTGCCGTCAGAAACTCCTGCACAAAATCACTCTTTGATTTGCCGGCGGCTTTAGCCTGCCGCGTGATAGCTTCATCCACATCAACTGGCACATTACGCACCGTAATGGTGTTAAACAACTCAGAGGGGTCTTTTGATTTGGCATCTTTCATTACGGGCACCCTGTTAACGACTACTGACTGCATTCTGATATCAGCATCTCACACGCGTAAATGTGATGCAATATTTTATATCTGCATTTTTCAGGATGAATTTGATGCATAGGATAAGTTATGATTCCAGCGTCACTCTCTTCATTTTGCACAGATCCGGAAAAAGGCAAAGTCGGATCTCCAGACTGCAGCAGGGCTTTTTTGAAAAAATGCCGGAGATGGAAGCAGCGTAGTAAGCTGATTTAATGATGTAAGAATAAATCTTACATTAAGATATGGAGGGGTTATGGCTCGTACGATGACGGTGGACGTGGGTGATGAGCTGCATGAAAAGCAGGCTGAATCCAGACTTCAGGAACTGCGCGATCTGCTGGCCGAAGGGATCAGCAGCGGCGAGGCGAAACCATGGAACAAGAATGCATTCCTGAGGAATGTCAGGGCCAGGGTGGCAAATGAAAGAGATTGAGCTGACACCCAAAGCAGAAGAGGATCTGGAGGCCATCTGGGACTTCAGCTTCAGACAGATCGGGGTTGTTCAGGCGGATGCATAGATCGGTCGTATAGCTGCAGTATTTGATGTGCTGGCCATGCATGATATCGGCACGCATTGTGCAGAGCTGGGAGACGATATCTGCACACTGCCGGTAGAACCGGCATACGATCTATTTTGTATCATCACATTCTATGGTTACGGTCATTCGTATTCTCAGCCAGTCTCAGGATACGGCGCGACATGCACCCTGGAGATGACCGGGGAACAGGATTCTCAAACAATATAAGTTAATTGTGAGGTCGACATGACCAAAAAAAACATTGTGTATGGACTCTTTCATTATTATTCATTTCGCTTATAAAAAAAACGCTCCCGGACGGGAGCGTAAGCCAGTGACTTCGGCGTCAAATGAGGGTCTGACAAGTGGAGCTGCGGGTTAATTCTGGGTGATCTGGCTGCGATGCTTTTCCGCCTGTTGCTGATGAATAACGGAAGACTGGCCATTATTCGCCTTCTCATGCACAACAGCGGCTTTCTCATGCTCGCTCATTTCGGAAAATGGCTTAGCAGTTTCTTGGGTGTTCTCAGGTTTGGCTTTCATCATTTTTTTATGCATTTCAGCCATGTCCTGATGGGCGGCAGAATTGCCGTTTTGCATCATTTCATGGGACATTGCGGCCTGATCGTGACCGCTCATATCCATCATTTTCATGCTCTCCCCCTGAACTGCACTTTTTTCAGCGGATGATTGCATCTGATGGGCAGGCGCCTGGGCATTATTTACCTGGTCATGCATGTTCATTGTCTCTGCAGCCCAGGCAGATGAAGCGACAGCCATCATGGCAATAAAGGATACAAGGATCTTTTTCATGGTTGGGTCTCCGGTGTTTTCATACCCGAACAATCAATGCTTATAACAGAGAAAGCATTTGATCTCAGGGCTGGTTGATCATCACGCCAGGAACCGGGCGATTGAATTATCACGCTGTCCTGATTTATGGCTGATTATAAAAAACCGCCTCTGTTTATCGCGTGACTGAACGATGACATTTTTGTCACCTTCCGGGTTTCTCCTGAATAACGGTATTAATCCATTAACAGACGCACACTGAACACAATTTCCCGCCCCTGCTGTTCTGCTGACAGCTCGCCGCCGTGAGCATGAATGATCGACCTTGTAATTGATAATCCCAGCCCCGCGCCTTCCGTGTTGTAGAACCTTGATGAGTCTGCGCGATAGAACCGGTCAAACAAACGTTCCAGATTAGCGGGAACCTGGCCGGACATCGTATTCGTAATCATCACGTTCACACAGTCACTGTCACGCTCAAGGTGTATCGCTGTACAGGTGTTATCGGGAGAATACTTGATTGCATTGGAAAGCAGGTTACTGAAAGCACGTCGGAGCATATCGCTGTCTCCGGCAACAACGCCCTCTCCTTCAACCGTGATTGTCTTTCCTGTTTCGTCTGCCAGGGGCTCGAACAACTCACGTAATTCATTCAGTTCGGCTGCCAGATCCACATCATGTTTATCCAGCCGCAGCAGACCATGCTCTGAACGTGCCAGAAAAAGCATGTCACTGGTCATTCGTGACAACCTTTTCAGTTCTTCCAGGTTAGCGAATAAAATTTCGCGGTAATGCGAAACATCCCTTTCCTTAGCCAGTGCAAACTGCGTCTGCATCATCAGATTACTGACTGGTGTGCGCAGCTCATGCGCGATGTCAGACGAGAAATCTGACAGTTTCCGGAATGCCCCCTCCAGGCGATCAAACATATTATTGAACTCCTGCATGGTCTCAGAGATTTCCGGCGGAGCCAGATCGGGATTTAGACGCTGATCCAGGCTGTGTACGGTCATGGAGGAAGCCAGACTGGTCATTTCCCGTAGCGGTTTCAGACCAATACGTGTGGTCAGCCAGCCCAGAATAACAGAAATAAAGACCAGACCGATATTGAACCAGAACAGCCAGGTACTGAGTTTGTCCATAAACAGGGTGTGATACCCAGTATCCGTGGCAACCGTAATGATGACATGTTTGCTTTTACCCTGTTCCGGCGTCACGGCAACCCGCCGCGAGATACTGCGGTACACGGTGTTATTTTCTTCCGTCTGGATCATATAGTCGAGAATATCACCCGACTTATTAAGCAGGACCGCTGGAACAACAGAATTTTTGGCATAGAGTTCAACAATTTTTTCATTTTCCATGTTTTTTATAGAAATGAATAAGCCATTGTGCCCCACCATCGCATCGTTTATTTTTTCTGATAATGACTTAATATCCGTTTTGTTCCTGAACGTCTCTGTTTTAAGAAACTCTTCGGTGAGCTGAAGTTTACCTGTCAGAAAATCGCGGTCCTGATTATCGAAATAGCCATTCAGGGTGCTAATCAGGATAAAACTTGATAACCACCATACCGTAAGCATCACCGCAGAAAAAATCAGGCTCAGGCGTGTGGTCAGGGAAATTTTGAACCTCACTCTTCTCTGATCTCCAGGACATATCCGGCACCGCGAACGGTATGGATCAGTTTTGGCTCAAAGTCATCATCAATTTTACTTCTCAGACGTCTCACGGCGACATCAATCACATTCGTATCACTGTCAAAATTCATGTTCCAGACCAGGGACGAGATAAGACTCCTGGGTAACACTTCTCCGGTGCGTTGCAGCAGCAACTCAAGCAGAACGTATTCTTTACCGGTGAGATGGATCTTCTTCCCCGAACGGATCACGGTCCGGCGCACCATATCAACGGTCATATCGGCGATGGTGCAGACTGTTGCGGCCTGCGAGCGTGCCCGGCGCAGTAGGGTTCTTACACGTGCAACCAGCTCCGTAAAATCAAAGGGCTTAATCAGGTAGTCATCTGCGCCAAGCTCCAGTCCTTTCACTTTGTCCCGCACGTTGTCCTTTGCGGTTAAAAACAGGACCGGTTCTTCGTGCCCGGACTCCCTCAGTGCGCTGATGATTTGCCACCCGTCGAGGAAAGGCAGCATCACGTCCAGTATTATCAAATCATACTGTCCCTTCGACGCGGCCCCGAGACCATCGCGGCCATTATTAAAGAGATCGGCCTGATAGCCTTCCTCAACCAGTCCCTGCTGCAGGTAACGACCTGTTTTTTGTTCGTCTTCAACGATTAAAATACGCTGCATGGTCAACTCGCTGATATGAAAGTAAAAATCTCACGCATGAGCTTTGGCTGTCCCCTAGCTGATCTGAGACGGAGCAAGCATTCCAAGCCACGCTACGGCGCCCAGAATGATAATCGCAACAACGAATTCTGTCAGGATGCTGTTTCGCATCAGGGCAACGCTGCGATCATAATTCCCTTCCCTGACCATAACTTCAAGCCGGGGACCCAGGTGAAACCGGTTTGCTGCAGCCAGAAGAAGCATCAGAACAAACAGAGCCGTCTTGGCAAGCAATATCCTCCCCCAGGAACTGTTGAATAAGGGAGTTAAGTTACCCTCAGCAATATACAGATAGTTGACCAGCGCACTCAGGATCAGGGCTACAACAATCACCGTTCCTGCCGTGGCAAATTTTGCCAGGGAGTCAGATATCACAATGACGCTCTGTGCATTATGCTCGTTTCTGCGCATCAGCAGGATAGCAAATGCAACCAGAGCACCTGTCCAGGCACCTGCAGCGCCGAGATGGGTCAGATCGCTCAGTAAATGGAGATAGTAATGCAGACCGTCATGCATAACGGCGTGTCCTCCCCAGGCAAGTGTAGCCAGCGCCACGCCCCCACTCATCGTCATCAGCAGGCAGGACAATACTCTCTTATTAGTGTAAAGGAACAAAGCACCGAGTGTGGTAAACAGGGCACAGAGCCTGACAATCCAGCTAATACCCACATCAGTTTCTTCTATCACCATCTCGATAACATGGATGGATAATTCTCTGAGGTCAGTTACTCCACTCATGGCATTAGATACCAGGAGCATATTAATGCCAGTAAGAATGATGCCTGTAACAACAGCAAAGGTTATAAACGACCTGAAATTAGTCAGGTTATAGGTTTCATGTCTGACACCGCTTATTCCATATATCTGAAAAAATGGCAATCCAAATATTACCATCAAATCCAGATAAAGAAGAAAACGAATAACAATCATAATCAGGTCGTTCATAATATTACTTCACTGTAAAGGTGTAATTACCGGTAATAGGGTGCGTATCTGAAGAAACCGCGCGCCAGTCAACACGATAAGTGCCAGCGGGTAAAGGCTCTCGCGGAATAATGACCATCGATTTAGGGTCAGCGCCTGGCGCCACTTTTGCCGCGACCGGCATCGGAGAATGTGATGACATGCCTTTCATACCCGTCATCGTTAATTTTGCACCTGAGAATTTCACGGTCAGATTTTCCGAGAAATTAAGCTGAATCTTTTCCGGGGCCGCTACGGCTGAATCAGCCTGTGGCACAGAGCTTTTTAATTCCGGATGGGCCGTAGCAGAGAAAGCAACGCCCATAACGAGGCCACCTGTAAGAATGGCTTTATTTAAAATCGACATTTTATTTACCTGTTTAGTTGAGTGTTTTATATCAGTGCGTTAAAACCAGATTCTGGCTCCCGCCAGGAATACTACCTGATGGTCTTTCTCACCTTCTCTTTTCGCCATATCGGATGTTTTCCCGTAAAGTTGATTCCAGGAAACGCCTATATAGGGTGCAAACTCACGGCGTATTTCATAGCGCAGCCGGAGCCCCAGCTCTGTGTCAGTCAGTCCCCTGCCGCGACCCCGCGATTCATCATCCTGACTGTAGAAATTCACCTCATAGGATGGCTGGAGTATGAGCCGGTTAGTCAGTAAAACGTCGTATTCTCCTCCCAGACGAAGGGCTGCTTTTCCGCCATTACTGACAAAACCCGTAATTTCAGACTCAAAATTATAGAGTGCCAGCCCCTGAAAACCGACAGCAGCCCATGTCCGGGCAGAAGCAGGTCTGAAATCCTGCCTGACACCCGCAACCAAATCCCACCATGGGCCAACCGCATGTCCCCAGAGTAACTGCGCTTCAGCCGCCTCCGTTTCCCCATTGCTTCGTTCACCTTCACTCTTTAGCCAAATCCGATCTGTGTCGCCTCCAATCCAGCTGTTAACACTCCAGCTGAAATTGTTGGTGTTATCCGACCGTTGCCATTCCAGTTGATCCAGCAGAACCAGATAATTAATCGCACTGTCGTGAATCGCATGCCCCTGTAAATTGCCGAATGCAGCCTTCCGGTCGGCATCGGTAACAGGCGGAATTGGCGTTCTGCTCTCAGTTACAATGGGCTCCATTGACGTCATCTCAGTGAAATTCTCATCTGCTGGCATCTGCATGGCAGACATGTCGTGCCCGGCGTGGGGATCTGCAGAGACGGAGCCCGCCGCAATAGAAAGCTGTGAGGTAAACAAACCGGCGACCAGAACAGGTATGGCCTTCAAATTTCTCTTCATTCGCATCATTCCTCCACCCGGACTTCACGAAACATTCCCATTTCCATGTGATAGAGCAAATGGCAGTGATACGCCCAGCGGCCAAGCGCATCTGCTGTCACTCTGTAACTGCGTTTTGTACCAGGGGGAACATCTATTGTGTGTTTACGAACCATGAAATTACCGTTTTCATCTTCCAGATCGCTCCACATACCATGCAGGTGAATGGGGTGAGTCATCATGGTATCGTTGATCAGCGTGATCCTGAGCCGCTCACCGTATTTCAGCAGCACCGGTGCGGCATCTGAAAACTTGATTCCGTTAAATGACCAGGCAAACTTTTCCATGTGGCCGGTTAAATGCAGTTCTATGGTACGGCCAGGTTCACGTCCGTCAGGATCCTCAAAGCGGCTTTTCAAATCCGCGTACGTGAGAACCTTTCTTCCGTTATTTCGAAGACCAATACCCGGATCATTTAATTTCGGAGAGACGCTCATCGCCTGCATATCAACCAGTGGGTTATCCGTTTCTGACGCAGGATGACTTTGCATACCCGGCATTCCGGCCATCCGGGAATGATCCATACCGGCCATGCTGCTGTGATCCATGGGCGCGGAGGATGTCCCGCTATCCGGAAGGTCAGCACCGTCCATAGACATCATCTCTCCGCTGTTATCCATGCCTCCCATCTGGCTGTGGTCCATTCCTGCCATATCATGTCCCATTCCCCCCATACCCATATCTTCCATGGTCAACAGAGGACGGGGATCGAGGGGGGGAACGGCAGCACTTAACCCCTCTCTCGTGGCCAGTGTCCCTCGAGCGTAACCGGTCCTGTCCATGGATTGTGCGAAGATGGTATAGGCCTCACCCTGAGGCTCCACAATGACATCATAGGTTTCGGCAACGGCAATCCTGAATTCGTCAACGGTAACCGGGTTTACATACTGGCCATCTGCAGCCACGACCGTCATTTTCAGCCCGGGGATACGGATATCGAAATAGGTCATTGCCGAGCCGTTGATAAACCGTAAGCGTATCTTTTCACCGGGACGGAACAGTCCGGTCCAGTTTTTCAGCGGGGCCTGCCCGTTCATGAGATAGGTGTAGGTGTAGCCACTGACATCCGCGAGGTCAGTCGGATTCATTTTCATTTCAGCCCACATTTTCCGATCGGCAATGGTGGCTGACAGCCCCCTGGTATTCACGTCGCGGAAAAAAGAGCCAACGGTTGGTTTATTGAAATTGTAGTAATCCGACTGTTTTTTTAATTTTTTCAGCAGGCTGTGAGGATTTTCATCGGTCCAGTCAGACAACATGACCACATGCTCACGATCGTAAGTAAACGGTTCTGGCTCCCTGGCATCGATGATAATGGCACCGTATACCCCCTCCTGTTCCTGCAGACCGGAATGGCTGTGGTACCAGTAAGTCCCGTTCTGCTTAACCTTAAAGGTGTAAACGTAGGTATCATCAGGCTCTATGCCCATAAAACTCAGCCCCGGAACACCATCCATATTGGCCGGAAGAATAATGCCGTGCCAGTGAATGGACGTCTGTTCATTAAGACGGTTTTTGACCTTCAGGGTAATGGTGTCACCTTCTTTCCAGCGAAGAACGGGCCCCGGCAGGCCTCCATTGATTGTTTTGGCCTGACGCTCACTGCCCGTGATATTGACGGCCGTTTCACCAATGGTCAGGTCAAACTGAGTACCCTGCAGGGATGCGGCAACTGGCAGGCTCAGACTGGAACGCGCATTGAAACTCCATACGCCAAGACTTCCGGCTACGCCAGAGAGGGTTAACCCCTTCAGGAAAGTTCGTCGAGACGTTTTCAACAGCATGCGCATTCCCTTATTTAAAGTATGGTTACTGACAGAATTCGAGAACCGATTTAAATTAAATTACTGGTTCATCCACTTACAATGAAATGAATCTAGCACACCTTAAGAAACAAATTCATTACAATCGTGTAATGTACATAGCTGTATTACATTTACGTCATCTTCCCCACAGGTTGATTATTTTTATATATGATCATAAGGACATCTTTTATGTACCTCAGAAGGTAATTACACATGAATATATTAATCACGACCACTGCGTTTACAGCTTTATTTTGTGGGGCAGCTTTTGCTCAGTCCAGTGATATTGCCCATGAAACACATCGATTTGTTAATAATGCCTCAGCCGTCAGTCATGTGAATTACTCGACGCATGAAAACTTACCGGACAGGGTTAATAAAAACAACACGCCCTCATTCTCTGAAATGAATGAACATGAAAGGGCCATTGTTGCTCATTCATTTATGAACAACAGCGCGTCCTATGCGCATCAGAAAATGATTGAGGAACATAAAAAAATGCTGTCCGGCAGTGATGCAAATTCAAAGACCTCGTCTTCTTCTTTTAACGAACTGAATGCCGGAGAAAAAGCCGCTCTCGTGCATGAGCAGGTCAATAATGCCGGTGCGGAAGCACATCAGACGCAGGCAAGAAAGCTTCGCGGGCTGTATTCGACCAGGTAACTGCAGGCGGGTTAGTGCTTAGCGTCAGGTGCGCAGCAGGGCTTTACTGACGGGTTACGTAGCAGGACATGAGCCCCATATTGCTCTGCCGTAACCTGTTTCAGTCCCGTTAATCATCACCGTCGGGCTGGTCATACAGTTCCCAGAGCTTCAGGAGCAAACGGGAAACAAGATATGTTACAAAAATGACGACCATCAACGGTGCTCCCGATTAACTGACAGATGACACGCCTCCTGAAAACCCCTAGCATACGCCGCAGTGTTCATGCTAACGGCGAATTCCAGTAAATGTATTCTACCGATGTCGTAAAAGAAAATGCCTACCTTTCAGCCACCCGCTCGGGGCTGGAATCGAACGAGATCGCTACTCTTCAGCGCTCCTTGCCTTCCCGGTTTAATCTGCGGCATTTGAAAAAAAATGAATCATTAAAACTCGTACTGCAAAAGAAAGCGGGAAAATCACGTGTCGTGGCCTATAAATTTACGTCCGGTTCATTTAATTACACGGCGTATCGTATATCAGATAAAAAGTTCTATAACCTTTCCGATACTTCCGGGAAAGGCAGTCTCGATTATCCGTTACCGGCCACAGCAAGACTCAGTTCGCCTTTCAATCCTGCAAGACTTAACCCGGTATCGGGAAAAGTGAGTCCCCATAATGGCATTGATTATTCCATGCCCATGAACACGAAAATAGTCAGCGTCATCGACGGAAAAATCACCCGGGCCGAATACAACAGCACCATGGGATATTTTGTTGAAGTAACAGGAAAAGCCGGTGTTAAAACTCGCTATCTCCACCTCAATAAAATACTCGTTACTAAAGGGGCCAGGGTTACCCGGGGAGGCGCTATTGCGTTATCCGGTAACAGCGGACGTTCATCCGGTCCTCATCTGCATTACGAGCTGGTCATCAATAACAATCCT
>NZ_MTEG01000036.1:0-51842 GCF_002108615.1 Klebsiella sp. YJ
TCAGAGACTTGGTATTCATTTTTCGTCCGAGGACGTTAAGAATCCATGTCACTTTGAGTGCCCACACAGATTGTCTGATAAATTGTTAAAGAGCAGTGCGACGGCGCCGAGCGCTCTGTCGCGAGGTCCCGTATAATACGTTTTCCTCATTCAGAGTCAAGCGTTTATTTTCGCTTTTCTCCGTTGGCGTTCATCTCTGAACCCCGCTGACCCGGCGGCTTGCATGCCGTTGTTCCGTGTCAGTGGAGGCGCATTATAGGGGGTAATTCTGATGTGGCAAGTTTAAATTCAAATAAATGATTCGTTCGCTCACTTATTAAACAATCCTGCATCCGGACTTTAATTCTTGCCTGGTTTTTAAACAAAAACGAGCCCAGAGGGCCCGTTTTTGTCGTTTTGTGATTTACTGCACTGCCACTATATGGTCGTCTTTCACCACCAGCTGAACTTCTTTACCGGGGATCAGCTCGCCGGAAAGAATTTGCTGCGCCAGCGGGTTTTCGATCTGCTGCTGGATAGCGCGTTTTAACGGACGAGCGCCATACACCGGATCATAACCATTCGCACTCAGCAACTTCAGCGCTTCATCGGACATGTGGACTTCGTAGCCACGTTCTTCCAGACGTTTGTACAGACGCTGCAGCTGAATCTGAGCAATCGAAGCAATGTGTTTTTCACCCAGCGGGTGGAAGACCACGACTTCATCGATACGGTTGATGAATTCCGGGCGGAAGTTCTGACTGACCACACCCAGAATCAGATCTTTCATGTGACTGTAATCCAGTTCGCCGAAACGTTCCTGAATCAGATCCGAACCAAGGTTAGAGGTCATAATCACAACCGTATTACGGAAATCGACCGTTCTCCCCTGTCCATCGGTCAGACGACCGTCGTCCAGCACCTGCAACAGGATGTTAAACACATCCGGATGAGCCTTTTCTACTTCATCCAGCAGGATGACAGAGTAAGGACGACGACGTACCGCTTCCGTCAGATACCCGCCCTCTTCATAGCCGACATATCCCGGAGGCGCACCGACCAGACGCGATACGGAGTGTTTCTCCATAAACTCAGACATATCGATACGTACCATGGCATCATCGCTATCAAACATAAAGTTCGCCAGCGTTTTGCACAGCTCCGTTTTACCGACACCGGTTGGACCAAGGAACAGGAACGACCCGATTGGACGGTTAGGATCGGACAGCCCGGCCCGGCTACGGCGAATCGCGTTGGATACTGCTTCAACCGCTTCGTTCTGACCAATCACCCGACTGTGCAACTCCTGCTCCATACGCAGCAGTTTTTCACGCTCGCCTTCCATCATTCGCGCTACCGGAATACCGGTCCAGCGTGCCAGCACTTCGGCAATTTCCGCATCCGTCACTTTATTACGCAACAGACGCATCGTTTTACCTTCAGACTGTGTAGCCGCTGCCAGCTGTTTTTCCAGCTCCGGGATTTTGCCGTACTGCAGTTCAGACATCCTGGCCAGGTCGCCAACGCGTCGCGCCTGCTCGATGGCGATTTTTGCCTGTTCCAGCTCAGCTTTAATCGTCTGGGTTCCGGAGAGCGACGCTTTTTCCGCCTTCCACTCTTCTTCTAATACGGAATACTGACGTTCTTTATCCGCCAGCTCTTCATTCAGCATATCCAGACGTTTCAGACTGGCTTCATCGGCTTCTTTCTTCAGCGCCTGCTGTTCCAGCTTGAGCTGAATAATACGTCTGTCGAGTCGGTCGAGCTCCTCCGGCTTCGAGTCAATCTGCATACGGATGCTGGATGCCGCTTCATCGATCAGGTCGATAGCTTTATCCGGCAGCTGACGGTCAGCAATATAACGATGCGACAAGGTTGCCGCTGCGACGATCGCCGGGTCAGTGATCTGTACATGGTGGTGCAGCTCATAGCGCTCTTTCAGACCACGCAGGATCGCAATGGTATCTTCAACGCTTGGCTCAGCAACAAACACTTTCTGGAAACGACGCTCCAGCGCAGCATCTTTTTCAATATACTGACGATACTCATCGAGCGTGGTTGCGCCGACGCAGTGCAGCTCACCGCGCGCCAAAGCAGGTTTCAGCATGTTGCCGGCATCCATTGCGCCGTCCGCTTTCCCCGCCCCGACCATAGTGTGCAGTTCATCAATAAACAGAATGACGTTGCCTTCCTGTTTTGCCAGATCGTTCAGCACCCCTTTCAGGCGCTCTTCGAACTCACCGCGATACTTGGCCCCGGCCACCAGCGCCCCCATATCCAGCGCCAGAACCCGACGACCCTTCAGCCCTTCCGGTACTTCACCGTTGACAATACGCTGTGCCAGTCCTTCAACGATGGCGGTTTTACCAACGCCGGGCTCACCAATTAAAACCGGGTTATTTTTAGTTCGGCGCTGCAGAACCTGGATAGTACGGCGAATCTCTTCGTCACGGCCAATGACCGGATCCAGTTTGCCCTGTTCAGCACGTTCGGTCAGATCGACCGTAAATTTTTTCAATGCCTGACGTTGGTCTTCGGCACCCTGATCGTTCACGCTTTCACCTCCGCGCATTTGTTCAATCGCCTGAGCCACATTGGCGGTTGTTGCTCCGGCGGATTTTAAAAGGTCGGTCAGCGTACCGCGTGATTCAAGCGCCGCCAGAACGAACAGTTCTGACGAAATAAAATTGTCCTTCCTCTTTTGCGCCAGCTTGTCGCAAAGGTTCAGAATACGCACTAAATCCTGAGACGGCTGTACGTCACCGCCGGTGCCTTCCACCTGCGGTAAACGGCTCAGCGCCTGAGTGATATTGGTGCTTAACTCTCCGGCGTTAATGCCCGCAGAGGTTAATAAAGGACGTACCGATCCCCCTTCCTGATTCAGCAAGGCGCTCATTAAATGAAGAGGTTCGATGAATTGGTTGTCGTGCCCGAGTGCAAGCGACTGGGCATCGGCAAGAGCAAGCTGGAATTTATTGGTAAGACGATCCAGACGCATAACTCCTCCCATAACAGGTCAAATTTGCTACTGGAGATTAAATGAGGTCATCCCTCAATTATTCAAGGTTAAAGACCTGAACTATGCGAAAAATAAATTTGCCTTCTGGACCGTCTTGATTCGCCAGGTTATCTCAACCAGATAAAACTCGCCATACGGCCCGTAGTCTTATCGCGACGATAAGAGAAAAAATCATCCTTTTCGCTTAGCGTACAGCGATCGCCGCCGAAGATCTGCGTGACGCCAACATTGGCTAAACGCTGACGAGCCAGCCGATAGATATCAGCAAAATATTTCTCGCCGACGGGGCGGAAAGCCTCTTCCGCTTTCCCGTCCTTGACTATAAACGCATCCCGCACTTCCGGACCGACTTCAAAAGCCTCGGGACCGATCGCCGGGCCAAGCCAGGCCAGAATGTTTTTCGGCTTATCGGCGAAACATGCAACCGTCGCTTCCAGCACACCGTCGCATAATCCGCGCCAGCCGGCATGAGCAGCGGCAACTTCCGTCCCTGCGCGATTACAAAAAAGAACCGGCAGGCAGTCCGCCGTCATTACCGCGCACACCGTACCCGGTGTATTACAGTATGACGCATCCGCCCGTTTTGACTCATATGGCCCGCCGTCCAGGGTGAGCACCGCGGTGCCATGAACCTGCTCCAGCCATACCGGATATGACGGCAGCCCGCCAGCGGCAAACATGCGCCGACGGTTTTCTTCCACGTGCTGCAGATTGTCTCCGCAATGGGCGCCCAGATTGAGCGAATCGTACGGAGGCAGACTGACACCGCCAATACGCGTGGAGCTACAGGCAGCCACGCCTTCCGGCACGGCCCATTGCGGTACAATCAGTTTAGTCATAGCCAGTCAATATCGTCCTTGTGATCTTCATAATCTGCACGCATTGCCTCAATCAGATCAACCATATCCTGAGGAATTGGCGCATGCCATTCCATCTCGATACCGCTGATCGGGTGGTACAAGCGTAACATCGTCGCGTGCAGTGCCTGACGGTCAAACTTGCGCAGGGCGGTGATAAACGCTTCCGATGCACCTTTCGGCGGACGCGGGCGGCCGCCATAGACCTGATCGCCCACCAGCGGATGGGTGATGTGAGCCATATGCACACGAATCTGGTGAGTACGGCCGGTTTCCAGGCGCAGGCGCAGGCGCGTGTGAATACGGAAGTGCTCCATAATACGGTAATGCGTTACCGCCGGTTTCCCCATCGGGTGCACCGCCATATGCGTACGTTTCGTCGGGTGACGGCTGATAGGTTCTTCTACCGTACCACCCGATGTCATGTGACCAATTGCTACCGCTTCATACTCACGGGTGATTTCACGCAGCTGCAGCGACTCCACCAGACGAGTTTGTGCCGGGATGGTTTTCGCTACGACCATCAGACCGGTCGTATCTTTATCCAGACGGTGAACAATACCCGCGCGCGGTACGTCGGCAATCGGCGGATAATAGTGCAGCAGCGCATTCAGCACAGTACCGTCGGGGTTGCCCGCGCCTGGGTGAACAACCAGATCGCGCGGTTTATTGATCACGAGGATGTCATCATCTTCGTAGACGATATTGAGCGGAATATCCTGCGGTTCGAAGCGCACGTCTTCTTCGATTTCAACATCGATGGAGACGCTCTCTCCCCCTAAAACTTTTTCTTTCGGCTTGTCGCTGACAGCGCCGTTTACCAGCACTCGCTGGTCGAGGATCCATTCTTTTATGCGCGAACGCGAATAATCCGGGAACATTTCGGCCAAAGCCTGATCTAAGCGTTGACCGAGTTGATTTTCGGACACCGTTGCGGTGAGTTGTACTCGTTGTGCCATATACAGCTTCTTCGTTTAACGTTGGGTTTTACGGCTTTGCCGTTTAATATAGTGTGCTATTGTAGCTGGTCTTAATCGGGAGCAGGAACAGAGATTCTCCCGCATAAACATTTTGAGGAAGTCAAAACGTCATGACGCGCATGAAATACCTGGTGGCAGCGGCCACACTGAGCCTGGCTTTGGTGGGTTGCTCCGGCTCAAAGGAAGAGGTGCCTGATAATCCGCCGAATGAAATCTACGCGACCGCCCAGCAAAAGCTGCAGGACGGTAACTGGAAACAGGCAATAACGCAACTGGAAGCGTTGGATAACCGCTACCCGTTCGGTCCTTATTCCCAACAGGTACAGCTTGACCTGATTTATGCGTATTACAAAAATGCCGATCTGCCGCTGGCTCAGGCAGCCATCGACCGCTTCGTTCGTCTGAACCCTACGCATCCTAACATTGATTACGTCATTTATATGCGTGGTCTGACAAATATGGCGTTGGATGACAGTGCGCTGCAAGGATTCTTCGGGGTCGATCGCTCCGATCGCGACCCGCAGCACGCTCGCGATGCCTTCAACGACTTCTCCAAACTGGTACGCGGTTACCCGAACAGCCAGTATGCGACCGACGCCTACAAACGTATGGTGTTCCTGAAGGATCGCCTGGCGAAGTACGAGCTGTCAGTGGTTGATTACTACACCGACCGCGGCGCATGGGTTGCCGTCGTGAACCGTGTCGATGGTATGCTGCGCAGCTACCCGGATACTCAGGCGACTCGCGATGCGCTACCGAAAATGGAAAACGCCTACCGCCAGATGCAAATGAACGCTCAGGCAGACAAGGTGGCGAAAATTATCGCCGCTAACGGTAAAAACACCTGATCGTTTTTCAGATAAGCAAAACGGCAGCCATGAGCTGCCGTTTTTTATTGTTCAGGCGCCTGAGCTGAAGCGTTTTAGCGCCGAGTCATCCTATCAAATATGACTCCCTTTCCCCTTTCCGACAAGTAAAATCTCACCTGTTCCTGCCCTGCCTCACAAAATGAATTCGTTGACAAAAAGTGACATTAAAATGTGATATAGATCACACATCTTGACATTGGGAGAGGTATGCTGAGTTCACCAAGACGGGAAAGACAAGAGGTAAAATTTATGACAATGAACATTACCAGTAAACAAATGGAAATTACTCCGGCAATTCGCCAGCATGTCGCAGACCGTCTCGCCAAATTGGATAAATGGCAAACCCACTTAATCAACCCGCACATCATTCTCTCTAAGGAGCCGCAGGGTTTTGTCGCTGATGCAACCATCAATACGCCAAACGGGCATCTGGTCGCCAGCGGAAGAAGCGAAGATATGTACGTCGCAATCAACGAATTGATCAACAAGCTGGAACGGCAGCTGAATAAAGTGCAACACAAAGGGGAAGCCCGCCGCGCCGCAACATCGGTGAAAGAGGCAGGCTTTGTGGAAGAAGAAGAGTAATCCTTAACTTAATATTGTGTAACGCCACGCGCCTTCGGGCGCGTTTTTTATTGACAGGATGAAAACAGTACGGGTACTGTAATCTCAACTCAGCAAAGGAATTCATCGTGAAACGACTAGCGTTCTTCTTCGCATTCTTTTTTACCTTCCCCTGAACGGGAGGCGATTCGTCGTGTGATAAAGAATGCGAAGACGAACAACAAGGCCTCCCAAACGGGAGGCCTTTTTTATTGATAAATCAATAACAAGAAAGGCAACACATATGACCGAGGAAAACCCGTTACTGGCTCTGCGCGATAAGATCAGCGCACTGGATGAAAAACTGCTCGCGCTGCTGGCAGAACGCCGCGGACTGGCTGTAGAGGTCGGTAAAGCAAAGCTGGCATCGCACCGTCCGGTTCGTGATATCGACCGCGAGCGCGACCTGCTGGAGCGTCTGATAACGCTGGGGAAAAGCCACCATCTGGATGCCCACTACATCACCCGCCTGTTTCAGCTGATCATCGAGGATTCCGTTCTCACCCAGCAAACCCTGCTGCAACAGCATCTGAATAAAATCAATCCGCATTCAGCGCGCGTGGCTTTCCTGGGACCAAAAGGGTCATATTCACATCTGGCCGCCCGCCAGTACGCGGCGCGCCATTTCGAACAGTTCATTGAGAGCGGTTGCGCGAAATTTGCCGATATTTTTAACCAGGTGGAAACCGGCCAGGCCGACTACGCGGTCGTTCCTATCGAAAATACCAGCTCCGGTGGCATCAATGATGTCTACGATCTACTGCAGCATACCAGCCTGTCGATCGTCGGTGAGCTCACGATCCCAATCGATCACTGCGTTCTGGTCTCAGCTTCAACCGATCCGCAACACATTCAGACCGTATATAGCCACCCGCAGCCGTTCCAGCAGTGCAGCCAGTATCTGAGCCGTTACCCACACTGGAAAATTGAATACACCGAAAGCACCTCTGCGGCGATGGAAAAAGTGGCTCAGGCGAACTCACCGGGCGTAGCCGCGCTGGGTAGCGAAGCCGGTGGCGCACTGTACGGCCTGCAGGTTCTTGAACATTGCCAGGCAAATCAGACACAAAACATCACCCGTTTCCTGGTGTTGGCACGTAAAGCGGTGAATGTTTCCGAACAGGTACCGGCAAAGACCACGCTGCTCATGGCAACCGGCCAGCAGGCCGGTGCGCTGGTTGAAGCGCTGCTGGTGTTGCGCAATCACAACCTGATCATGACCAAGCTGGAATCTCGTCCGATTCACGGTAACCCGTGGGAAGAGATGTTTTATCTGGATATCCAGGCCAACCTGGAATCAATGCCGATGCGTAAGGCACTAAAAGAGCTGGCCGAGATTACTCGTTCCATGAAAGTTCTGGGTTGCTACCCAGGCGAAAACGTCGTGCCGGTCGATCCTATCTAACGCTCTGTAAATACGGGTTTCTTCATCCCTGCCACCGTCACCGGCAGGGTGAAGATAGCGCCGGAGAGCGGATATTTCTGGACTTCGTCGGCAGACATATTTTCGCGCGTGGTCGTAATGTACAACGTGCGCATATCCGCGCCGCCAAAACAGACCATTGTCGGGCAGCGCACCGGTAATCGATGTTCTTCCAGCTGTTCACCGGTCGGTGAAAAACGGGCGACACGCCAGCCATCGAACATTGCGCTCCAGTAGCAACCCTCTTCATCCACGGCCGCCCCGTCCGGGATACCTTCTCCCGGCTGAAAACGACGAAAGACTTCGCGTTTGCCGGGCTCGCCCTGCTCATCCAGCGGAGTGCGGTAGATAACGGCGTTTGGCGTATCCGAGGTGTACATCCAACGCTTGTCCGCGCTAAAGGCCAGACCGTTGGCGCCATGGATATCGCACTGAATCACCCGAGGAGTGAGATCGTGGTTGATGCGCATCAGCAGCGCGCCGTTATAATCTCCCGGCCCCCAGAATGTACCGGCATAAAAGCGCCCGTCGCGATCGGTGCCGCCATCGTTAAAGCGTGCCAGCTGCGGGTTGCTCGGATTATCACAAACTTTGCGCCGCAACAGGCCATGGGCATCGGTAAGCCAGATAGCGCTGCGTAGCGCCACAATGAAGCCCCCTTTCTCGCGCAGGGCAAAGCAGCCCACTTCTTCGGGAAACTGCAGAACCTGATGTTCGCCGCTGCGGATGTCGTAACGGTGAATTTCGCACTGCAGAATATCGGCCCAGTAGAGCGCCTGCTCGGCTTCACTCCAGGTCGGACATTCCGGCAGATGTCCTGCGTAATCAAACAGCGGTTGTGGTTCAGCCATCGTTTTCATCCCTATAAAAAAAGCCAGCGGGTTTCCCCTCTGGCTTTGATTATATATGGTTTTCCGTTACTGCCGGTTATCATTCGCCTGACGCAGCAGCGTCCGACTTTCGCTCTGGAAGCGCTGGGCATAATCGCCAAACCAGTGCTCTACTTTGCGGAAGCTGTCGATAAACGCCTGTTTATCCCCCTGCTCCAGCAGGCCAATCGCTTCACCAAAGCGCTGGTAGTAGCGTTTAATCAGCGCCAGATTGTTTTCCGACGACATAATAATGTCGGCATACAGCTGCGGATCCTGCGCAAACAGGCGGCCAACCATCGCCAGCTCAAGGCGGTAGATCGGCGATGACAACGCCAGCAGCTGTTCCAGGCGAACGTTTTCTTCCGCCAGATGCAGGCCATAGGCAAAGGTCGCAAAGTGACGTAGCGCCTGAATAAAAGCCATATTCTGGTCGTGTTCAACGGCGCTGATACGGTGCAGACGGGCGCCCCAGACCTGAATTTGCTCGAGGAACCACTGATAGGCTTCCGGCTGACGACCATCGCAGTAAACCACCACCTGCTTCGCCAGGCTGCCGCTGTCCGGCCCGAACATCGGGTGCAGACCCAGTACCGGACCACGGTGCGCGGCCAGCATCGCCTGTAAAGGTTCCGCTTTCACCGACGCCAGGTCGACCAGGATACAGTCCGCCGGTAACGGCGGCAGCTGACCAATCGTATCGACCGTGGCATGGATAGGCACGCTGACGATGACCATTCCGGCATCAGCAACAATGTCCGCTGCCCGCGCCCAGTCGTCTTTCTCCAGGATGCGTACCTGGTAGCCTGAAAGCGTCAGCATTTTCTCAAACAGGCGCCCCATCTGCCCACCACCGCCGACAATCACGACCGGGCGCAGATTCGGACACAGCGTTTTGAAGCCTTTATCATTCTCGCTGGAATATGACTCGCGCATGACGCGACGCAGCACGTCCTCGATAAGATCGGGTGGAACGCCCAGCGCCGACGCCTCTTCCCGTCGGGAAGCCAGCATCGCAGCTTCCCGTTCCGGGACGTAAATCGGCAGCCCATACTGGCTTTTGACCTCTCCGACTTCCGCTACCAGCTCCAGGCGCTTAGCCAGTAGCCCCAGCAGCGCCTTATCGACTTCATCAATTTGATCGCGTAACGCGGTCAGTTCAGCAACCATACTATCCTCTTACCCCAGACGAGCCGCCAGATGACCGCGCAGATCTTGATCCAGTTCGCGGAGCAGTGCATCAGTCGTTTCCCAGCTGATGCAGGCATCGGTGACGGATACGCCGTATTTCATATCACAACGCGGCTGCTCAGAAGACTGATTACCTTCGTGGATATTACTTTCGATCATCAGGCCAATGATGGAACGATTACCATCTTTAATCTGTGCGACGACGGATTCCGCAACCGCAGGCTGGCGGCGGTAGTCTTTATTAGAATTCCCATGGCTGCAATCTACCATCAGTGACGGTTTCAGTCCCGCCTGAGCCATCTCTTTTTCGCACTTCTCGACATCTTCCGGGCCGTAGTTTGGGGCTTTACCGCCGCGCAGAATAACGTGGCCGTTCGGATTGCCCTGAGTTTGCAGCAGACAAACCTGGCCGGCCTGGTTAATCCCGACGAAACGGTGCGGCATCGCTGCGGCACGCATCGCGTTAATTGCCGTCGACAGGCTACCGTCGGTACCGTTTTTAAAGCCAACCGGCATTGACAGACCTGACGCCATTTCACGGTGAGTCTGGGATTCGGTCGTACGTGCGCCGATAGCGGACCAGCTAAACAGATCGCCGAGGTACTGCGGGCTGTTTGGATCCAGCGCTTCCGTTGCCAGCGGTAACCCCATATTCACCAGCTCTACCAGCAAACGACGCGCAATCTTCAGACCGCCTTCAACATCAAATGAGCCATCCATATGCGGATCGTTAATCAACCCTTTCCAGCCCACGGTAGTACGAGGTTTTTCAAAATAGACGCGCATGACCAGGTAGAGGCTATCGCTGACCTCTTCGGCAAGTGCTTTAAAACGATGAGCGTATTCAATTGCCGCCTCTGGATCGTGGATCGAGCAAGGTCCACACACCACCAGCAGACGCGGATCGCGGCCGGCAATAATGTCAGATATCGTCTGACGGGACTGCGCAATTTGCGCTTCTTGTTCGAGGCTCAGCGGGAATTCAGCTTTCAGCTGATCCGGCGTGATCAGAACCTGTTCGTCGGTAATATGTACGTTATTCAGCGCGTCTTTTTGCATGATTGCGATCCTGTGTAGCTCGTTTGCGATAGTGGGTTCCTCGGTGAGGAGTGACGTAACGATACCACACAAAGTAAAGATTTCAATCCATAATACGTAAATTTTACTTTACACCAGCAAATTAAATGGCTATTTATTCCGCCACAAGTGTAAAGATATTGGTACAATACGATATTTCACCCTGCCGACACTCACCTTTCCCCCACCTTCGTTTACGAAAAATCCTGGGCAGAATTATCTCAAAGGAAAGGGGGCGGTTAATGACGCTCCCCACCAACAATGGTATCCTGCGCCCGGGCATCAGCGATCTGCAATTCATGCACCCCGACGAACCTGACGGATCCGTTAATGAAAGAGTCTCACCGTCTTTTTTTTATTTTTTTGTTATTTATCGTGGGCCATCCCGCTTTTGCCGCTGACGCGCCTAAAAATGTTCGGGCTATTGTTTCGGGTATTGTCACCTATACCCGCTGGCCAGCATTATCTGGCCCGCCCAGGTTGTGTATCTTTTCTACCTCGCGTTATACCTACAGCCTGGCTCAGGAACAACCTGAGGCTTTACCGTACAAACCGGTCATTGTGCGTAATACCGAAGAAGCGTTGAATACGGTCTGTGATGGATTTTATTTTGGCAGCGAATCGCCCTCTCAACAGGCGAAGCTCACCGCAGAATACCCATCACGTCCCCTGTTACTCATTGCGGAACAAAATAGCGAGTGTGCAATTGGCAGTGCTTTTTGCCTGATCATAAATGACAAAAGGGTCAGATTCTCCGTGAATCTGGATGTCCTGACACACAGCGGTGTGCGGGTTAATCCAGACGTACTGATGCTTGCCCGGAACAATGCACATGAATAAGGATTTCTCTCAGGCTCCGCGCCCCACCTTTAAACGAGCACTACGCCGTATCAGCGTGATAAGCGTGGTGATCTCTATGACCCTGGTCTGGCTATTGCTGAGTACCGCATCAGTCTTTACGTTAAAACAGTATGCGCAGAAGAATCTGGCGCTGACGGCCGCCACAATGAGCCGTAGTCTTGAAGCCGCGCTGGTTTTCGATGACAGCGCTGCGGCAGAAGAGACGCTGGCCACGCTCGGCAGGCAGGGGCAGTTTTCAGAAGCGCTGGTGCTGGATAACCAGCAAAATCACTTCGCCGTCTGGCGTAATACGGACCTGGTTCGGCAGGAGAAATTCAGCGGGATCATCAGCAAATGGCTGTTTCCTGAACCAACAACCCAGCCAATCTGGCATTTGGGGAAGGTCGTCGGCGAACTTCGGCTGACGGCGCTGGACAGCCTGATAAGCCACTTCCTCGGCATATCTATCATCGTTTTGACTGGCAGTATTCTGCTGGCCTCATTTATCGCCTTATTGCTGACGCATTCTCTGCACCACGGTATCGTCACCGCCTTACAAAGCATTACCGAAGTGGTCCATGATATCCGGGAAAACCGCCACTTCTCCCGCCGGGTCCCTGAAGAGCGCATCGAGGAGTTCCATCTGTTTGCCCAGGACTTTAATAGCCTGTTGGGTGAAATGGAGGACTGGCAGCAGCAGCTGCAGGCTAAAAATGCCCAGCTGTTACGCACGTCGTTACATGATCCCCTCACCGGGCTGGCCAATCGCGCGGCGTTTCGCAACGTCATCAGTACATTAATGAAAGATGAGGCTGCCCGACGCAGTTCGGCATTACTCTTTCTTGATGGCGATAATTTTAAGCTGATTAATGATAACTGGGGTCATGCAACGGGAGACAAGGTCCTCATCGAAGTCGCCAGCCGGCTGATGAATTTTGTCAGCAAGCACCATCAGGCCTGGCGTTTAGGCGGGGACGAATTCGCGATCTTGTTGCGTGACGTTCACTCAGAGGCGGAAGTAAAGACGCTCTGCGCATCGTTATCCAGCCAGTTTCTTGAGCCGTTTAATCTGCATAACGGCCATACTGCGACCCTGTCGCTCAGCATCGGCTATGCGCTGGCCTGGGAACATGCGTCAGCGGAGAACCTGCAGGAGTTCGCCGATCAAAATATGTATCGGATGAAACACCGGCGTATTCCGCAAGTACAAAAATAAAAGGAACCACAATGCTCAGGAAATATTTTACTCCCGCGCTGATGGCCGCGGTTTTACTCACCGGCTGTCAGGCCCCGCAAGGGAAATTCTCTCAGGAACAGGTTGCCGCCATGAAGTCTTACGGCTTTACGGAAAGTGATGGCGACTGGTCGCTGGGTTTGTCCGACAGCATCCTGTTTGATAAAAACGACTACCATCTGCGCAGCGACAGCCAGGCGCAAATCCAGAAAATGGCCTCTCGTCTGGCTGCTACCGGGATTACGCACGCTCGGTTAGACGGACACACCGATAACTACGGTAAAGACAGCTATAACGAAATGCTGTCGCTTAAACGCGCCGATATCGTCGCGGATGACTGGGCGAAGGGAGCCAATATCCCGCGCAGCAATTTAACGACCCGTGGATTAGGTAAAAAATATCCGATCGCCAGCAACGATACGGCGAAAGGACGTGCTGAAAACCGCCGCGTTACGGTGGTCATCAGCACGCCGTAGGCACTTAGTCGACCGACTTCGCGAGCAAGACGGCCGTTGCCGCCCGCCAGCGTAGATAGTCAATGACCAGTCCTGCCGCGAGGCTGGCGCCCATTAACGGTAGCGCCAGCCCCAACATCACTGCAATCGCCAGCGTGAGCGCGCGGGCGGGCCATCCCAGGTTGAACCACGCCTGAATCAGGGTATTCGCCGGGTTAAACGCCGCATGAGCCGGCCGCCGGATCCACCACAGACGATATCCCACCACAATCATCACGCACAACGCGATCCCAAACGCAATCAGCAGCAGCTGATTGGCAAGACCAAACAGAATCCCCATATGGAAATCCACGCCCCAGCGGGTCAGCTTCGCCATTAACGGGAAATCGGCAAAGCGGGTGCGATCAACAACCTGCATACTCTCCCCGTCAACTGCCACCGCGTCCACCTGCGTTGGCCAGCTTCGGTCAATTTCATTGACCGTCCACGCACGCCCCGCCGCTGCCGGAGGTCGGATTTCCAGCTTGCTGGCATTGAGACCCGCCGCACGCGCGATTGTCAGCACCCGATCAAACTGTTCGCCTTTCGCCGCCGGCGCCGCATCGGCCATATGCCCCATATGATGTTCGGCATGCGGATCATGCGGCATCGGCATTGCGCTATGCAGCTGCGTATTCACCTGCGGGGTCAGCCAGCCGAATGCCGCGCGCATTTTATCCACATTGCCACCGGCCCACTGCGACCAGGTCAGCCCGGTGGCGGAGAAGAGCAGCATACCTGCCAGTAGCACCCAGCCGAGAGAAACATGCAGACGACGGCTATTCTGCATACGATTATTGATCCGCTTGCGGGGACGAGTCATCGCCCAGAGGACAATGCCACCGAGTGCCGCAACCCACATCCATGATGCAGCCAGCTCGCTATAAAGCCGGCCGCTATCCCCGAGCAGCAATGATTTATGGGCGTAATCGATCCACTGGCGCAACGGTAAAATTCCGCTGGTACCATAGACCGTCATATCGCCCTTCACTTTCAGCGTTACCGGGTCGATAAAGATCGCCCGGGACTCAGACTCTCCCAACTGCGGATCGGAAAACATCACCCGCGTGGTCTCCCCGGCCTTAATAGCCGGGCGCACCGCCTGTAAACGAAGATTCCCCTGAGTCGTCTCTTCCGCGACCATCAGCTGGGCGCTAAGCGGCTGACGATCGCCGTTCAGCGAACCATGAAGGGCATCCTGATAGAGCCAGTTCTCCAGCTGTGGAGTGGCCACGTACAGCGTCCCGGTAAGGGCCGCCACGAAGATAAACGGCCCGATAAACAGACCAATATAAAAATGGAGACGTCGCAGCAGGTTCAGCCATGCCGCGCGTGAGGTGCAGGTAGTCATACTTTTCCTTTCTGAAAGCAAAAAGAGAACGTAGCGCTGTGCGCATTGTTATTTTAGAAAGCAGAAAAAGCAGACCGACGCGGCGGGGCGCGGGTTTCGGGGTACAGCCAGGGGAAGAAATGCCGGCGCTTGAGCACCAGACAGGGGAAAAGCACGCGCACGCGGCGCAGGATAACGGAGATAAGCAGCGCCAGCGCAAAGAGCAGCCCCGGTACGTGAGCCAGCAGCACGCAGTAGCCACAGGCCTCCGCATGGTCGAGCGGCATCGTGTGCGTCGACTGGGGCGCAGGAGAGACCGCCGGGTGGGACATCGCCTGCTCATGCGGCATATCCGCCATCATCATCGCATGATGCATGCCGGGCATAGCGCTCATCGGATCTTTTTGCAGTGACACCGAGATCAGCGGCGCAACCACAATCAGCAGGATCGAAAACAGCGCCAGCCATGCGGCTCGCCGTATAAACGCTGATTGTAGAGAAAGTTTGCTGACCACCGCCCCTCCGAAATGAGAGCGATATTGTAAATGATTTACATCAGAATGGTTAAATTGAAGATAAAAAAAGGGCCGGCCCAACGGGCCAGCCCTTTTCATCAGGATGTCGCGAAAGCGAATCTTAGTTAAGACGCTCTTTGATACGAGCAGACTTACCGGTACGCTCACGCAGGTAGTACAGTTTAGCTTTACGTACAGCACCACGACGTTTAACAGCAATGCTGTCAACTACCGGAGAGTGAGTCTGGAAGACACGCTCAACGCCTTCGCCGTTGGAAATTTTACGAACAGTGAATGCAGAGTGCAGACCGCGGTTACGAATAGCGATAACCACGCCCTCGAATGCCTGCAGACGTTTTTTGGAACCTTCAACAACCCATACTTTCACTTCCACGGTATCACCCGGACGGAAGGAAGGTACGTCCTGCTTCATCTGTTCTTGTTCAAGTTGCTTAATAATGTTGCTCATAATTTAATCTCTTATCCTGGGTAAACTGATATTGGGGGCTTACGCCATCCCATCATGTTTATGCTGCTGTTTTGCGTGTTCAGTTTTGAACTCCGCCAGCAACTTTGCTTGCTCTTCAGTCAGAGCCAGGTTTTCCAAAAGTTCAGGTCTTCTAAGCCAGGTACGGCCCAGCGACTGTTTCAAACGCCAGCGACGAATCTCAGCATGGTTTCCCGACAGCAAAACTGGCGGTACTTCCATCTCTTCTAACACTTCAGGACGGGTATAGTGTGGACAGTCCAGCAATCCATCGGCAAAGGAATCTTCCGTTGCCGATGCCTCATGACCCAGAACCCCCGGAATAAACCGGGAAACGGAGTCAATCAGCGTCATGGCTGGTAACTCACCACCGCTGAGGACGTAATCACCGATTGACCATTCTTCGTCAATTTCGGTCTGGATTACGCGCTCATCTATGCCTTCATAGCGACCGCACACCAGAATCAGTTTCTGATTCGTTGCCAGTTCGCTGACGCCCGCTTGATCAAGCTTGCGTCCCTGAGGTGACAGATAAATCACCTTTGCGCCTTCACCTGCCGCGGCTTTTGCTGTGTGAATGGCATCCCGTAAGGGTTGCACCATCATTAGCATCCCCGGTCCGCCGCCGTAAGGACGATCGTCCACGGTACGGTGCCGGTCATGAGCAAAGTCACGAGGACTCCAGCTCTGGATGCTCAGCAGGCCATTTTTTACTGCCCGGCCAGTTACCCCGTAATCGGTAATTGCGCGGAACATTTCAGGAAACAGGCTAATTATGCCAATCCACATAGCGCCGTCTTTTACCGTTTATCCGGAGAATTTAAAAACCAGGATCCCAGTCTACTTCGATGGTACGAGTAGCGAGATCGACTTTCTTGATAACCTGCCCATCGAGGAACGGAACCAGCCGCTCCTTGATACCAAATGCATCTTTCAGGTTTGCCTTAATGACGAGAACGTCATTTGACCCGGTTTCCATCATGTCGATGACTTTACCAAGGCCATAGCCTTCTGTGGTTACTACCTGGCAGCCCATCAGGTCTTTCCAGTAATAGTCACCCTCTTCGAGCTTCGGCAGCTGCGAGGAATCCACGACAATTTCGCAATTAGTCAGCAGATTCGCAGCATCACGATCGTCAATGCCTTTCAGCTTAATAACGATGTCCTGATTATGGTGGCGCCAGCTTTCCAGCTCAACGACCTGCCACTGACCCGCCTTCTGGATTAACCAGGGCTGATAGTCAAAAATGCTTTCGGCGTCTTCGGTGGAGGAAAACACTCTGAGCCAACCACGGATACCGTAGGAAGAACCCATCTTGCCCAATACGATCGGATCAACAGGTGCTTGTGCGGTGTGTTGCTTGCTCATCATGACCACCGTGACAGATTAAGCTGCTTTGTTTGCTGCTTTGATCAGCGCTGCAACGCGATCGGAAACGGTAGCGCCCTGGCCAACCCAGTGAGCGATACGATCCAGATCCAGACGCGTTTCTTCTTCGTTCGCAGAAGCGATCGGGTTGAAGAAACCAACGCGCTCGATGAAGCGACCGTTGCGTGCATTACGGCTGTCGGTGACAACAACCTGGTAGAACGGACGCTTTTTAGCGCCGTGACGAGCTAAACGAATAGTTACCATAACATCCTCTTGTGTGAATAGAACACCCGGGCCCCATCGAGGAACGGAGCCCGGGTGTCATATTAAAAGCCCGAAAATTTTACTGATTTCTGGGGAAATTGCAATCAGCATATGCTGCGCATAGGCTAAATAGGGCAAATAAGCTCGCCAGATATCATCGACCGCCCGGGAACCCTGGCGGCATCATCCCTTTCATCCCACGCATCATCTTCATCATGCCGCCTTTCGACTTCATCTTCTTCATCATGCGCTGCATATCGTCAAACTGCTTGAGCAGACGGTTCACGTCCTGCACCTGCATCCCGCAGCCGGCGGCGATACGACGCTTACGTGAACCTTTAATGATTTCCGGCTTAGCGCGCTCTTTCAGGGTCATCGAGTTGATGATCGCTTCCATCCGCACCAGCACTTTGTCGTCCATCTGCGATTTAACGTTATCCGGGATCTGCCCCATACCCGGCAGTTTGCCCATCAGGCTGGCCATGCCGCCCATGTTCTTCATCTGCCGCAGCTGCTCGAGGAAGTCGGTCAGGTCAAAGCCATCGCCCTTCTTCAGCTTGGAGGCCAGTTTCTCAGCCTGCGCGCGGTCAACCTTGCTCTCGATATCTTCGATCAGCGACAGCACGTCGCCCATGCCGAGAATACGGGAAGCAATACGATCCGGGTGGAATGGCTCCAGCGCTTCGGTCTTTTCGCCGACGCCGAGGAACTTAATCGGCTTACCGGTGATGTGACGAATCGACAGCGCGGCACCGCCGCGGGCGTCGCCGTCCACTTTGGTCAACACCACGCCGGTCAGCGGTAGCGCTTCGTTAAACGCCTTGGCGGTATTTGCGGCATCCTGACCGGTCATCGCATCAACGACGAACAGCGTTTCTACCGGATTAAGAGAAGCGTGGACCTGTTTGATTTCGTCCATCATCGCTTCATCAACGTGCAGACGACCGGCGGTATCCACCAGCAGCACGTCGTAGAACTTCAGCTTCGCTTCTTTCAGCGCGGCGTTAACGATATCGATCGGCTTCTGGCCCACATCGGACGGGAAGAAATCAACGTTAACCTGCTCAGCCAGCGTTTCCAGCTGTTTAATCGCCGCCGGGCGATAAACGTCCGCGGAGACCACCAGCACTTTCTTCTTGTGCTTCTCACGCAGGAATTTACCCAGCTTGGCGACGCTGGTAGTTTTACCCGCCCCCTGCAGACCCGCCATCAGCACGACGGCCGGCGGCTGAGCGGCTAAATCCAGCGCCTGGTTCTCTTCGCCCATCGCCGCAACCAGCTCGTTACGTACGATTTTGACAAACTCCTGACCCGGGGTCAGGCTTTTGTTCACTTCATGACCCACCGCGCTCTCTTTGACGCGGCTGATGAAGTCACGAACGACCGGCAGCGCGACGTCCGCCTCCAGCAGCGCCATGCGGACTTCACGCAGGGTGTCTTTAATATTGTCTTCGGTAAGGCGTCCGCGGCCGCTAATGTTGCGCAGCGAACGCGACAAACGATCGGTTAAATTATCAAACATTGTCTCTCGCCTGAGGTGGAAACTGTCGGTCGCAGCAGCGACACGAAAACACGGATTTGGCGCAGTATAACACGACATGAAGCGCGATGTGATGCAACGGTTGGAGCAGACGTCGCGTGACGCTATACTGCTTCTCTTTCTTATTTAGTCAACAGTCGACACCCATATGCCTGTTTTTGCTCTGCTCGCGCTTGTCGCCTATTCCATCAGCCTTGCGCTGATCATCCCTGGCCTGTTGCAAAAAAACAGCAGCTGGCGGCGGATGGCGATTCTTTCCGCAACTATTGCGTTGATTTGTCATGCTTTTGCGCTGGAGTCACGTATTTTCCCCGGCGGCGAGAGCGGACAGAATCTCAGTTTATTAAACGTCGGTTCGCTGGTCAGTCTGATGATCTGTACCGTGATGACTATCGTCGCGTCGCGTAACCGCGGCTGGCTGCTGCTGCCTATCGTCTACGCATTTGCGTTGATAAACCTGGCTTTCGCCACTTTCGTGCCGAACGAATACATCACCCACCTGGAAACCACGCCGGGAATGCTGGTGCACATCGGCCTGTCGCTCTTCTCTTACGCAACGCTGATTATTGCCGCGCTGTATGCGCTCCAGCTGGCATGGATCGATTATCAGCTGAAGAACAAAAAGCTGGCCTTCAGCCATGAAATGCCGCCGCTGATGAGTATCGAGCGTAAAATGTTTCATATTACGCAGGTCGGCGTGGTCCTGCTGACGCTGACGCTGTGCACCGGTTTGTTTTATATGCATAACCTGTTTAGCACGGAAAATATCGATAAGGCCGTGCTGTCGATCGTTGCGTGGTTCGTCTATATCGTTCTGTTATGGGGCCACTATCATGAAGGATGGCGCGGTCGTCGGGTCGTCTGGTTTAACGTCACCGGCGCCGGCCTGCTGACGCTGGCTTACTTTGGCAGCCGCGTGCTTCAACAGTTTATTAGTTAACCCCGAACACCCGCCTGTCCCGGTAGGTGCCATCATTGCAGAAAGCCTGAAGACTGGCGCGATCAGCGCCAGCAGGCTCATAAAATAGCCTACCGGGCCAGGCGTTAAGGAGTCCCCCCTGGAACACATATCTACCACCACGCTGATCGTGACGCTGATTATCATGGTGATTATCTCTGCCTATTTCTCTGGTTCTGAAACCGGGATGATGACCCTGAACCGCTATCGACTGCGGCATATGGCGAAACAAGGCAACCGCCAGGCAAAGCGCGTAGAAAAGCTGCTGCGTAAACCCGACCGCTTAATCAGCCTGGTGCTGATTGGCAATAACCTCGTCAACATCCTCGCCTCCGCGCTGGGGACGATTGTCGGTATGCGTCTGTATGGCGATGCCGGGGTGGCCATTGCCACCGGCGTGCTGACCTTCGTGGTCCTGGTTTTTGCCGAGGTCCTGCCTAAAACCATCGCGGCGCTGTATCCGGAAAAGGTCGCCTACCCGAGCAGCTTCTTACTGGCGCCACTACAGGTGCTGATGATGCCGCTGGTCTGGCTGCTGAACACCATCACCCGCCTCCTGATGCGCATGATGGGCATCAAAACCGATATCATCGTCAGCGGCGCGCTGAGCAAAGATGAGCTGCGCACCATCGTGAACGAGTCGCGCACCCAAATCTCCCGCCGTAACCAGGACATGCTGCTGTCGGTGTTGGATCTCGAAAAGGTCAGCGTCGATGACATCATGGTCCCGCGCAATGAAATTATCGGTATTGATATTAACGACGACTGGAAATCGATCGTTCGCCAGCTGACCCACTCTCCTCACGGACGCATCGTGCTGTATCGCGGCTCGCTGGACGACGCCATCAGCATGCTGCGCGTACGTGAAGCCTATCGCCTGATGACCGAGAAAAAAGAGTTCACTAAAGAGGTGATGCTGCGCGCCGCCGACGAAATTTACTTCGTGCCGGAAGGAACGCCGCTCAGCACGCAGCTGGTGAAGTTCCAGCGCAATAAGAAGAAAGTAGGCCTGGTGGTCGATGAGTACGGTGATATCCAGGGGCTGGTGACGGTAGAAGATATTCTCGAAGAGATTGTCGGTGACTTCACCACCTCAATGTCGCCGACGCTGGCTGAAGAGGTCACGCCGTTAACTGACGGAACCGTCATCATCGATGGCAGCGCCAACGTGCGTGAAATCAATAAAGCGTTTAACTGGCATCTGCCGGAAGATGAGGCCCGAACGGTTAACGGGATTATTCTGGAGGCACTGGAAGAGATCCCGGTTCCCGGCACGCGCGTGCGCATCGAGCAATATGATATCGATATTCTCGACGTCCAGGACAACATGATTAAGCAGGTGAAGGTCAAGCCGGTGAAGCCCCTTCGTGAAAGCGCCGCCGAGTAATCGACAGGCCTGAGGCAGAGACGGTGGACCCTGGGTTCGCCGTTTTTTTTGCCCGCCACTCTCCAGGCAACAAAACCGCGGGGCGATAAAAAAACGGCCGCCCTCAGGCGGCCGTTGGAGGCGAATTATTTCGCTTTCGCCACGGTGACCATCGCTGCGCGAATGGTACGACCGTTCAGGGTATAACCCTTTTGCATCACGCCCAGCACGTTGCCAGCCGCCACATCGTCAGACTCAACCATGGCGATGGCCTGGTGCACGTTAGGATCCAGCGGCACATTGGTATCGGCAATCACTTCCACACCGAATTTGCGTACGACATCCAGCATCGACTTCAGCGTCAGCTCGATACCTTCAACCATGGAAGCCATGTCCGGATTGGCTTTATCGGCCACTTCCAGCGCGCGGTCCAGGCTGTCGATTACCGGCAGCAGTTCGTTAACGAACTTCTCCAGAGCAAATTTGTGCGCTTTTTCCACGTCCAGCTCGGTACGACGACGCAGGTTTTCCATTTCCGCTTTTATGCGCAGGACACCATCGCGTTCACGAGTCTGAGCTTCAGCCAGCTGCGCTTCCAGATTCGCAATTTTTTCATCGCGCGGATCCACCTGCTCAGCAGAAACTTCAGGCTCAACCGCCTCAACGTTCTCGTGCTGTTCCGTGATAATTTCTTCCGGGGCTTGCCCGTCAGGCGTTTTCTGTTCTTTACTACTCATGAATTTCTCCGCGTTTTTTTTCGCATTCATCTCGCTAACTTCGCTTATTATGGGGATCCGTTTCCGGGTTTCAAGGGAAGCTGTCAGATTGTCATCATTCATTTAACGCAAGGACATCCAGAACATGAAGAACCATTTCAAGTGTATAGGCATTGTGGGACACCCTCGTCACCCAACCGCGCTGACCACACATGAAATGCTCTGGCGCTGGCTCTCCGGCAAAGGCTACGAGGTTCTGGTCGAACAACAGATTGCCCATGAGCTTCAGCTTAGCAACGTCAAAACGGGCACGCTGGCGGAAATTGGTCAGCAGGCGGATCTGGCGGTAGTGGTGGGCGGCGACGGCAACATGCTCGGCGCAGCGCGAACGCTGGCACGTTATGATATCAACGTCATCGGCATTAACCGCGGCAACCTCGGTTTTCTGACCGATCTTGACCCGGATAACGCCCTACAGCAGCTCGCCGACGTACTGGAAGGCCACTACATTTCGGAAAAACGTTTTTTGCTGGAAGCCCAGGTCTGCCAGCAAGATTGCCAGAAGCGCATCAGTACCGCGATTAATGAAGTGGTCCTGCATCCGGGCAAAGTTGCGCATATGATTGAGTTCGAAGTGTATATCGATGAGGTATTTGCCTTCTCCCAGCGTTCTGACGGCCTGATTATCTCCACGCCGACGGGTTCCACCGCCTATTCATTATCCGCCGGCGGCCCCATCCTGACCCCCTCCCTGGATGCCATTACCCTGGTCCCTATGTTCCCGCATACCCTCTCGGCGCGTCCGCTGGTGATTAACGGTGACAGCACCATTCGCCTGCGTTTTTCCCAGCGCTGCAGCGATCTGGAGATCAGTTGCGACAGCCAGATAGCGCTGCCGATTCAGGATGGCGAGGATGTCCTTATCCACCGCTGCGATTATCATCTGAACCTCATTCATCCAAAAGATTACAGCTATTTCAATACATTGAGCACCAAACTCGGCTGGTCGAAAAAATTGTTCTGATTTTAGCAGCTGCCTCTTTACTGGATAAAAAACCAGTCTATACTGTACGAAAACACAGTAATGGTTTTTCATACAGGAAGGCAGCTATGCTGGCGCAACTCACCATCAGTAACTTTGCTATCGTTCGTGAACTGGAAATCGATTTTCACAGCGGAATGACCGCGATCACCGGGGAAACCGGTGCAGGGAAATCTATTGCCATTGATGCGCTAGGGCTGTGCCTTGGCGGAAGAGCCGAAGCAGACATGGTGCGAAGAGGCGCCAGCCGCGCAGACCTGTGCGCCCGCTTCGCCTTAAAAGATACTCCGGCGGCGCAGCGCTGGCTGGAGGAGAACCAGCTGGAAAGCGGACGTGAGTGTTTACTTCGCCGCGTCATCAGTACCGACGGGCGCTCCCGCGGTTTTATTAACGGTACCGCCGTCCCGCTTTCTCAGCTTCGTGAGCTCGGCCAGCTGCTTATCCAGATTCACGGCCAGCATGCGCACCAGCTGCTGACCCGACCTGAACATCAGAAAACCCTGCTCGATGGCTACACCGGTGAGTATGCGCTTACTCAGCGTATGGCTGAACACTATCGTCAGTGGCATCAAAGCTGCCGCGAGCTGGCTCAGCATCAGCAGCAGAGCCAGGAACGCGCTGCCCGCGCCGATCTGCTGCAATATCAGCTGAAAGAATTAAATGAGTTCAATCCACAGCCGGGCGAGTTCGAACAAATCGATGAAGAGTACAAACGCCTGGCCAACAGCGGCCAGCTGCTGACCACCTGTCAGCACGCGCTGACGGTGCTCGCAGACGGCGAAGAAGCCAACCTGCAAAGCCAGCTCTACACCGCCAGGCAACTGGTGACTGAGCTCGTCGGGATGGACAGCAAACTCTCGGGGGTGCTGGATATGCTTGAAGAGGCGGCGATTCAGCTCAGCGAAGCCAGCGACGAACTGCGTCACTATAGCGACCGTCTGGATCTCGACCCGAATCGTCTGTTCGAGCTGGAGCAGCGCATCTCTCGTCAGATAGCCCTGGCGCGTAAGCATCAGATCACCCCGGAAGAGCTCCCCGCATTTTATCAGGGCCTGCTGGAAGAGCAGCGGCTGCTCGACGACAGCGCGGGCTCGCTGGAATCCCTTAGCCAGACCGTGGTAGAACACCATCAGCTGGCGCTAGAGACTGCTCAGCAGCTGCACGCTCTGCGGCAAAGCAGCGCGGCAGAGCTGGCGCAGTTAATCACCGAGAGTATGCGCTCACTTTCCATGCCTCACGGGGTATTTGCCATCGAGGTTGCCTTTGATGAGCGTCATCTCACCGCCGAAGGGGCCGACCGTATCGAGTTTCGCGTCACGACGAACCCGGGGCAGCCGCTTCAGCCCATTGCTAAAGTCGCCTCCGGTGGCGAACTGTCGCGTATTGCGTTGGCCATTCAGGTCATTACTGCGCGGAAGATGGAAACGCCGGCCCTGATTTTCGATGAGGTAGATGTCGGTATCAGCGGCCCGACGGCGGCAGTCGTAGGCAAACTGCTGCGTCAGCTGGGCGAATCTACCCAGGTCATGTGCGTCACTCACCTGCCGCAGGTTGCCGGCTGTGGCCATCATCATTTCTTCGTCTGCAAAGAGACCGACGGCGAGATGACGGAAACCCATATGCACCCGCTCGACAAACGGGCGCGACTGCAGGAACTGGCCCGTCTGCTGGGCGGTAGCGAAGTCACCCGTAACACGCTGGCAAACGCGAAAGAGTTGCTCGCGGCGTAAACTTTTTGATTTTCGCAGAGTCATAGTGAACAGCAAATTGCCGTAAGACCTGCAGTCGAAGGTTTCCAACTGGGCAAAGGTCTATTATTATCGGCATATTACAGATGAGCCACGTACTGCTCGGGCCCGAAAAGGAATAAAATCACTATGCGCTGTAAAACGCTGACTGCTGCCGCAGCGGTTCTTCTCATGTTGACCGCAGGCTGTTCCACTCTGGAACGAGTGGTTTACCGTCCTGATATCAACCAGGGTAACTATCTGGCACCCAACGATGTAGCAAAAATTCGTGTCGGCATGACGCAACAGCAGGTTGCTTATGCGCTGGGTACCCCAATGATGTCGGATCCGTTTGGTACCAACACCTGGTTCTATGTTTTCCGTCAGCAGCCTGGGCATGAAAAAATCACCCAGCAGACGCTAACGCTGACCTTCAACAGTAGCGGCGTGTTAACCAACATTGATAACAAACCGGCTCTGACCAACGAGTAATGCGGTAAGCACCTTGCTGCAAAAAGACAAAAAGCGCTCACTGAGCGCTTTTTTTATCCCGTTCGCCGCTATTTCCCGGCGTTTTTCTCCGCGCGCTGACGACGCAGCTCTTTCGGATCGGCAATCAGCGGACGGTAGATTTCCACCCGATCGCCATCATGCACCACATCATGCAGCTTAACCGGGCGACTGTATATTCCGACCTTGTTCTTCGCCAGATCGATATCGCCGCGCAGCGCCAGCAGGCCACTGGCAATAATCGCCTGTTCGACCGTGGCGCCCTCTTCAAGCTTTACGCTTTGCAGGTACTGCTTCTCCGGCAGAGCATAGGCAACTTCCACCACGATGTTAGCCGACACGATAAACCTCTTTGGCCCTGGCCGTGAAAGCCTGCACCATATTTAACGCCAGCTCTTTGAAGATGCGACCAAACGCCATCTCAATCAGCATGTTGGTGAATTCAAAATCAAGATGAAACTCAATTTTGCAGGCATCCGAGCTCAGCGGGATAAACTTCCAGCCGCCAATCAGCTTTTTAAACGGGCCATCGACCAGACTCATTAAAATGCTCTGGTTACTGGTAAGGGTATTGCGTGTCGTAAAGGTCTTACTGATGCCAGCTTTGGACACATCAACCGCCGCCATCATCTGCGTCGGCCCAGACTCCAGCACACGGCTCCCGGTGCAGCCCGGCAAAAAATCAGGATAGGACTTCACGTCATTTACGAGTTGATACATCTGTTCCACACTGAAGGGCACCAGCGCAGTACGGCTAATCTGAGGCATAGCAAGTTCCACATTTATACACGTCGCAAATAATATCATTTATCTGCCGCTAAAAAAAACGCTGTGCCGCAACTCGTGCTAAGATAGCGCATTACACCTCGCAGGATGGATTGAGGTACTGTGTTCCCGTTTAGCAATGACTTCAGGACATTATGACCAAGAAAAAAGCCCACAAACCTGGATCAGCCACCATTGCGCTGAATAAACGCGCCCGCCATGAATACTTTATCGAAGATGAATACGAGGCTGGTCTTGCCCTGCAAGGGTGGGAAGTCAAATCTCTGCGCGCCGGCAAAGCCAACATCAGCGACAGCTATGTCATCCTGAAGGATGGCGAAGCCTATCTCTTCGGTGCCAACTTTACGCCGATGGCCGTGGCATCGACCCACTACGTCTGCGACCCGACGCGTACCCGTAAGCTGCTGCTTAATCAGCGCGAGCTGGATGCCCTGTACGGCCGCATCAACCGTGAAGGTTACACCGTCGTCGCCTTGTCGCTGTACTGGAAGAACGCCTGGTGCAAAGTGAAAATCGGCGTCGCCAAAGGTAAGAAGCAGCATGACAAGCGTACCGATCTCAAAGATCGCGAGTGGGCGCTGGATAAAGCCCGCATTATGAAACACGCTGGCCGCTAATACCCTCTTTTTAAGGGCCGGCTCAGCTGGCCCTTATGCGCTATATCGTTGTTGATGCTGCTTTTTCACCCACCCCGCCCCCATAATCGTGCGAACGAGTGCTGGTAACTTCATTCACAAATCTGTTATACTCGCCTTAACACATTGGGGCTGATTCTGGATTCGACGGGATTCGCGAAACCCAAGGTGCATGCCGAGGGGCGGTTGGCCTCGTAAAAAGCCGCAAAAAAATAGTCGCAAACGACGAAAACTACGCTTTAGCAGCTTAATAACCTGCTAAGAGCCCTCTCTCCCTAGCTTCCGCTCTTAAGACGGGGAATAAAGAGAGGTCAAACCCAAAAGAGATCGCGTGGAAGCCCTGCCTGGGGTTGAAGCGTTAAAACTAATCAGGCTAGTTTGTCAGTGGCGTGTCCGTCCGCAGCTGGCCAGCGAATGTAAAGACTGGACTAAGCATGTAGTGCCGAGGATGTAGGAATTTCGGACGCGGGTTCAACTCCCGCCAGCTCCACCAAATAAAACAAAGGGTTACGTGAAAACGTAACCCTTTTTTTTTGAACATTGGCGGCAAAATGGCGGCAGACATTTATCAATGCAAAGGACTACCGATATGAAAAAATCACTTTTGATACTGTTACTCTTAACCTCATGCAATGCCTTAGCTGACAAAATCCCAAGCTCCATTGAGAATGTTATCGCTATCTTTCAAACAAGGACGCATAGCCTTGAAAAAGGCGAGTTAACAGTTAGATACGGCAGACCTGAAGTTACTGAAGAGATGGCCCATTCGTTCCTTGACAGTATTTGTACTGATTTCTTCATGAACAAATGGAAGCCTGAGACGATTAAAAAAATCACGCTTGTGAATATCACGCGCGATCAAGGTTATAAAATCAATGCGGGTGGCGCTGAATGTAAAAACGCGGGCTTTATGAACTCTGATAAAACGAAAATCTACATCGAAGATGCCACTCAGTTTTGACATCATGGCCTTATTAGTTGGTGCCATTCATAGGCATTTTGAATTGGTTTAGAAGTTCATATGCCCCTGCCCCCCTGACGTCGGATGCAGCGGGGCATTATCAATTACACCCGGTGTCATGATAAACCGTACTACGGTTTCATGGGTGATAAAGGTGGCTCCACAATTGATGTTCTGGCACTGACAATAACGCTCTTTTGTCTGGTCCGTTACCCTAAAGCTACTTCGTGTATGTGCCGCATGTCCGCATTTAGGACAATTCATCATATCCGTTTCTCCGCCGCTGCCTCTGAAGTTGCGTTAATAATACACAATATCAATATCGAGAACCAATTATTCAATATTGAGATCATCAATTTTCACTTCCAGTTCGATACTGGTCGTAAATCCGCTATCCGGGTTGACCGTGTGCGTTAACGTCGTGATGGTCCATTCCGCATCATCAATGGGCTGTTTAAAGCCGCTGACCTTTACGGGCATTTCCGTATAGAGATCCGCGCGGCCTTCTGCCAGTTGCAGAGAAAATGAGGCCACGCCGCGCTGTAGTCTCTCCCAGTTCATTTTTGCAGCCCGCTCTGCATTACTGCGGTTCGCATAGGTTCGGTTCAAAACCAGCACGTTCTCATCCGTCCCGATCAGGTAATCCCCCTGCTTTGCTTCCGGCACTTTTTGTTTTGTCGTCCTCCGGCGGCGTTTCACCTTAGCCGTTTCTTTTTTTGCCGGTTCCCGTGTATGCAGCCAGTGCGCGATCACCCCGGTATACGCCCCCCTGTCCGCCAGGCTAAACCGATGGTTGTCACCGTCCTTACGGGTAATAGTGATGACCGGCAGCGGTTTACCACTGGCTGTTTTCCCCTGCCCCTGCCGGATAAAGAGCAGATTACTGTCCTTAACTGAGGCAATCGCGCCGTACTGCCGCGCCAGCTTCATCAAAAAGCTGGCGTCGCTTTCGTTGGTCTGGTCCAGGTGATCCACAGCCTGCGCCGCCACATCATTACCGATGGCAACCTTCAGGCTGTGCCGCGTGGCAATCTCCTTCACCACCTCGCCTACCGTCGTTTTGTGCCAGGACTTTTCCCGGCGGACATTCAACGTCTCCCTGAAATCAGCGCTGCGGGCACGGATTGTCAGTCGATCCGGGCTGCCGCTATGCTCGATCTCATCAACGGTAAACTCCCCTTTTGAAAACAGCGGCTCGCCTTTCCAGCCCAGCGCCAGAGAAATCACCGCGCCACGACGCGGCATAATCACCAGGCCGTCGGCGTCGTCCAGTTCCAGATCGAGCTGATCAGCCTCAAATCCGCGGTTGTCGGTCAGCGTCATACCCAGCAGACGCTTATCCAACGTCTGCGTTGCGTCCTTTCCTTCAATTACGATGCGAAAGGCCGGTATCTTACTGCCCTGATTGAGTAAATCGGTCATCTCACTCACTGCAGTAATCCTCCCACCGTGTTTCTGATATTTCCTACCGCTGCCGCTGCGGAATCCTGCAGGCTGCTAAGCTGGTCACTCAGGCTGCCGAACATTTCGGACAGCGACTCATCAACACGCTTAAGGCCCAGCGAAAACTCTATTTTTCGCGCTTCACCGCTGGCGAAAAACTCCGTTTTCGTCTGGCTCAGGTTTTCAATCACGTACATACCGTAGATGGTCCCGCCACCCTCGATCAGCGGCCAGGCCTTTCCCTGCTCCGCCATTAGCTCCAGTGCCAATAATGACAACCGGCCGCCGGTAACTTCCGGCATGAGGACGCCGGACAGCGTCAGTTGGTCGTTATCTGGCCCCAAAAACTGCGTTGTAGGACGGCGATTAACGCGGTTGTTGGTCACATGCCGCCAGTTCCGCTGATACTGCAGTTGCTGATAGGGCACCGTGCGCAGCTGAAAGACAAACAAGCCCAGAACCATCATCATGAATCGTATCCCCCTTGATCGCTGAAGTTGCTGCGGGCCTTAGCCCTCATGCGGCGCTCGCGCTCATCGAGCTGCCGCGCGACCTCCCGCGCAATATCCTGCGGACTCTGTCCCGGCTGCGCCTGGATAATAATTTGTGCCTGGGTTTCAAACTGGAATACCGGCCGCGTGCCTGCCGGTTTATCTGCTGCAGGGCGATATGATGCTGCTGGCAGACTCATTGGATGAAGCGGCGCGGCCTCTGCGGGCATAGCTCCCCCCATCATTCCGGCCACAACGGACGCCAGCGCCGCCGTCTTCCGGCGGCTGGTCACATAGGCAGGACCGTTAATCAGCTCCGGGCCATTCTCGCCAGCAATGCCCACCTGCCCGCGTGGAATATAGCCGCCACTGTCATACATCCCCGCAAAGAATCCGCCAGCGCCTTTCTGCTGAGGTGCGCCTGGTGATTTGTCTCCGCCGGTCATCCAGTCCGGTAGGTAGCTTTTCACCGATGCCAGCTTGCTCTTGAGCATTTCCCACTTCTCATTGATACCGCTCAGGATGCCATCAATGATCGCGCCGCCCACCGCTTTAAACTTCGCGGGCAGCGCAGCAACATCACTCAGAATTTCATCCCATTTGCTGCTGATGGTCTGCTTAATCACAGCCCATGCCCCTGTCACCCCGGATGAGATGGCATCCCACATTGCTTTAAACTTCGGCCCCAGCGTTTCCCAGTTCTGCCAGATGTAGATGGCTCCCATCGCGATGAGGCCAATTATCGCCAGAATGGGGTTAGCCATCATCAGCCTACCCAGCCACAGAATGGCCTGTCCCGCACCGCCAATCACTTTCGTGATAAGGGCAAATGCAGAGGCAAATTTAAGGCCCAGAACCCCGGCACTCACACGCACTATCGCCATCGGCCCCAGAATGGATGCCAGCGCCAGCGACAACACGCCCGCCGCGGTAGCGACAACGGCAAACACCGCCGCAATTTTGAACAGCGCCGCCGTCAATTGTGGATGACGTTTAACAAACCCGTCGAGAGCTGACGCCAGATCACCTAACCAGTCAGCAATATTTTTCAGTACCGGCGCGACGGTTTCGCCAATACTCGCCATGGCGTTAGTAAACGAGCCGCCAGCGGCTTCCCATTTGTTGCCGAGGGTATTAAGGGACGCATCGACGCGCTCGCGCAGAGTCGCCTGGCTCTCCAGTTTGGCGACGGTTTCACGATAGCCCGCCATGCCTTTTGACATCATAGTATTCAGCGCTTTTAGCACCTCATTATCATTACCAAACAGGGCTTTCGTCGTCGCAAGTTTTGTTTCATCATTTAATTTTTTAAGCTTTTCTAACTGCGCGTACATCTTTTCCAGGCCGCCAAATCCGCCTTTTCCATCGGAAAAATCAAACTTGATACCTTTTGCTTTCAGCTCGTCGTTTACGCCCTTAATATTTTTGGCATCCAGCGTGGCCTGAAAAATTTTACGGTAGGCATTACCCGCTGACTCGCCAGCCATACCGGCCTGATCAGCCATGATCAGAAGCGGACTGAAAGTTTTCGCAGCATCCAATCCCCTCTTTTTGATTATCTCCATTGCGCTGCTGATATTTGCAAACCCCTGGAGCATATTTCCCGGGTCAACGCCCGCGTAATAACCCCGCTGGATCACGTCCATCAGGCTCATCATGTCTTTTTCGGTGGTCTGCGTGGCGTCCTGCAGTTTCGCGGCAAACTCTGCGGCATCCGTCGGTGCCATCTGCAGCTGCACGCCGAGATACGCCGCCGACTCACCCAGCCCGCCCAGGATGACCTGCGCAGACATGCCCTGACGGCGTAACATGGTCATCATGTTCTGAAAGTCTGCCGTGGTGCCGGGCAGCCGGTCACCCAGGGCGATCGCCAGTTTGTTCAGTTGCAGAAACTCCGGCGCTATCTTTCCGCCCGGCCCCATCATGGAGCCTGCCAGCTGATTAGCGGCGTTCTCTGATTCCGAATAGGCGCGAATGGGTGCCAGCAGTGTCGCGCCCGTTGTCACTCCAGCCGCCATCATTCCTGCCCCGTTCCCCGCCAGGCTGTTACGCACGTCGCGCATCTTGTCAGCTTTGGCCCTGATCGCATTCAGCTTGCGCTGTCGCTCGCCCACATCCCGCAAGCGCCGCTCCTGCTCTGCCAGCTGTTTGTTATAGCGATCCGTTTCGCGGGTAATGCGTGCCGTTTCACGGGCACCGCCGCCCGCAGAGATGCCGAGGCGGTACAGCTCCGCCCTGGCTGCCGCCATCTGCCGCGTTTCCTGCTGCTGCTTTTGCTCCAGACGTGACACGGCCCGCCATTGCGTTTCAAGCGCCGCCGTCTGCTTTTTCGTCGGGGATTCGAGGGCTGACATTTCGCGGGTCATCATCTGCGCACGCAGCCGCGCCTGGTCCAGTTCGGTACTGGTCCGGCTCAGGCTCTGTGACAGCTGATCGAAGGATTTTAACTGGCCCCCCGCATCGTTCAGCCGTTTCAGCTGTTCGCGGGTCTGCCGGACGGCAGAGGCCAGCTCCTTAGAGCCAGCCTGCGCCATTTTTAAAGGGCGGGTGAGTTTATCAACCGCATTCAGAACCACCTGCAGACGCAGGTTTTTATCACTCATCGCTGGCCCCGCTTCGCATTATCGCTCTGTGCCGCCACTCCAGCACTTCTGTAAGCGGCATAACTTCAGTGACGGACGGCGGCCAGTGAAAGATCGTGGCGATATCCGCCACCAGGTCATCTACCGTCAGGCTGTCGGCAAATCTGCAAACGCCGACTTCGGCAACAAAAAATAGACAACCTCCATCGACATTGCGGCAAGGTCTGCCGGGTCAAGGTCCGCCATTTCCTGCGGGGTAAGCGTTGGTGTGGAGATGCGGGGGATCACGGTCATCATAGAGGCCACGTCCATTTCCATCACTGCCTGAAGGCGTGTTCCGCGCAGTGCGCCGGACTGCGGTTTACGCAGCACAATTTCCGTAATGGTGGTATCACCGCGCTTGATCGGGCTATCCAGCTTCACCGTTGCTTCTGTTTTCTCACTCATGTTCTTTTCCTGTTATGGGGTGGCTAGCACGGAAGTCCGCGCCAGTGCTGCATTAAAGGCCGATGGCGTTACGGTGCTCTTCCATCAGGTCAACGCCGTCAACAATTTCAATCATGTTGATCACATCGACCTCATAGAGCACTTCGCCGTTAATGGTCAGCTTCGCATAGGAGTTGGTGCTGCTCACTTTGGTGGTGTTGCTCTCGCCGGTTTTCCACTCGCCGGAATCCACCTCTTTGTGGCGTCCGCGCACAACCAGCTCTACGGCCTGCACCTCGCCGGTGTCATCGCGCTGGATAGAGCCGGTGAAGCGCATCTGCACCCCGTCAACCGTGGCCTTGCCCATCTGTTTGAACAGCAGCGCTTCAGTGCCGCCGATGGTCATTTCCGTATCCAGTGCCCCATCATCCAGCCCCAGATCAATACCGACAGAACCGGGCATGCCGCCGCCGCGATAGTTCTCTAACTTGCGGGAATATTTCGGCAGGGTGATCGATTCGGCAATACCCATCCAGTTGTTTCCAGCGTTAAAAATGTTCAGGTGTTTAAGTTTGCGTGGTAAGGCCATTGCTCCCCCTTATGCGCTAACGCGGGTGGTGAAATCCACCAGGTAACGGTCAGTGATGCGCTGGCGCAGCATCAGGTTTTCCAGTGGCGGGACTGGCGTGTAGTCGTAATCGATCCAGAGCTTCCCGGCTTTCAGGGTGTCTTTGTCGTTAACGCTGTCATCAATCCAGCAATCACCGCCGATGAGGTAGCCCTGATTCACCAGACTGCGCATTTTTGCGCGGATACCTTCGATAATGTCGCGGGCCAGCGACGGGTTAAGCGGCATATCCACCGCCCACATATGGCCCTCTGCCATGGTGTCAGCCAGCACCTGCGCGGTGCGGGTGTAGTTTTCAAACTGGAAGAGCGGGTCATCGCTGAGGCAGCGGGAACCCCAGAAGCGAAACCCGTCTTTGCGGATCAACGTGGTCACGTCGTTCTGGTTCAGCAGTCCGGCATCGGTTGCCGGGTCCTGCAGGTCCCAGAACACATCCGCAGACAAGCCAGTAACGCCGTTGACGCCCACGTTAGACAGGGTTTTGTGCCATCCGGTCTGCTCGTCGATTTTGGCCCTCAGGCCAAGGGCGCGGGCGGTGGCGTAGGCGGTCGCATCCGCCTGCAGTACCGTGTCAAAGTTGATGAAGTCAGGCCAGATCAGCATCCCTTCACGCTGGCTGAAGTTTTCACGGTAGGTGATCGCCTCCTCCACCGTTTTACATCCGTAGGCCGACATATAGGCAAAGGCCCGCAGGCTCTGCGCCACGCTCAGCAGCTCAGTGGATACGGCCTGCGTATCATGGCCCGGTACGCCGAGAATGCGCGGCTTCACGCCCAGCTGCGACTGCGCCGAAAGTAGCGCCTTCATGCCTGTTTTCTTACCGTCAGCGGTCACGCCGCCGATGATGTTAGCGGTGGTTTCCGCTTCGGTTTCGCCCTGGGCAACACGGACCACTACGGTCACAGGCTTTGCCTGGTCTGCGATTGCGTCCAGCGAGCGGGCCAGCGTGCCGGACTCGCCCGCTTTGCCGCTGGCGGTCAGTACATCGGTAAGCAGTACCGGCTTATTGAGCGGGAACATGGAGGCATCGGCATCATCGCCGGTGCACACCATGCCCACGATCGCCGTGCTTACCGTCGTGATAGAGCGGGTGCCGTCGTTAACTTCTACAACGCGCACGCCGTGGTGGTAGTCTTGCGCCATGGAATGAATCTCCTGTTTAGGGGTTCACCCATGGTATGGAAATCATTCACCGCAAGCCGTTGATGGGCGTTGTACCGTGGTTGATACAACCGCAGGCAGAAAAAAAGCCCCGTTACGGGGCTGATTTGTTCAGGAATTTATCGGGATATTCAGGCGACGCGGCTCCAGCACATCAGCAGGGTGTGGGCTTCCACCACGCTGAACGATTTACTTTCGCCGAGGTTGTCGGTTTTGCCGCTTGTCGAATGTTTGTGCGGTGGTAAATCGACAATATGAGCGTGGTCTCCCGCCTCATCCGTGTAATTTCGGGTGCGCCGGCTGTCATTATCCGAACCAACAACATAATTATCATCCCAGACTTCACCCGGAGCGAGCATCCCGCCCCTGTGTTTATGTCGCCCTGCCTCCCTGGTTGTCAGCTCTTGTCCCTGTGACTCGCTGGTTTCGCCGGTAACGTTAATCTGCACGGCTGGCAGGTTAGCCTGCTGGAGTGTGACGGTATCGCTGCCGCCGGTCTGCCCGACGTTCGAACCGTCAGCCTTGCCGATGCGGATCGTTTTATTTTCGCCGGTGTACACCCATTGCGACCACGGCCAGCGCTCATTGGGGTTAAGGTTCTGACTAAAAAATCGCGTCGTACCAACGGGGTTATCATCTTCCCAGAAATCACGCTTTGCCGCCGTTATCGCATCAGCAATCACCTGCTGAATATCCACATCAAGCTGTCCTGCAACCTTATCGGTATAGTCTTTTGCCTCCCCCTTAGCGCGATCAACCTCCTCTACAGTTGCCAGAATGACGGACGGGTCAGCCTTCAGTTCTACATCTGAGGTGTTACTGACTCCGATATAGAGATTTACTGACTGTAGTCGCCCTGAACCCTGGGCAAGCAGGGGTTTATATGACTCAGGCAGGCTGGCAACCGCCAGACAGTCCCCGTCTTCGTCATAAAGTGCCGCCTCGCGGAGCCAGAAACCGCCAACCTGAGGCATGATAATCATTTGGGCGCGAATGATATTTGCGCCACTGTCGGCAATGACCAGGCGATTCAGGGGGGCGCGATAAACTTCATTAACCAGACCCGTCTGGCTCTCATCGGGTGCTGTCGCCGCTCCGCCGCCATCGCCAACGGCCATATGCGAAAAGCCTACGGTCTCCCCTGTCAGAGCCGCAGCGGCGAGCTTTTCCGCCCCCCGACTTGTCATTATTGCGTGATATTTCGTGACCATGTTTTCCCCTCAGAGATCAGAGATCCCCCAGGCTGCATTGAGATACGCGCTAACGCTGTCGATAACCGATGCAACCTGCGCCTGCGTCAGTGCTGTCTCGAAAATCAGTTCCATACCCATCGTAATAGCCGCTCCCGCCGGATAGGCTGCAGGTGCATGATGAGAGCCGATGCGAATTGTGCGATCCGTATATGCAGTTCGGTCAGTCAGCGCCCGCGAGTTCTGCCATGCAAGCGCGCCGCCCTGCCGCGCTCCAATTCTGGCAATTTTGTTATCACCATCAACCAGCTCGACAAATGCCGCCCATTTTGAGGCGTCATAGGCTGCGCTGAAGTAGTTGATCATATTGGTAGGGGTAACGCCGCCGTCCTCCACGAACGCACCGTAAAGGCTTTGCCCGGAGAAAAGAAAAGCCAGACCGTCACCGCGATACACTGCCGGTGCGCCTGAATAGCTGTAGTTCCCCATCATAAATGCCTGTTGCTGTTCGGTGGCCGCCGTCGGCTTTACCGGTTTGCAGATCACGATGTGCGTCTGGTTTTTTGTTGAGACCTTCCCGGTATCAAAGCAGTTACCAAAGCTACAGACCGCCCCAAATTCAGCCAGGATTGCAGGCGCTCCGACCTTTGTCAGCGGGGCGGAATTGTCAGCGCGGTTCCTCATGCTCAGTTCTGAGGTTCCGCCGTGGATATACATCGCCTTTAACCCTGCAGTGACAGGCAGGTTTGGCTGCATGAAGTGCCCTTTTTTCGGATGCGTTCCCGGTATAACGACGTCACCGAGTTTAGGAACGTAAATTTCATTTGTCATAATTCAGCCTTTAATCAGTGCATTATTCAGGGTGGATGCAATCATGTTGCCGCCCACTGCATTGGGGTGCAGGTTGTCAAGAAAACAGCCCAGACTGTTCATTTCATCCCAGGTATCAAACAGGTCGTAAATACTGAAGAATTCGCAGTTCAGCGACTGCGAGAGGTCGTACATCACATCGCGGAAATCAACGAGTGGCGTTGCCGCCGCTCCGTTTGTACGCGGTGGTGCCATGAGGATAAATCCCACGTCAGGGAGCACGGCGCGACAGGCGGCCATATACTTTTGCAGCGCGGTACGGAATGTGGCTGTCGATTCCGAAATTCGGTAATCGTTGTTCCCGATGATGATACAAATGACGTCCGGCTGCATCGTGCTCAGGTACTCCGCGATTTTGTCGGAGAACAACAGAAACTGGTCCGCCAGAATCCCCGCGTTCCCTGCTTTGCTCATTACGCATCCTGCCACGCTGCTGCGCCAGAGATAGAATCCGTGGATAGCAACACGCCCGGCGTTGCCATCGGTTTTTAGGTAGATGGTTCTGGCCTCATCCGGCATACCCGTCAGCAATACCGATTTCGTCAGGCCGGTATTCCCGCAGACAACCTCAGCCCACTGCGTCACCCCGCCGACGTCGTAGCCATACTGAAAACGCCCGTTCAGATCCTGGTAATAAATCCGGCAATCAGTACAGCGGACGTTAGTCACGTTAAAGTAGGCGGTTGCCGTCGTGGTATTGATGGACTGCCCGTCGATACCACAGCCATAAAGCGGTGCTCCGCTGGTCGGCGAGGAGTCGTACAGATCCCATCCGGCAGAGCGAAAAATATTCGAACCGTCCCGCGCAACACCGTAGTTAACGGTACGCCAGCCTAAACCAGCATCGCCATAATCCGCGTGCAGTAGTCCCGCAATAGAGGTTGCCAGTTCGTTATTCTGCGTCCAGCTGTCGCCGGTCAGCATGAAGTGGGGGCGGACAGCCAGACCCGCTTTGAGTTGCGCTTTCTTCGCTTTCCAGCGCCAGAGCGTTCGCCCGTCGGTATGCAGCGGAATGTTATAAGCGGCGGTGTACATACGCCGTTGATACCACCGGGCAAAAATGCCCCGGATGTTTGGTCCGATACCCGTCGCGTCAAACTCGCCGTCCTGGAACCAGAACGGGACAGAATCGGCAGCGTCAGTCATTCCCGGAACGAAGGAGGGATCAACCAGCGGTATGCGCTGATTCAGGGCCTTTTCAATTATGGCGTTGATGTAAGCCCAGACTTTTTGCTGAAACCCCTCAGAAATCATGGACACGTTAAAACCGTTATCCCAGAACAAGGGGATATTATTGTCGCCATCTACGGCCAGGGGGAAGAAGGTGTTATTCACACCGCTAACCCCGGTATTAACTGAATCCCCCAGACGCGCGCGAACGTCCGTATAAATCATCTGGTACAGAGACATAGCGACTCTTGAAACGGCGAAACCGTCATCCCACCAGGCCGGAACACTACCGCCGCCATCGACGAATAAGGGGAAAAAGTTGTCATCCACAAATCCGCTTGAGGTCAGCTTTGCAATCAATTGCAGGGCGGCTTCAATAGCTTCCTGAGACAGCATTTTTCGGCCAGTCTGCTGTAGCGCGCCAGAAACATTCGCGTACTCATCTGCAAGGGATGAGTCGCTATGATTTATCACCCAGCAATTGCCACCCTCTGGAATATTTCCCGCAGATAAATCGTTCTCAGCCAGAGGGAGCGACGGGAAGAAACGGACGCTGTTGATAATCGCTCCCTGACCGAGCAACCCCGTAACAGCCCTGGCAACGCCACCATCATTCAGGAAATAACGAAACGCCAGCGTTTCACCCTCGCCCAGGGCAACGCGAAACAGCTTACCTTGTGGTGTGCCAGCTAATCCCGCTATGGTACCGTCTGGATCGTCTTCGGTTTCAAAGAACGTGTATTCCCTGTAATCGGAAATACCCTCAATCAGCACCTTCAGGAACTGTGTGCGGTTTGCAAGTTGCTGGGCCTGGATATTTGCAGCGCCTTTCGTCCCGCCTTCCACTTTGTCTGCGCGGGAAAGCTGGTAAATCGAACTCTCCCACAGAGTTTTTTCTGTAATATTCATGCTATTTTCCTGAGAAATTAACGCTGCCGAAATAGAACTGCTGGCCGTCGTAGTGAATACTGTCTTCTGGTTCGTATCCCGGCGGATAAACGCTAATATCTTCACCGTCAAATATTGCAGCCCCCAGCCATACCTGCCCTCTGACTCCTGCGGTTAGTGTCATTTGTGCCAGATGCCGACTGACTGGCTTTGCATCACCAATAATTCGCTCAAGCTCGTTTATCATCGGCTCCGTTATGCCGATTTCGTTCAGGTCAATCTCAAGCCGAAACGTCCCGGCGGGGTCGGCTACTTTCCACCACTCCTCAAGGGTCATTGAATAACCCAGCCCCTCGATCACCCGCTTAACTGCCGCCACCGTTCCTTTGCGCTGATGTATCCAGAACGCATCACTGACCGCCTGACGTTTTACCGTCTCTGACCAGGTTTCCTCCCAGCGGTCCACAGAAAAAGCCCACGCCAGATAAGGAAGGAACTTTGCCGGACATTTCCACGGGTTCCACAGATCGCGAAGCGGCACGTTTAAATCGCTGATTCCAGAACAGGCCTGCGCCAACCTGCGCTCCAGCGCGGACGATCCCGGCGGTAACAGGCTATTCATCAGAGCCACCAATCTCTGCTTTAAAGTCGGTGCAATAGGACGCCTGGGTTTTATCTAACACCATGTCAGCCAGCGGCTTCATCAGCTCGACACGCTGCACGCCCTGCACGTGCAATGCGGCATAAATCGCGGACAGCCTGACGTCACGCCCCAGGCGGCGCTGCTCGTTGATATATGCCGTACCCTGCGCTTTCGCCGCCGCCAGAATCGGTTCCTTTGCCGGACCGGGATAGACATACAGAACCGCGTCGATTTCATAGCGGACAATCTCAGCAGAGCGGACGCTCACCCGATCTGCCACAGGGCGCACGGCTTCATCATTCAGGGCATCCCCGACCACCTGCAGCAAATCATCCGACGCGGTGCCATCGCCGTCGCGGGCCAGAATCGTCACCACCACTTCCGCCGGTGACGGGCTGAACGCCGACGCATCCGCCACCCGCCCATCCGAGCTAAGCGCGTGATATTCATAGGCTCCCACTGGTCCGGCAACACTCATCCCTTCAAATGCCGCCGGGATGCGCTGGCGATAATCTGCGTCCGATTCCATTACCGCCTCCGTGGGCGGCGTGGTGGTGTCATCTGCAGCCGTAATCACCCGGCGCTGTACGTTGTTATTCGCGCCTAAATTGTCCAGGTCATCCCCGCCGGAATAGGCCACCATGACAGCTTTCGCCGCCTCGTTAATTCGCTGGCGCAGCAGCAGCTCCCGGTACACATTTTCCTGCAGCGTCTTTACGATGGGTTCCGATTCCAGCGTTAAGGTACGGGCCACAGCCTCCTGCTCTTCTGCCGGATAGAGCGCGACAAACTCCGCCTTACGCTCTGTCAGCAGGGTTTCAAAATCCGGCACATCCACGATTTGCGGCGGCGGCAGCTGGGAAAGGTCAATAACGGCCATTGTCTGCTCCTGTCGATACGGAAAGGGACACAGGCACGCCGTCATTGCGCTGGCCTGCCAGCTCAATCACCATGGAACCATCCATGCTGCTGCTGTTAATCGTGATGGTGTCGAGCTGCAGCCGCGGCTCCCAGCGCTGCAACGCGACGTACACCGCAGACATGATCTGCAGGCGCAGCGCCGGGTTTTGCGGCTGGTCAATCAGCGCGGACAACAGGGAGCCATATTCCCGACGGGCAAGGCGACTCCCCTGCGGGGTCAGCAAAATATCCCGCACGGACTGACGCAGGTGATCCGTTTCCGTAATGGTCTTGCCGGTGTCGCGGTTCATCCCGATATAAAGCGTCAAAATGGACCTCCCGTCGTTCCGCCACTGTCGCCAGGGTGTTTATGCTTATCAGCAACGACGCCGTTTGACGTCATCGCTCCGCCGCCGTGAGTCACATCGCCATTCAGGATCACGTTGCTGTTAATACGGGTCGTGTCGGCCTCGATCACAAACTCCCCTGTTTTGCAGGAAACCAGCTGCGACGACTCAATCAGCACGGCTTTAACGCCCCGGATAATCCAGCGCCCGGTGGCAGGGTCGTATTCGAACCAGCCGCCATCCTCGTATTCGGTCACATCCGCGCTTTCAGAGTCTGACGGCGGCGGGCACGCGTTGGAGTAGATGGCCGGAAGGGCAAAAGCCGTTTCCAGATTGCCGCCGAGGCTGAACAGCACCACCTGCTCACCCGGTGACGGGCACCACCACGTGCGCGACTTCCCGGCACGGTAGGTCAGCCAGTTAATCCAGTTGGTTTCAAGATCGCCTGTTTTCACCCGGCACAGCCAGCCGTCCCGGTCCACTTCGGTCACGATGCCGGTGCGGATCAGATTGGTGATAAGGCGCATAATTTCGGTTAATTGAGCATTCATGAGGGCAAGATTGCATTACCGCGAGCAATCACAAAACTAACCTGCATTGTCTGGTATCTCTTACAATTAAGGGATAACATCGAGATCTAGATGAACTAATAGAAATGCGTGCTCGCTTAGGATAAAAATGATTTTATATAAATATGTTGACTCTGATACAGCTGAATTAATCATTCAAAATTCAACATTAAAATTTTCCAGAGCATCATCACTAAATGATCCATTTGAATTAACTGGTTTACACTATGGTTCAGAGGAAGAATACAAAAACCAAACTTTAAAATTCCGCGCTGCCTCTATGTCATATGGGATTTTATCTCTGACACGAGCCCCAATGAACCCTCTTATGTGGGCACATTATGGAAAGGGCACAAATTATGATGATAAAAAAGGCATTCGAATCGATAAAGATAATGGCTCACATGCCGGGGTGGTTTTTGGCATTGATGCAAACGAAGCAGGACTAAACAATGACGGCATGAATGTCATTCCAGCAAAATATGGGAGTGTCATTTATGCATCAACTAAACCCCACAACCCTTATATAAACTCTGAGAACCAAAACTTCTTTGAAGGAATGCATTTTCAATTCAATCCTGATTTCTTAGAAGCACTCCAGCGAACCTTCCTTTACAAACCTTCCTATTGGTCATATGAGGAGGAAGTTAGAGTGGTGAGAAATATTTCTAGATGCAAAGGTGAAATTCAGTCTATAAAAAAATCCAGTATTAAAGAAATTTACATCGGCATCAGAAATGCTTATAAGCATGATTACTTAGTATTAATGCGTAAAAAAATAAACAAGCAACTTCCTAACTGCCAAGTTTACGTTTGTTTTTTTGATGTTTACGAGTGGGCCTTCATTAAAATATCTATAGATGAAGCTATTGAGCAAATCGCTTCACAATATTTACCCCCCAATAATCCAACGAAGAAGGATATCTCTAGTTAACTCCTCTACTTCATTGTTAACACCAAGCAGGCGGCGCTCTGAATACTTCACCTCCGCCCCTTTTCTGCTGACCCGATCACGCAGGCCATAGTGATGAACGCGGGCAATGCGCTGCACTCTGCCCTCAAATTCGACACTGGCAGAGTCCGGGCTGGCGACGGCTTTCAGATATTTTGTGGTGCGGAGTTTGGCAAACATCTGCCGCCGGATGCGGCCCTGCTTCGTCCGGGCTGTTACCCGGCGTGGTTCGTATGCCGTGCCGTCCGGGTTACGTTGCATCCGGATATTTTTCTGCTGGCTGCGGCGCAGCTGCTGCGCCAGCTCCCGCATCATGCGCTTACGTGCGGCAGGCTCCAGCCCCGCCAGGAGCGCATCTAACCAGGCGTCAACTTCCTGCAGCTCAGCCACGGCTCACCACCCACATTTCGTCCGGTTCTTCCGGTTCCGGCACGGCTTCGACGCTGGACACGTCACCGTCAGCACTGACGATCACGCGCTCTGTCAGCTGCAGGTTCAGGCTGATATCGCAGACATCATTGCGCAAGATATCCACCTCAAACGTAAACAGCTTTTCGCGCAGCTCCGGGTTATGGACAGCATCAGGCTGGTTGTCCATCAGCCAGGCCAGCACGGGAGCCATCAGCAACCCCTGATCGCCGCTGAAATCCACGATCACCACGTTCAGGGTATAGCGATACTCCCAGGACAACGACGCTGCGCCGGTAGCCACCACTGAGCCGTTATCGACGAACAAATGCAGCTTGTCCGGGTTGTCCCGGACATACGCCACGGCTTTATTCAGGGCGAGGCGTAAGGACTGAGGTTTGTTCACTGTTTCTCTCCTGGCAGGAAATTATCGTATCCACCTTGTCGGCACAGACCGACCAGGCGGCCTCTGCCTCATCCAGCGCCGTCAGCAAATCACCGTTAGTGCGTGCCGCTGACTTTTCCAGGCGGCACTGTGTCACCCTGGGACAACCATTCACGGTAAGCTGCACCTCCGGCGAGGGCCGGACGTTCTCGCATCCTGATAATGTCAGCAGGCAAAGGAGTACCAGCCCAGCGGCGCAAATCCTCATTTTCACGTTTTAGCTCCTCAATCCGGCGCTGACGGCTTCGCAGCAGCGCGTTTGTGCTTTCTGCCGCCGCGTAAAGCCGCGTCTGCTCCCGGTTGTTGGTTTCGGTCAGGATGGACAAGGCGATCAGCTGGCTGTTTGTTTTTGCCAGCTTTTCTCCCTTCGCTTTCAGGTCGCTACTTTGCTGATCGATGGTGTGGCTGGCCTCATTCAGTCGCCATGACTGCCAGCCCAGCGCCGCCAGTGCCAAAACCAGAATTACTGCCAGCGTGCGCGTCATTCCCTTATGCTCCTTTTAAACACCAGGCCAGCTCACGCCCGCGACGGTTATCCAGCCCCGGATTAAATATGCCTTTGACATATACCCAGCGCGGCAGCTGATAGCAGGCGTCGCGCCAGCGTTTCTGATTGATAAACTTCACCATGGTTGAGCTGCAGGCATTGCCCGTGCCAACGTTGAACGCCAGCGACACCAGGGCGTCATAAACGTACTGCGGCACGCTTACCAGGACACACCGCGCCAGGGCGGCTTCTACCCGTAATACATTGGTGATGAAGTTCCCCGCCGCCTGCCGCTCTGTGATGGTTTTCCCCGGAACCACGCCCGACGTATTACCGATGCCATCGGTCCACACGCCAGCGTCGCACTGGTACGGCTGCAGGCGGCATCCCTCGTAATCAGCAATCAGCTTCAGCCCGTCCACAGAGGTGTGGAGCTGCTGGAAATTGGGCAGCGTGGCGGCGATGGCCAGCACTGCCCCCACCAGGCAGCGCTTAACGATTGAAGGATTCATATTCCCCCTGCGTAATCTTCCCGCCGCGCAGCAGCTGGTAAGTTTTGTGTTTGTAATACCAGTTGATCGCCAGCATCAGCAGACCAATCAGCACACCTCCCACCGTAGAGGCGTCTTTAAGCGATAAATCGCCCATCCACGCCAGCAGCACAGCGATGCAGTACGTAATAAAGGCGCTGATCCGTTCAAGCGTCATAATTCATTCCCATAACTGGACGGTCTGCACCGTGGTAGCGGTGGCAATATCCGGCAGCTCCACCTGCAGCCCGTGAGGTAAAAAAGGGCCATGCTCAGCCAGCCCCGGATTTGCCTGCAGTACCTGCTCTGTGACGCCCTGCGTGCGCCCGTAATGACGCCAGCAAAGCGCATCCACCGTGTCACCCTGGTACGCACGCACTTTCATCAGATCAGCTCCACCGTACAGTGGGGAGCATCCTGCACCCGGCTGATTGCCCAACGTGCATCACGCCACAGATCACCGCTGGCCTCCGCCAGCTCCTCACCTCGTTTGACGCCGGATGCCGTGGCGTCGTAGTCCTGGTAACGCTCATTCACCTGCGCACGCGCCCAGCAAAACACAGCGTTATGGTAGTGGTGGATGCGCTCGCTTTTGCCGTCCAGCTCTTCCGCCGGTACGTCTGCCAGTGTCTGAAACCCCAGCGCCTGCTGGCGCTTGCGGAAGTCGTACAGCTCCGCATTGACCTCTGACATTGCGGACCGGATGAGCTGCCCGAGACGCGGCGACGTCACCGTGCCATCCGTCCGCATCACGCTGCGAAACTCCGACAAATCCACATCGGGCCAGAATGGGGTGTTTTTGATGACCTCCGCCTGTTCCGGCGCCTGCTCTGGCGCAACAAACTTCATGCGGGTTTTCTCCTGAAAAAGTGGGCGGTGGACGGGATTTTGATAAGGCAATGCCTGTCGCCATCCCGTGCCGCCCGTGCGCGGGGCACGTTCCGTTAGTGACTGTTACGCAAATGTCGCTCCAGCCGCTCTTTGTCCTTCTTTACACCGCAACGGGGATCGAGCTGCAGTGCAAAGTTGTAGTGGTTTAACGCTGCTGCCGGACTGGACTCGCTGATCACAGCGGCGATGGCTTTATGCAGCCTGGCGCGTGACTGGTCCGGCATATCCAGTGCATCCGTCAGTGAAAGCGCCTGCAGCAGCACGTCAGCAGGAAAATCTGCTTTCATGCGCTGCGCGGCTTCTGCCTGGTCTGCCAGCTCTTCGGCGATAACGGTCTGCACGTTGCGACGGCCCAGCGCCTGCGGCATCACCCAGCCATGCCTGAGCGCGTGGGCTGCAATCTGCAGACCACCGGCAAAATCACCGGCATCGATACGCCAGACCATCAGAAACATCAGCACGTCATCCTGCTGCGCTCCACCGGCTGCCAGTACGCCATCCGCCCAGGCGGTATATTTGGGTAACAGCTCCACCTTGATTTGTGCCTTTTTCACGGTGGACTGAACCCCCTTGAGGCGGCGGCGGTCTTCAGCCAGTTGCAGCAGCATCAGGTCATACCCTGACGCATGGCGAACACTGCCGCCCTGACGGGCGGCCTGTTCAGCCTGAACGCGCAGGCGGTGCTGCCGTGCGGGACTCAGGCTCATGCGTTACTCCCCGGCACCGGCGCTGAAATCGCCAATCGTGATGTTTTCCACCAGTGCCACGCAGCGGTAATCCTCCACCACATACGCTTCATTGACGGATTCAAAGTTTTCAATGCGATCACGTTTCGGGTTATCAATCACCGAACGGCGGCGGGTGTCTTCCTGCCAGTAGATGGACAGGTTATCCAGGCGGGTGATCAGTACGGCGTTTGCCGGGAATGACGGGGCGCGAACAGCCTGCAGGCCGCCCATGCGTTTCTGACTGATAATCATGTCAGCCGCCAGCTTTTCGCTGTTCTCCTGGTCTTTATTGACCAGCGGGAAATACTTGTCGGACAACAGCTCACGCCCGCAGATCACGACCAGTTCCGCATCGTCCTGGAAAATCGGGTCAACCAGCTCATTAACGGCATCCATCACCAGCGCATCCAGGTTGGCATATTTACCTCCCTTGCCGACCTTCACCGGGTCTGCAGTGGTGGTGCCATCTTCTGCCGTGGTACTGCCCATCACACAATCCGGGGCATCTTCTCGGACCTTCTGCAGCCAGCCTTTGTTGACGTCCTGCAGCAACGGATTTGCGGCACGGTCTGAGGTTTTGGCACGCTTCACACCGTTAAACCCGATCATGATGCGGTCCAGCGCCTGACGTTTCACGATGGCGTTACGGATGCGCACCTGAAAATCCTGGAATTTCGCCCACATATCCAGTTTTGCGTAGGTCAGTACCGTATCAAAGTTGGTCTGTTCGCATTTGTACTCAACATCCACCATCTCAGTGGGATCAGTTGGCTCGCGCTCCTTCGTGGTCGTGTCAGTGGTCCCGGCAATGGTGCTACCGACGCCCAGGCCCAGAAGCTGGCCTGACTGCTCCGCCACACCAATCACGTTAACCATGGTCAGAAATGCCGTGGACTGCTGGATCTGGTCTTCCAGCGTCTGCTGGACAGACGGTTCAACGGTGAATTTACTGGATAACTCTTCGACTTCCACGCCATTCAGACGCGCCAGCTGCTGCAGGTAAGCGTTAAAGGCAAAACGGGTATTCTTTTTCATGAGTTCTTATGCTCCATCAGCAATTGGTCAGGGTGCCTGCAGGTGCTTCACCACCTGGCGCACGCTGGCGATAATCTTTGCGGCTGTCTTCCTGGCTCAGCCTCAGTTCCAGCGCAGAAAAGGCGGTCTGCTGCTCCTGCAGTGCGGTTTCCAGCTCTGCAATGCGCTTACCTTGCGCGTACATGGATTGATCGGTGCGCTCGCTCAGGCTCTGCTGCTCAGTAGCGACCAGCTCAACAGCACGATGCACATCAGAGAAACGCGCATCATCGGTCTGCTCTTTTTTGGTAAACATCGCGGTGACGCGGGCAAAGAGGGAGGTTTTTTCGCCCTGGACCTCTTCCCACTCGATCAGCGTTTCTTCTGCGGCGGTAAAGAGGTTTTCCGGGTTCTGTTTACGGCCTGCCAGCGGGTTGCTTTTTGCGCTGGCACTAAACTGCAGCATTTCTGTACCCAGGCTTGCCGGGTCGTCAGTCGCTGCAAGGCCAATCAGGTACGCCTTGCCGGTATCGGCAAAGCTGGTATTGACCTCCATCGAGGTGAACAGCTTTTGCAGCTTGCGGGTATACGCCACCAGGTCATCTGACGGGGTGATCCACGCATACAGGGCCATTTTCCCTTTCAGCGGGCCGTCCGTAATTTCTTCGGCCTCCAGCTTATCGACGGTCCCGAAACGGCGGAATGGGCTGTCCGGGGTGTAGCCCTTGATGTGTTCCAGATTAATCAGCGCGGTATAGACCTGCGGGTTATAGCTCGCCGCCATCTGCTCCAGCCAGGCACGCTCGATGGTGCGCCCGTCGGTTGTTGCCCCTTCCACACCAATGCGGAAGCGTTTTGCTTTAACTGCCATTTGAGCGACTCCATCAAATAACTCAGTGAGGTCTTATGGTTGCTGTGATGGAGGGGGTGAAACAACGCGCAGACCTTGTGCGGTAAACCACACAAAAGCCAGCCGGGGAAAGGCTTCTGGCAAGCCCGTATGTTTGTCCCATGGAAACGATGACCCCCGCAGACCTCGATCCCCGTAGGCAGGCACTACTGCTGTATTTTCAGGGATACCGCATAGCCCGCATTGCTGAAATGCTGGGCGAGAAAGCCGCAACCGTTCACAGCTGGAAAAAGCGCGATAAGTGGGGCAGCTATGGCCCGCTTGACCAGATGCAGCTCACCACCGCCGCACGGTATTGCCAGCTGATCATGAAGGAGCACAAAGAAGGGAAAGACTTTAAGGAGATTGACCTGCTGGCGCGTCAGTCTGAACGCCACGCCCGCATCGGAAAATTTAACAACGGCGGCAACGAGGCCGATTTAAACCCCAATGTGGAAAACCGCAACCGTGGCCCCCGCAAACCTCCTGAAAAAAACCTGTTCAGCGACGAACAGATCGAAAAGCTGCAGGAGATTTTCCACAGCTCAATGTTCGATTATCAGCGCCACTGGTGGGAAGCCGGTAATAAACACCGTATCCGCAACGTGCTTAAATCCCGCCAGATCGGGGCGACGTACTATTTTGCCCATGAAGCGCTGATAGATGCCCTGGTGACGGGCCGAAACCAGATATTCCTGTCAGCCAGTAAATCCCAGGCGCACATGTTTAAGCAGTACATCATTGAGTTTGCCAAAGAGGTCGATGTTGAACTCAGAGGCGATCCAATGGTGCTTCCGAACGGTGCCACGCTGTATTTTCTGGGGACCAACGCCCGCACCGCGCAGAGCTACCACGGCAACCTGTATCTTGATGAATATTTCTGGATCCCGAAATTCCAGGAGCTGCGAAAAGTCGCCTCTGGCATGGCACTGCACAAACGGTGGCGGCAAACCTATTTTTCTACGCCGTCCAGCCTGACGCACAGCGCTTATCCCTTCTGGTCTGGTGCCCTGTATAACCGTGGTCGTTCAAAATCGGACCGTGTCGATATCGATCTAACTCACTCCGCGCTGGCGGCGGGCCTGCTGTGTGCTGATGGTCAGTTCCGGCAGATCGTGACGGTAGAAGATGCCGTGCGCGGCGGCTGTAACCTGTTCGATCTGGACCAGCTGCGACTGGAATACAGCCCGGACGAATACCAGAACCTGCTGATGTGCGAGTTTCTTGATGATCTCGCGTCCGTGTTCCCGCTGTCTGAACTGCAGGCCTGCATGGTGGACAGCTGGGAGGTCTGGGAAGATTTTCAGGCGCTGGCCCTGCGTCCGTTTGGCTGGCGCGAGGTCTGGATCGGATATGACCCGGCAAAAGGCACCCAAAATGGTGACAGCGCCGGGTGTGTGGTGATTGCACCGCCAACGGTGCCCGGCGGTAAGTTCCGCATCCTTGAGCGCCACCAGTGGCGCGGAATGGATTTCCGCGCTCAGGCGGAGGCTATCCGCAAACTGACCCAGCAGTACAACGTGTCCTACATCGGCATTGACTCTACCGGCGTCGGTCATGGTGTTTACGAAAACGTGAAAGCCTTTTTCCCCGCCGTCCGGGAGTTTGTCTATAACCCCAACGTCAAAAACGCCCTTGTGCTCAAGGCATACGACATTATCAGCCACCGCCGCCTGGAGTTTGACGCCGGGCACACTGACATTGCGCAGTCATTTATGGCTATCCGCCGTGCCACCACTGCCAGCGGCAACCGTCCGACCTATGAAGCCAGCCGCAGCGAAGAAGCCAGCCACGCCGATCTGGCCTGGGCAACGATGCACGCACTATTTAACGAACCGCTGCAGGGCGAAGCCGCCAATACAAGCAATATCGTGGAGATTTTTTAATGACTGAGAATACCGCACAGGATGCAATGCCACCTGACGTACAACCCAATAATACAGCCTCTACCCAGGCGTTCAGCTTTGGCGATCCCATTCCTGTACTGGACCGCCGCGAACTGCTGGATTATGTGGAGTGCGTGCAGATGGACAGGTGGTATGAGCCGCCAGTGAGTTTTGACGGACTGGCCCGCACCTACCGTGCCGCCGTGCATCACAGCTCACCGATTGCCGTTAAGCGCGACATTCTCAGCAGCACCTACATCCCGCACCCACTGCTTAGCCAGCAGGCTTTTACCCGTTTTGTTCAGGATTATCTGGTATTTGGTAACGCTTACCTGGAGAAACGCACTAACCGACTCGGCGGTATTCTTTCGCTGGAGCCATCACTGGCGAAATACACCCGACGCGGGGTTGACCTTGATACTTACTGGTTCGTGCAATATGGCATGACTACCCAGCCGTATGAGTTCACCAAAGGCAGCATCTTTCACTTGATGGAGCCGGACATTAACCAGGAAATCTACGGACTTCCCGGCTACCTCTCCGCTATCCCTTCAACCCTGCTCAACGAGTCCGCTACGCTGTTCCGCCGTAAGTATTACATTAATGGCAGTCACGCCGGGTTCATCATGTACATGACCGACGCGGCGCAGAATCAGGAGGACGTGAACAACATCCGCCATGCGATGAAAAGCGCCAAAGGACCGGGGAACTTCCGCAACCTGTTTATGTACTCCCCTAACGGGAAAAAAGACGGCATCCAGATCATTCCATTGTCAGAGGTGGCAGCAAAGGATGAGTTTCTGAATATCAAAAACGTAAGTCGTGATGACATGATGGCGGCGCACCGCGTCCCCCCGCAGATGATGGGCATCATCCCCAATAATACCGGCGGATTCGGTGACGTGGAAAAGGCCAGCCGCGTCTTTGTCCGCAACGAGCTGATGCCACTGCAGAAGCGATTGCAGGAGTTGAACAAGTGGCTGGGAGAAGAGGTGATCCGATTCGACCCCTATACGCTGGACATTACCGACAACTAAAGAAACGCCTGCGACTGCAGGCGTTTTTTTTATTCTTTAATTAATGTTCCCCATATCTGATCCATATCAACCTCCTCAACCACAATACAAATTGAACAATGGACATGGTCATCATCAATACGGATATATGAAAACAACCTTGTTTTTACTTTTCCATCAAATTGCGCACGCCCTCCTTTATTCGTGATCGAGATGTAGTCACCTACATTAGGTAGCATTAACAGTGGGTTATCATCTGAATTACACCCAACGACCTCTCCATCATCATCGGGGCGCTGCTCCCCTTTACGCAAGTACTGAAAGTCATAGCTGTATGTCGTTTTCATAAAAATCCTTTCATAATGTTTTAGTTCTATCTGAGAGCACAATCTAAATATAACGCTTACAAAGATCCGTCAACTTCGATACATCCATTTAGAGTAGCTGAGCCATATTTTGCGAAGTGCTATTTTTTGCCACCCCGTTCTTATCCTTTCCCCCCGCCCGCCTGTCAGCGGCCCGGAAAATGCACCGGATTTTCACCATTCCCCCCCCTTGCGCGCGCTCGTATCCCCGCCACGCCTGCCCGCTTTGTGTAGTGGTTTTCATGCACCTGCATGAGAAACGAAAAAGCCCGCCAGAACTGGCGGGCCGGAGCTAAAACGATCCTCAAACGATCATGCGGATTCATGCGGCATGGTCATGCACTCCCTGTGCAGCATCATGTCAATGTAAAATCCTCGTCAAAATCCATGAAATTTGCAGAGACGCACGTTAACTGATTGAGGTATACGATCCCATCGTGGAGTGATACCGGGTATTCGAGTTCCATAATAAATACTCCGTCACACGTCCGGCCAAGCCAATACCCGCCGCCGCATTCCTTCTGGCGTTGGAAAAACACCCAGCCGCCCGGCTCGTATCTTTCCAGCATCTCACCCCGATACACAATCTGGTAGTTGCTATCATGGTTTCCCATAACTAACGCCTCGCTTCTCTCGTTGTTCAACCCGGCAGGCGCTAAAAGCCAGTTTTACCGCCTCGCCAGGTTCTGGTTAATGCATCCAGCTATCGTCCTCCCAGACCTGCTGCATTATTTCCATTACACGCTTTTTATCTTCATCCAGTTTTAACCCGCTTAACTCGATGCCATTGGCGCTACCTTTTCGAATGCGGATCGTGGTTTTGGGATACAGAGGGCACAGGTTGCGGTAAAGCTCGTTTTCGAGGGCTACCAGTGTCGCAGGGCTTATCTTCTGTTCTTTATCAATCATTATTTCGACACGCATAGAGATTCCCCTTAACTGGAAACGTCCATTGACCGCCCGTATTCATGGTTGCGAATTTTCGCCATTAGTTCATCGGTCAACTCTGAAACCCACTGAATAGCAAGTCGCTTCTCTTCATCGCTGCACTCACTAGCCGCTACAAGCTTGATAAAAAAATCAATACGCTGGAGTTTCAACGACTCCAAAAGATAATCCTGCATTTCCCCTCCTGACCTTACTACGGGATACGGTGATGCTGTATAAATAACCGTCGCGGTAGGGATACCCGTTACCGGATACCCCCCGCACAGATCCCGGCGTGCGCGATTTACGCACCGGGCTCCTGCCTCGGGTGTCTGGCGGTGAACCGCTCCAC
>NZ_MTEG01000037.1:0-44729 GCF_002108615.1 Klebsiella sp. YJ
GTTAAGAATCCATGTCACTTTGAGTGCCCACACAGATTGTCTGATAAATTGTTAAAGAGCAGTGCGACGGCGCTGAGCGCTCTGTCGCGAGGTGGCGTATATTACGCCTTCCTCTTTCAGAGTCAACCCTGAATTTCAGAATTTTTTCTCTGCCGACCCGGCTTAATCTGTGAACTCGTTCACATTTGCCGTGTCAGTGGGAGCGCATTATAGGGAGTTTTGTTTGCATGGCAAGCCTTAAAATACAAAAAACTTATCAAACGCTCATTATTTGAACTTTCCCGCATTCTCCCCCGTTGCCGTGAAACGGAGAAACCCAGTAACCACGCGGCTTACAGCGGAAACAGGGCCAAATCCCCTGCGGCATAAAAAAGCGCGTGCGATATTCGTCATCGCCATTTTCCCATCTCTCTTTCTTTAATTTCCTCACCCTGCGCCGTCGCAGATGGCGAATTAAGCGGCTGTATTGACTCATGACAAAGCGCCGCTGGCCAACTCCTTTCTATAATCAGGCCCGTTTCTACATGACTGGTGTGAATCTATGGCTTATCAACTGAACATCAACTGGCCCGAGTTTTTAGAGAAGTACTGGCAAAAGCAGCCGGTGGTATTAAAGAATGCTTTCCCGGACTTCGTCGATCCGATTACGCCGGATGAGCTGGCCGGTCTGGCCATGGAACCTGAAGTCGACAGTCGCCTGGTGAGCCTGGTTAACGATCGTTGGCAGGCCAGCAACGGGCCGTTTGAACATTTTGACGGTCTGGGTGAGAGCGGCTGGTCTCTGCTGGCACAGGCGGTAAACCACTGGCATATGCCGGCGGCCGAGTTGGTACGTCCCTTCCGCGTTCTGCCGGACTGGCGCCTTGACGATCTGATGATCTCCTTCTCCGTCCCCGGCGGCGGCGTTGGCCCGCATATCGACCAGTATGACGTCTTTATTATTCAGGGAATGGGCAGCCGTCGCTGGCGCGTGGGCGACAAGCTGCCAATGCGCCAGTTCTGTCCGCACCCGGCGCTGCTGCATGTCGATCCTTTCCCGCCAATCATTGATGAAGATCTGGCGCCTGGCGATATCCTCTATATCCCGCCTGGATTCCCGCACGATGGCGTTACCCACGAAACCGCGCTGAACTACTCCGTCGGCTTCCGTGGCCCTAATGGTCGCGATCTCATCAGCAGCTTTGCCGATTACGCGCTGGAAAACGATCTCGGCGGCGAGCACTACAGCGATCCGGACCTCACCTGTCGTGAGCATCCCGGCCGCGTGGAAGAGTATGAGCTCGAGCGTTTGCGGTCGATGATGATCGACATGATTAACCAGCCGGAAGACTTTAAGCAGTGGTTCGGCCGCTTTGCGACCACCCCGCGCCATGAGCTGGACATTGCCCCGGCCGAACCGCCGTATACTGAAGAAGACGTTGTGGATGCGCTGACGGGGGGTGAAACGCTATGCCGCCTGAGCGGACTACGGGTTCTGCATATCGGCGACAGCTTCTTTGTCAACAGCGAGCAGCTGGAAACAACCGATGCGAATGCGCTGGACGCTCTGTGCCGGTACACCACCGTGGGTCAGGACGAGCTGGGCGATGCGCTACAGAATCCGGCATTTGTGGCGGAACTCGTCCGCCTGATCAATCAGGGCTACTGGTACTTCGAAGAGTAATCCCGCAGCCCCGCACGGGTCTATCCGAAAGCCTGGTTTTGCCAGGCTTTCGCCGTTTACGGCATCTGTTTTGGCAAGGTCAGGATAAAGCGCGTTGAGCGACTATCGGACTCCACCACCACGCTGCCGTGATGCGCGGCGACAATAGACTTCACGATCGCGAGGCCGATGCCGCTTCCCTCACCTTTACGCTGGCGGGAAGGATCGACGCGATAAAAACGGTCGAACAGCCGAGGTAAGTGCTCAGGCGCAATCGGTGTCCCCGGATTTTCCACCACCAGCTTCGCCTGCCCGGCGGTTTCACTGACCTGAATCGTCACCGCCTGCTGCCCCGGCGTGTAGCGGATTGCGTTCGACAACAGGTTGCTGATTGCCCGCCGTAGCATCAGCGGGTCGCCGTTCACCCAGCATCCATTTCCCGTAAAACGCAGCGTTACCTCTTTCTCCTCCGCCCAGGCTTCAAAGAAGTCGAACACTTTGTTGACCTCATCGGCCAGGTTCAGGGTTTTCTGCTCGGGGATCAGCTGATTATTGTCCGCCTGCGCCAGAAACAGCATGTCGCTCACCATCCGCGACATCCGCGAAAACTCCTCCAGACTGGAGTACAGCACATCTTCCAGCTCTTTCTGGCTGCGGGTCTGACTGAGGGCGATTTCCGTTTGCGTCACCAGGTTGGTAATCGGCGTGCGGATCTCATGGGCAATATCGGCAGAAAAGTTGGACTGGCGGGTGAAGACATCTTCAATACGTTCCAACATATGGTTAAACGAAATCACCAGCCGTTCCAGCTCCACCGGAACACTCCCGGGATTTAACCGTACGTCGAGATCTTTGGACGTGATGTTTTGAATCTGCCGGCTGACCTGGCGGATCGGTTTGTGGCCTTGATAAACCACGAACAGCACAATAAAGATGATAACAATGCTGATCACCGACGCTGCCGAAATCAGCTTCGCCTTCAGTTGGTTAATATAGTGCAGATGGAAATCAATCGATAACGCCATCAGCAGGTAATAAGCCGGTTTGCCCTCCGCCGATTTGCCGAGCGGCAGCATAATCAGCCGCCAGGCGCTGCTTTGCATCTGATGGTTATCATGCGTCATCGTCCACGGATGCGGGTCGCTCCATGAGATCACTCTCCCGTCCTGCAGGCGGGCCACCAGCCCGGGGGTGCTCATGATCTGGCTCAGATCCGGGCCATTCGGCGACTGGAAAAGCGTCTGTCCATTGGCATCATCGAGACAGATAAAGACGTTGGCGTAGCCATCAATGACGTTTTTAACGATGTCCAGGCGCTGGGCCTGCGGATAGTCGCCGTGGTTTAGCACCGTTTCAAGCGTTGTCGCGAGTTGCTTTAAGTCGTGAACATCGCGCTCTTCAAAGTGCGCTTTCACCGAATGGATCATTATCCAGGTAAAGGCAAAGAACGCCACGATAGTGGCCAGGCTGATAAAGAAAGTCAGCCGCGAAGCCAGCGAAAAGGGCCGCGGAAACCACTTACTCAACATCCGGTACCTCAAGCATATAGCCCACGCCACGCACGGTCTGGATAAGCTTCGGTTCAAAGTCATTATCGATTTTGGCCCGCAGACGTTTGACCGCCACGTCGATGGCATTGGTATCGCTATCAAAGTTCATATCCCAGACCTGGGACGCAATCAGCGAGCGGGGCAGCACTTCTCCCTGGTGGCGCAGAAAGAATTCCAGCAGCGTGAACTCTTTGCTGGTCAGGGTGATACGCGTTCCGCCGCGGGTCACTTTACGGCTCACCAGGTCGACGAACAGATCCGCCGCCTGAAACTGGCTTTCAACCATGGTCGATGCGCCGCGGCGCAGCAAAGTTCTGACCCGCGCCAGCAGCTCGGCAAAGGCAAAGGGCTTCACCAGATAGTCGTCCGCGCCCAGCTCCAGCCCCTTTACCCGATGTTCAACGCTGCCCAGAGCCGTCAGCAGCAGAACGGGCACTCCTTTATTGGCGGCGCGCAGCATTCTGACAATATCCCAGCCGTTCACATCAGGCAGCATGATATCGAGAATCAGCAGGTCATAATCGCCGGTCATCGCCAGGTGATAGCCGTTCAGACCGTTATCGGCCAGATCAACGACAAAACCGGACTCCGTCAGCCCTTTAGTCAGGTACTCCCCGGTTTTTTTCTCATCTTCGACGATCAAAATCTTCATGACATGCTCCTTCACGCGCCTTTTGTGCGGGTTTCCAATTTTAGTGGAGCCAAACCGGATAGCAATGAATTCTCAGGAAAATGACAGCTTTGTCATTTGCCTGTCACGCATCGAACAGAGGCCGTTTTGTACAGTACCCGTCATTCATTCGTCGCCGAAAACGTCCTGCCCTATGCGTAAATTAAAGCTCATCATGCTCAGCATGACTTTTGTTCTGACCGGCTGCCTCTCTTTAGCACCGGAGTACCAGCAGCCGGCCTCGCCGGTGCCGCAGCAGTTCTCACTCAGCCAGAACAAGCTGGTCACGATGCCGGCAAATTATCAGGAGAGCGGCTGGCGGACGTTTTTCGTTGACCCACAGGTGAAATCGCTGATTGGCGAAGCGCTGCTGAACAACCGGGATTTGCGCATGGCGACGCTCAAAGTTCAGGAGGCAAGAGCGCAATATGGCGTCACTGACGCCGATCGCTACCCGCAGCTTGATAGCGCAGCCAGCACCACCTGGAGCGGCAAACTCAAAGGTGACACCACCACCGCCAGCGACTATCAGGCCGGGCTAAACCTCAGCTTTGATCTCGATTTCTTCGGCCGTCTGAAAAACTTAAGCGAGGCGGACAGGCAAAACTATTTCGCCAGCGAGGAAGCCCGCCGGGCGGTCCATATCTTATTAATCTCGAACGTCTCACAGAGCTATTTCAACCAGCGCCTGGCCTGGGCTCAGCTGCAGGTGGCGAAGGAGACATTGCAGAACTATCAGCGTTCCTACGCCTTTGTCGAGAAACAGCTGCTGACCGGCAGCACCAATGTCCTGGCGCTGGAGCAGGCCCGCGGGGTGATCGAAAGTACCCGTGCCGATATTGCCAAACGTGAAGGCGAACTGGCGCAGGCCAACAACGCCCTGCAGCTGCTGCTGGGCAGCTACCAGCATCTGCCTGATGACGCGGCCAGCAGCCTCCTTGATATCAACGGTGTCGCCTTGCCGCCGGCGCTCTCCTCACAGATCCTGCTGCAGCGCCCGGATATTTTAGAAGCCGAGCACGGTTTACGGGCCGCGAACGCCAATATCGGCGCCGCGCGCGCGGCCTTTTTCCCGTCGATAACCTTAACCAGCTCGCTGTCCGGCAGCAGCGCGGATTTGTCCCGCTTGTTTAACCCCGCCAGCGGGATGTGGAATTTCGTCCCCAAAATCGAACTGCCGATTTTTAATGCCGGGCGCAATCAGGCCAACCTCGATTTAGCAGAAATCCGCCAGCAGCAGTCGGTGGTGAATTATGAGCAAAAAATTCAGGCCGCCTTCAAAGAGGTCGCCGATGCGCTGGCACTGCGCCAGAGCCTGGCTGACCAAATCAGCGCTCAGCAACGCTACCTCGCTTCGCTGCAGACGACCCAGCAGCGTGCCAGAGCGCTCTATCAGCACGGCGCGGTGAGCTATATCGAAGTGCTGGATGCCGAGCGCTCGCTGTTCACCACGCAACAAACCCTGCTGGACCTCAACTACGCCCGTCAGGTCAACGAAATCAAGCTATTCACCGCCCTCGGTGGCGGCTGGGTGGAATAAATCCTCATTTACTTTCAGGAGCATGCATGATGAATCACCTTACTAAAACCCTCATTTTCGGCCTTCTTTCTACGGTGATGTTCGGCGCGCAGGCCAGCGAACATCAGCATGGCGAAATGATGAACCCCGCGCCCGCCGCGCAACAAACGCCGGCTATCAGTGCCACCGGCGAGGTTAAATCCATTGATATGGAAAGCAAAAAGGTCACCATCGCCCATGATGCGATTCCGGCGGTGAACTGGCCGCCGATGACCATGCGTTTCACCTTTACCCCGCAAACGCCGCTCAACGACATTAAAGCCGGCAGCAAAGTGGCCTTTACCTTTATTCAGCAGGGCAATCTGTCCTTATTACAGGATATCCATCTCGCACAGTAACGCCCACGGAGATAGTTTCCCAATAACACCGGAATGGACACAAATATGGCCTCGTTAACCCTCAAAAACAGCGCGCTGATTATCGGCAGTATGCTTATTGGCGGCATGATCTCCGCAAGCCTGTACGCCTGGTTCTCGCCCCCAACCGCCGCGAACAGCGCGGCAGCGACCGATACAAAAGAGGCCCGTAAAGTGCTGTTCTGGTATGACCCGATGTACCCTAATACGCGCTTTGATAAACCGGGAAAATCCCCGTTTATGGATATGGACCTGGTGGCAAAGTATGCCGACGAAGGGGGAGCCTCCCCTTCCACACCCGGCGTGCGTATCGATCCCACGCAGACCCAAAATCTGGGGCTGAAAACCGAACCCGTTCGCCGTGGCCCGCTGCATTTCGAGCAGCTGCTGCCGGCGAGCGTCAGTTTTAACGAATACCAGTTTGTGATTGTGCAGGCGCGCTCGGCGGGATTTATCGAGAAGGTCTATCCCCTGACCGTCGGCGATAAAATTCGCCAGGGCACGCCGCTGGTCGATCTGACCATTCCGGACTGGGTCGAAGCCCAGAGCGAATATCTGCTGCTGCGGGATACCGGCGGAACCGCCACCCAGGTGGAGGGGATCCTCGAGCGTCTGCGCCTCGCCGGCATGCCGGAAGAGGATATTCGCCGCTTAAAAGCGACGCGCAAAATTCAGACCCGCTTCACCCTCAAAGCGCCGATCGATGGCGTCATTACCGCCTTTGATTTACGCAGCGGGATGAACATCACCAAAGATAACGTGGTGGCGAAAATTCAGGGAATGGATCCGGTGTGGATCAGCGCCGCGGTGCCGGAATCTATTGCCTGGCTGCTTAAAGAGAGCTCGCAGTTTACGATTTCCGTTCCGGCCTGGCCGGGGAAAACCTTTACCATCAGCAAATGGACGATTTTGCCCAGCGCAGATGCCACGACCCGCACGCTACAGCTTCGCCTGCAGGTGGATAACCCCGATGAGATGCTCAAACCGGGAATGAACGCCTGGCTCCGGCTGAACACCCAAAGCCAGCCGATGCTATTGATCCCCTCAAAAGCCCTGATCGATACCGGCACGGAGCAGCGGGTGATCACGGTTGACAACGACGGGCGTTTTATCCCGAAACGTATCGACGTGTTCCAGCAATCCGGCGGCCTCACGGCGGTCAGCGCCGGCCTCAGCGAAGGCGAAAAGGTGGTCTCCAGCGGCCTGTTCCTGATCGATTCGGAAGCCAATATTTCCGGCGCTCTGGACAGGATGCGCGCGCAGACGCCTGCCGCGCTGCCGACACCCGCGGCGCACGCCCACTAAGGAGATGGCAAATGATTGAATGGATAATCCGTCGCTCGGTGGCCAACCGCTTTCTGGTGATGATGGGCGCGCTGTTTCTCAGCCTCTGGGGCGCGTGGACGATAGTCCATACGCCGGTCGATGCGCTGCCGGATCTCTCGGATGTGCAGGTTATCGTTAAAACCAGCTATCCGGGGCAGGCGCCGCAAATCGTCGAAAATCAGGTCACCTGGCCGCTGACCACCACCATGCTGTCGGTACCGGGAGCCAAAACGGTACGCGGCTTCTCGCAGTTTGGCGACTCCTATGTGTACGTCATTTTTGAGGATGGTACCGACCCCTACTGGGCGCGCTCCCGGGTACTGGAATATCTCAACCAGGTGCAGGGTAAACTGCCGGCGGGCGTCAGCGCCGAAATGGGACCGGATGCAACCGGCGTGGGCTGGATCTTCGAATATGCGCTGGTCGATCGCAGCGGTAAACACGATCTCGCCGAACTGCGCTCGCTGCAGGACTGGTTTTTAAAATACGAGCTGAAAACCATCCCCAATGTCTCGGAAGTGGCATCGGTCGGCGGCGTGGTCAAAGAGTATCAGATTGTTGTCGACCCGCAGAAACTGACCCAGTATGGCATCAGCCTGTCGGCGGTGAAATCCGCGCTGGACGCCTCCAACCAGGAGGCGGGCGGTTCGTCCGTCGAGCTGTCGGAAGCTGAGTATATGGTGCGCGCCAGCGGCTACCTGCAGACGCTGGATGACTTCAATAATATCGTGTTGAAAACCGGCGACAACGGCGTGCCGGTCTTTCTACGCGACGTGGCGCGGGTGCAAACAGGTCCGGAAATGCGCCGCGGTATCGCCGAACTGAACGGCCAAGGCGAAGTGGCCGGCGGCGTGGTGATCCTGCGATCCGGCAAAAACGCCCGCGAAGTGATTTCCGCCGTTAAACACAAGCTCGAGACCCTGAAAAGCAGCCTGCCGGAAGGGGTGGAAATCGTGACGACCTACGATCGCAGCCAGCTGATCGACCGGGCGATCGACAACCTCAGCTATAAGTTGCTGGAGGAGTTTATCGTCGTGGCGCTGGTCTGCGCGCTGTTCCTGTGGCACATCCGCTCCGCTCTGGTGGCGATTATCTCGCTGCCGCTTGGGCTCTGTATCGCCTTTATCGTCATGCATTTTCAGGGGCTGAACGCCAATATCATGTCGCTGGGCGGTATCGCCATTGCCGTAGGGGCGATGGTTGACGCCGCCATCGTGATGATCGAAAACGCCCATAAGCGGCTGGAAGAGTGGGAGCACCACCACCCGGGGCAGAAACTGGCCAACGACACGCGCTGGAAAATTATCACCGATGCCTCGGTGGAGGTCGGCCCGGCGCTGTTTATCAGCCTGCTGATTATCACCCTGTCGTTTATCCCGATTTTTACCCTCGAAGGGCAAGAGGGGAAGCTGTTTGGCCCCCTCGCCTTTACCAAAACCTGGTCGATGGCGGGCGCGGCGCTGCTGGCGATCGTGGTGATCCCGATCCTGATGGGCTTCTGGATCCGCGGCAAGATCCCGGCGGAAACCAGTAATCCGCTCAACCGCTTTTTGATCCGCATTTACCATCCTCTGTTGCTGAAGGTTCTGCACTGGCCGAAAACCACCCTGCTGGTCGCTCTGCTGTCGATCCTGACGATTATCTGGCCACTTAGTCGGGTCGGCGGCGAGTTCTTACCGCAGATCAACGAAGGCGATCTGCTGTATATGCCCTCGACGCTGCCGGGGATCTCAGCTGCGCAGGCGGCGGATATGCTGCAAAAGACCGATAAGCTGATCATGACCGTGCCGGAAGTGGCCCGCGTGTTTGGCAAGACCGGTAAGGCAGAAACCGCCACCGACTCCGCGCCGCTGGAAATGGTCGAAACCACCATTCAGCTCAAGCCGCAGGCGCAGTGGCGAGCGGGGATGACCATGGAGAAAATTATCGAGGAGCTGGATAAGACCGTGCGCCTGCCGGGACTGGCCAATCTGTGGGTACCGCCGATTCGTAACCGCATCGATATGCTCTCCACCGGGATCAAAAGCCCGATCGGCATTAAGGTTTCCGGCACGGTACTCTCCGATATCGACGAGGTCGCAGAACGGATCGAAGTGGTCGCCCGAACCGTACCGGGCGTCACCTCGGCGCTGGCAGAACGCCTGGTGGGCGGGCGCTATCTTAATATCGCTATCAACCGCGAAAAAGCGGCCCGCTATGGCATGACCGTAGGCGACGTTCAGCTGTTTGTGTCGTCGGCCATCGGCGGCGCCATGGTGGGCGAAACGGTAGAAGGCGTCGAGCGCTATCCGATCAACATCCGCTACCCGCAAAGCTATCGCGACAGCCCGGAAGCCCTGCGCCAGCTGCCAGTCCTGACCCCGATGAAACAGCAAATCACCCTCGGCGACGTCGCCGAAGTGAAGGTGGTGACCGGTCCTTCGATGCTGAAAACCGAGAATGCCCGCCCGGCCAGTTGGATCTACATCGACGCCCGCGATCGCGACATGGTCTCCGTGGTTCACGACCTGCAAAAAACCATCGCCGAACAGGTGCAGATGAAACCGGGGATCAGCGTCTCGTACTCCGGACAGTTTGAGTTGCTCGAACGCGCCAATCAGAAGCTGAAGCTGATGGTGCCGATGACGCTGATGATCATCTTCGTCCTGCTCTACCTGGCGTTCCGCCGCTTTGGCGAGGCCCTGCTGATCATTACCAGCGTACCGTTCGCCCTCGTTGGCGGTATCTGGTTCTTGTACGGGATGGGGTTCCATCTGTCGGTTGCCACCGGCACCGGGTTTATTGCGCTGGCCGGGGTGGCGGCGGAGTTTGGCGTGGTGATGCTGATGTACCTGCGTCACGCGATTGAAGCTCATCCGTCGCTGGAAAATCCGCAGACCTTTAGCGTCGAAAAGCTCGACGAGGCGCTGTATCAGGGGGCGGTGCTGCGCGTGCGGCCAAAGGCGATGACCGTGGCGGTGATTATCGCCGGCCTGCTGCCCATCTTATGGGGCACCGGCGCGGGATCGGAGGTGATGAGCCGCATCGCCGCCCCGATGATCGGCGGGATGATCACCGCCCCGCTGCTGTCGCTGTTTATCATCCCGGCAGCGTATAAGCTGATGTGGCTGTACCGGCACCGGCAGACGCGGAAAGTGGCATCCTGATCCACCTCAGCGAAAGGGGCGATTGTCGCTCCTTTCGCTTGTTCGCCGCGCGATTAGCGGCCCAGCCGTTTTTCATACTGCGCCTGGAACTGCGGCGCATTCCACGAACCGTCAAACAGGGTGTAGGTGATATAGCCCTTATTCAACCAGCCGCTGTCGGTGTCCGCCGTCGTTGGCGTCAGCGATGCCGGATTCATGCCCTGCTTCGCCGTGCCGTCAGCCTGCAGCTCATAGCTAATCTGCGGAACAGGAAACTGCTCATTGTCGATGTAATGGACGCCTTTAATCTCCGTTGCCGGCAGCGGCGGGTAGTTGATACTCAGCCCCGACCCTTTGGGTAATAAGGCGGCCCCCGGCTCGCGGGTGGCGTTCAGCTTATCCACCACGGTCACGACGTAATCCACCGAATCCGGCCAGTATTTATGCGTGCTCGGCCATTTGTTTTTCATCTCCTGTTCCGTGAAGCGATAGCCGATGCTGGCGGCGATCGCCGGGAAACCGTAGCGCAGCGCGCGGGCCGCAGCGCTGACGGTCCCCGAATTCACCTGCGCCATGCCGGTATTGGGACCATCATTCACCCCAGAAATGACCAGGTCCGGCGCCGCCTCTTTCATCAGCCCCCACAGGCCAAAATCCACGGCATCCGCCGGCGTGCCCGGGAAGCAGTAGCGCTTGTCAGCCACTTTCTTAACATCGAACGTTTTACCCGGTTTGAAGGTTATCGCTGAGCCGATGCCGCTCTGGTTGGTGTCGGGCGCCACCATCCACACGTCATACCCTTTGGCGGCCAGCTTTTCCTGCAACGACGTGGTGCCAACCGACTGGCAGCCATCGTCGTTAACCAGCAGGATTCTGAGCGGTTTTTCCGCCGCCTGAGTCGAGGCGGTCAGTATGGTGAGCAGCGCAGCGGCGAGGATGTTGATTTTCACGATAACTCCTTAGTCAGTATCAAGATATTTGTCTGGCGCAAAAAAAAACCTAAGAGAGCTGCACGCAAATTGACTTGCGCCAGCTCTCTTAGGTTTTGCCGTTATTCCGTTACAATCCCAGGACAAGGGGAAAATACCCCGTATCGCCAGGATAATCCAGAGGCAGCAGGTTTATTATGTGACTATGATCAATAACGCCAGACTATTTATGCTAAAAATAAAGGCTGCGAAATGATATTTAACCTGAATCTTAACACCTAATTCTTACGAATTCACCATGTCACTCTTCAACGATATTCCGGAGATTGAAATGTTATTGGTAACAATCCACAGGGCATGCGAACGATCACATTTATTAATATAAAAACAAATTCCGCCTGTTTTTCCACCGCTAACATGATAAGGTCGACGGTAGTGGATTGTTACTGTTTCCAACACAGGCAAAACCTACGTCAGATACTCCGGCGGCATCATAAAATATGCCCATCCCGAGTCACTGACGTAGGTTTTTTTTTGGCTTTCACATAATAAACAGGAGAACAATATGAATAAATGGCTAACCGCAATCATCATGTTCGCCAGCGCCGCAACCTGTTCAGCAGCGGAAATGAAAGACGATGGCAGCATTAATATCTATTTTGCCCGACACGGGAAAACGCTATTAAATACCTTCGACCGCGTGCAGGGATGGGCCGATTCTCCGCTGACTGAAGACGGTATCCGCGTCGCCCGTTATCTCGGCGAAGGTTTAAAAGGGGTGAAGTTCGACCGCTTTTATTCCAGCGATGCCGGGCGACAGCGGGAAACCCTGGCGGTGATTCTGAAGCAGGCCGGGATCGCCCATTATCACCCGATCGAGCTGCCAGGCCTACGCGAAGCCTTTTTTGGCAGCTTTGAAGGCGGCTTCAACAAGGATATGGCCGCGGCTGGCGCCAAACAGCTGGGGTTAAAAGACAGCGCCGCGCTGTTCAGCAAAATGAAGGCAGGCGCTCTGCCGGTGGCTGAAAGCCAGAACGCACTGGCCGCAGCCGACCCGCAGGGCATGGCGGAAAATTATCAGCAGGTGAAGAGCCGTACTCAGGCAGCGTTGCATACCCTCGTTGAAAATGCCGAGGCCCATGGCGACAAAAATATCCTCGCCATTTCGTCCGGCACGGCGATGCAAATTATGATTTCCGACCTCACCGCCGACACGGCGAAAGATAAACCGCTGGCCAACGCCGCAGTGGTGAAAATTGTCTATAAAAATGGCACATATTCGGTTCCAGAAATCGGCACAATGAAATATGTCGAAGCCGGCAAGCAGGCCCTCAATAACAATAACTGATCGCTTAATTATATTATTGCAGATAACTGCTGACGCCAGCCCCGGCTGGCTCGCAGCATATCGCCTCGGGGTTTATAATGAAAAACAATATTATTACTATGCTGCTGCTGACGCTTCCTGCCTACGTCTGGTCAGCGAATGATGTTGCGCAAGCGGATATGATTGATACGGTATTTGCCGATCCTTTTTTTAGCCAGTCACATATGACGCTATCGCTTAAAAACTACTGGAAATATCTTAAGGAAGAGGAGACAGAACCCAAGAAAGTGCACAACGCCTGGGGCCAGGGTGTTGCCGTGGATTACCAGTCAGGTTATTTCGCCGATATCATTGGCTTCGATGCAACTTATTACGGTGCCATCAAGCTGGGCGCCAGCGATTATTTTAACTCGCGCGGCGTGCTCTATAATAACGGGAGCGGTAATAAAAAGAGCAATGCCGAGGGGTTTTCCAAGTTTGGTCAGCGCAACATGAAGCTGAAATATCAACTCGCCGATCTCAATCTGAACGCCCGCTGGGGCTGGCAGATGATGAAAAACACTGGCGTGATCTCCACCTCTACCCGGCTGTCGCCCACCACCTATCTCGGCTGGAGCGGCGGCGTCAACTACGGTGACGTGACCCTGCGCGGCGCCTATATCGACAGTTCGATGGACCGTAACTCGCCGGATAAGAAACGCTTCCAGACCAACACCGGACGGTATCTCAACCATATCGCCAGCGGCGATCTACTGTGGCAGAGCGAACGGCTGAATTTACAGTACGGCTATGGTGAAAGCGATAACTACCTGCGCCGCCATGTGCTGTTCACGCAACTCAAACCGCTGAAGCAGCTGAATATCGGTACGCAGATTTATGCCACTCACGCTCTGGATGAATATAAAGCGATGCCGGCCAATAAACGCGATTTCGACAGCGATGCCCGACATTATGCGATTGATGTCAAATGGCAGGCGGACAACTGGAGCTCCAGGTGGGGACTGGGCTATACCGATGCCGAAAAAGCCCACGAAATCGGCTTTTTCCCCCGGCATATGAGCAAAAACTCACGCGGCACCTTTATTTCGATGGCCTACGCCGGCAGCGACTACCTGCGTGACGGGGAGCTGGTGCTGGCGAATATTTCAGACTACAACCTGACGCCAGAGCTGGCGATAGGCCTGGCGGGCAACATTGCGCAGTTTAACTACAAGGGCAACCACGTGCGCACGGGCGAAATCAACGCTTTTAGCCGCTGGGTGCCAACGCATCCGCAGCTAAAAAACCTGACCGTCTGGGCGATGTTCGGGCCAGGATGGTCCTATCGCATGAACGGAAAAACGCCGGTGCTGAACGATGGACGCTATATCCGGGCCAACTCCCTCTCTTCCGAGGTCATCATCGAGTATCGCTTTGCTCTGTTCTGATATCTCGCCGCGACACGCGATGATACCGGCAATCAGGCGAAACAGCACGCTCAGCGCTCGTAAAATAGCCGTACGTCGGTAAACTGCCGGCAACCCGTTATCGCGTATCTTTTCGTGAAACAATAGAACAACGGCGCGTCAGGCTCCTCCTGTGGTAGCCTGCGCCCCGCCACTCTGCCCACCGACTGCCGAGGGATTGCCTTGCAAACCATTCGTACCGTGCCGTTACCCGATGAAAGCCGGATCGTGAACCTCTTCCCTTCCCCCGAGCTTGCGGATGCTTTCGCCATCACCCTGCCTCCTGATGCGCCTGCTGATATCAATACTCTGGCTCATCAGGTACTGGCGAGGCCGCCGCGCTGGTTCAAATGGCTGCTGGCCTGTCGGGATCTTATGGTCAGGCCCTTCGGGATCCAGTCCTCCGCTCAGATGCGCGCAAAACTGGTCGCAGAGGGCACTCCGCATATCGATTTTTTCCCGGTACTCGCGGTCGAGGCCAACGAGCTGATCGTCGGCGCCAATGACAGCCATCTCGATTTCAGGATTGCCGTGGTGCATCGTCAGCGTCGCGAGACGCCGACCAATCAAAAAGAGGTGGTGCTGGCTTCCGTGGTGCGCTGCCATAACCGAACCGGGAAACTTTATATCACGTTGATTGCCCCATTCCACCGCCTGGTGGTGCGCGCCATGCTCAAAAGAGCGGCAGCAAGGGGCTGGCGATAACCGCGCCCAGGGTCTGCGGCGCGGTGAATCTGCGCTGGCGACGAGAAGCGCGGCCCGCTCACTATTCCGTGGGCAATACGCCTCCTTTAGCCCAGTGCGTTTTGGGTATTTCGACAATGACCACATCCACGCTCTCCGGTTTGCATTTCAGCGTTTCAACCGCGACCCGGGTCGCTTCACGGGCAAAATCGCGCTTTTGTTCAGGCGTGCGGCCCGGCTGTAATTCTAAACGTAAAACAGGCATATTTTTCTCTCCGCTGAGACCCCGTCTGGGGTCGATGAGTGAATCTTTGCCGAAAGGTGAGGACGAATAAATGGGTGTCAGGTTGAGTGAATCAGAACCTACAGGTTGTTAATCATGGATAAACTTGCCGGAATGGAGATGTTTGTCAGGGTTGTCGAGTGCGGCAGCTTTGCCTCAGCGGCCGATGTCAGCGACGTATCGGCCACGATGGTGGCCAAACAGATCCGGGCGATTGAGCAACGGCTTGGCGCACGTTTGCTGCACCGCACCACGCGTCGCCAACAGTTAACCGAAGTCGGACAGCTCTACTATGAGCGCTGTCGCCGAGTGCTGGCAGAATTTTCTCTCGCCGAAAATAGCGCCACGGAGCTGCAATCGACAGCCAAAGGGCTGGTCCATATGGTGGCGCCGGTCAGCTTCGGCTGTCAGATACTGGTCCCGGCGTTGAGCGTCTACATGGCGCAAAACCCGGAGGTCAACGTCATGCTGACGCTGGATAACCAAACGCCAAACTTGAGTAGCGGGAATGCGGAGTTAGGTATTCATATTGGTGAGATTCACCAGACGGATATCGTTGCCCGGCCGCTGCACGCCTACCGGCGGATCCTTGCCGCCTCTCCCGACTACCTCCGTCAGCACGGGACGCCGACGCATCCGGATCAGCTGAGTCACTTTAGCTGTCTGGGGATGTCCTACTGGATACATCAGGATCGCTGGGAACTGATGGGGCCCAATGGCGAGATCGTTAAAGCGGTAGTGAAAGGTCGGTTTATGTCTAACCAGGGCCATGCGCTGAGGATTGCCGCACTGAACGGCTGCGGCATCGTGCTGCAACCGGAATCGCTGCTGAAGGAAGATATCGCCGAGGGACGCCTGGTGCCGGTGCTACCCAAGTGGTCCTATAAGCCAACGCCGATGTATCTTATTTATCAACAGGATACCCGCCCATCAGCCAAGCTGCGCAGTGTAATTGATTTTCTGATACAGCGCTTTGGCGCGCAGCAATAACGGATGAAACGATTTCACACCGATGTCTGCGCCACCCCGGGGTCAACACGCCCGTTTTGACGACGGCACAAAACACGCTGCCGGGGGCCTGCTGAGGCCTCCGGCAAACAGATTTATTGCGATTTCTTCTCCAGCGCCTCCCACAGCCCCAGCAGATAGGTTACCCCCAGCGCGCGATCGTAAAGACCGTATCCGGGACGCCCGGTTTCGCCCCAGATAAACCGGCCGTGATCCGGGCGGATATAGCCGTCAAAGCCATTATCATGGAGGGCCTGCATGACGCGATACATATCCAGCGAGCCATACTGCGACGGATGAGCGGATTCGTAAAAATCTTTATCTTTAATCAGCTTAATGTTGCGTACGTGGGCAAAATGGATCCGCTTACGACGCGTGAATTCGGCAAGAATTTCATAGACGTTATTATCCGGATCTTCCGCAATCGACCCGGTGCACAGCGTGATGCCATTCGCCGGTGAATCCACGGCATCGCAAATCTTCGCCAGGTCATCCCGATTTTTCACCACCCGCGGGAGGCCAAAAATAGAGTACGGCGGATCGTCCGGATGAATCGCCATTTTCACCCCCACTTCCTCGCACACCGGGATAATTTCTCTGAGGAAATAAAACAGATTTTCCCGCAGCTTAGTATCATCGACTCCGCGATAGCGGGCGAACAACTCCTGCACTTTAGCCAGCCGCTCGGGCTCCCATCCCGGTAATGCAAAACCGTTGGCGTTATCGAGAACCTCTTTGACGACCTCTTCCAGACTCTTATCGATGCCGCTTTTTTCGAAGGCCATCGTCAGCGAACCGTCCGGCAGGACGTAGTTCATGTCGGTCTTCATCCAGTCGAAGACCGGCATGAAGTTATAACAGATGACCTTGACGCCAAAGCCCGCCAGATTACGGATCGTCTGTTTATAGTTTTCGATATAGCGATCGCGTGCCGGGGTGCCTATTTTGATGTCATCGTGAATGTTAACGCTTTCAATCACTTCCATTGTCAGGCCCGCGGCATGGACCTGGTCAACCAGAGCTTTAATTTTTTCGACTGGCCAGACTTCTCCGGGAGCAACGTCATACAGTGCCCCGACAACACCTTCCACACCCGGCACCTGCCGGATATATTCCAGTGGGATTTTGTCTTCCTGTGGCCCAAACCAGCGCATTGTCATCTGCATTTTTTATCCGCCTTAATCGTTGCTGCTATGCATTTTACGAGATGTACCATACTAGTATTGGATAGCATATGCAGTAATTATCGTTTGATCAACCACCTCGTTAAAAAAGAGTGACGAGGCGATAAAAAAGAGTCGCAGGCTGAGCGCGATCTTCATTATCCTGGCTGCGGTTAATTGTTTTTATCTTGTAAAAAAATAACAAATTCAGTTTAAATTTATCATCATCTATAACACGACTTTATTTTTAACCATTAAATTGATCCCGGCTTTTATTTCAGCCTCTGAATATCGCTGATGAAATACATGCGTTAAGTCACAATTTTATCATTACATCTTGTATGGTAGTAGACAACCAATGAAAAGGAAGCTTACCCTCAACGCCATTATGTTCTCGTCATACACCGGCCCCGGCTTAACACTGGGGATGCGTAGTAAAAGCGACATCGTGTACGGAGTTTTTATGTCACTGATAAACAATAGTTTTATGATAAACAACGCGCCAGGTCAGCGGCTGTACTCTGAGATTGCAAAAGCGTTACCGATTATTGATTACCACTGTCATCTTGATGCCAGAGCCATTTGGGAGAATAAACCGTTCACGGATATTACTCAGCTGTGGCTGGAAGGCGATCATTACAAATGGCGGGCAATGCGGGCTAATGGAATATCGGAACAAAGAATTACCGGTAATGCTTCCGCCGAAGAAAAGTTTGAAGCCTGGGCGCAAACTGTCGAAGCCAGTTTTGGCAATCCTCTTTATCACTGGACCCACCTTGAGCTGAAACATTATTTTGCGATCGACGAAACGCTTAATAGCAAAAACTGGCGCGATATTATGGCGCAGTGTAATACGCAATTACGCCACGACGACTTTTTACCGCAGGCGCTTATCCGCCGTTCAAACGTGGAAGCGCTGTGCACGACCGACGGGCCGCTCGACGATCTGGAATACCATCGGCTGCTGGCAGCAAAAAGCGACTTTTCCCCACGCGTTTTGCCCACATTTCGTCCTGATGAGCTGTTCGACACCTGCCCCGAGCGCTTCCTGACGTTTGTCTCCCGACTGGCGCAGAAAACCCAGCGGGCGATCACCTCGCTGGATAGTTTCCTGGCCGCTCTCGAAGCGCGTATTGATTTTTTCCACAGCACGGGCTGTCGCGTATCGGACCACGGTCCGCTGGCGATCCGTTTTTGCCCGCTTGATGAAGTCGGGCAGGCCGCGCTGTTTCAGCGTCGGCTGGCAGGAGAGACGCTGGATGAGCACGCGCTTCAGGCATGGGAAAGTATGATTTTTGTCGCGCTGGCCAAAATGTACAAGCAGCGCGACTGGGCAATGCAGATTCACTTTGGCGCTATTCGCAACAATAACGCGACCATGTTCAACAAGGTCGGCATCAACTGCGGCTTTGACTCTATTGGCGATCAAACTCACCTTGCGCAGAGCCTGAACGCGTTGCTTAACGCCATGGTGGAAAATGACGGTCTACCGAAAACCATTCTTTATAACCTCAATGCCAGCTATAACGACGTGGTCGCCTCGACCCTCGCCAACTTCCAGAGCGGCGAGGATGGCATGAAATCACCGCTGCAGTTCGGCTCCGGATGGTGGTTTAACGATACCCGACGCGGCATGGTTAACCAGCTCAATACGCTGGCCGATCAGGGGCTGTTGGCCAACTTTATCGGCATGCTGACCGATTCCCGCAGCTTCGTCTCCTACACCCGACATGATTATTTCCGCCGGATCCTTTGTGACCTGGTTGGCGGTTGGGTAGAGAAAGGTGAAGTGCCGGAAGATCGCGCCATCCTCGACGCCATGATCCGCGGTATTTGCGTGGACAACGCCCGTCGTTATTTTCGTTTTTGACCCGTCAGATACAGGGATAAACCATGACTCGTAAGAACAGAAAAGTGACCATCCCCGTCAGTATCGGCTACGGTCTGACGGATATTATGGGTGGCGGCGCATTTACCGTCATTGGCGCATGGCTGCTTTTCTTCTATACCACCTTTGTCGGCCTGTCGCCGATTGAAGCGGCGTCGATTGTTGCGATCGCGCGTATCGTGGATGCCATCGTCAGCCTGTTTATGGGCAGCTTCACGGACCATTTTTATAAAAACTATTTGGGTAAGAAATTTGGCCGGCGGCGGTTTTTCCTGCTGATCGGCGCGCCGCTCATGCTGGTTTACACCCTGCTGTGGCTAAACGGCATGAACTACTGGTTCTATCTCGCGGTGTATCTGGCCTTTGAGATCATTGCCGCTATGGTGCTTATCCCGTGGGAAACGCTGCCCTCCGAGATGACCAAAGATTTTAATAGCCGGACCAAACTGTCCACATGCCGTATGTTCCTGTCGGCATCCGGGACCTTTCTCGCCACCTTTATCCCCGGTCTGCTGATTGGCGCGCTGGGTGAAAACAATGCGGATGCCTATCTGGTTAACGGCGTGGTGTTTGCCGTGATGTTTATGGTCTGCGTCTTTATCTCGTGGAAAGTGACCTGGGAACGCGAACTGACGCCGGAAATGCTGGCGGAAATGGAAAAAGAGCGCAAGTCGACCACGGCGGCCGAGAAGCTTGTCGCCTTTGGCAACCTGTTTAAGGAATATGCCTCTACCCTGAAGGTGCGGGCGTTCCGTAAGCACCTGGCGATTTATCTCTTTTCCTTCACGGCGAAGGACGTCTACAACACCGTGTTCGTCTTTTTCTGCGTCTACTGCCTGAACGTCTCATCCTCACTGGCGGGCACGCTGCTGTCGATGAGTATCGTCGGGCTCCCGGTTACGCTGGCGGCGGGCGTGGCGATCATTAAGTATGGTCCCTCTCGCCTCTATGTCTTCGCCTATAGCCTGATGCTGCTGTGCCTCGGCGGCTTCTTCCTGGTGTATCAGTTCCCGACCGACAACAAGGTCATGCTGCTGGTGATCATCGCAGGTATCTATCAGGTCGGCCGCTGCGTGCTGGAATTTACGCCGTGGAACGTCTTCCCGTTTATTCCCGATATTGACGAAATGATTACCCGCCAGCGTCGTGAAGGCCTGTTTGCCGCGGTGATGACGTTCTCGCGTAAAACGACGGTCGCAATCGCCACCTTTGCCGTGGGCCTGCTGTTGCAAAGCGGCGGCTTCGTGAAAGGGAGCCTGACTCAGCCTCAGGAAGCGATTAATACCATCGCGACACTGCTGTTTGCCGGCACCGCCGTGCTGCTGCTGATTGCCCTGTGGCAGGCGCTGACCTTCCATCTGAACAAACGTACGCACAAGATTTTTGTCGATGAGATTGAGCGCCTGAAGGCGAACGGTCTTAAACAGGACGTCACGCCTGAAGCGCGCCATGTGGTTGAAGACCTGACGGGTTATCGCTACGACACGCTCTGGGGTGACACCCCGCCCGAGCGAGTAAAGGCGGGCGACCCCACCTCGGTACTGAACTGACAGATACCGCCGGCAGCGGCATCACGCCTGCTGCCGCGCGGTAGCCCTGCCCGGCTGACCCGATCAAGGTCAGCCGATCCATCGCCGCGGATTCTCCGCCAGACATGCTCCTGATTTTATCATTCGACGACGACAGACGCGTGAGCCGCGCAGGTGAAGCCGGAGCAGGGCAAAAAGAGGGATTTAAGGCACCTTCTCGCGCTGGAGCAAGCGGATTACTTCACCATTTTCTGCGTTTTCTCGACATCCTTCAGCCCGCCTTCGTTGACGGCATTGTTATAGCCCATGCCTTGCAGCATTTTTTCTGCTTTGCCGGACTGGTTCCCCGTATTGCAGTACAGGTGCAGCGTGTCATTCTTATCTTTTGCCACTTCGCCGATGCGCGCATCCAGCTGTTTCAGGGGAATATTCACCGCCCCTTCAACATGCGTATCCTGGAACTGGTCTGGGGTGCGGACATCAATCCAGTGCTCAGCCGCCCACAATGAGGTGGACGCCATCAGCATGGCGCCGGTCAAGATCGTTTTTTTCATTAGCCGGGTCAGATTAAACATGACGATAGTTCTCCTTATTTGTTTTCCTGGTCAGCCGAAATGATACTAGCGAAGGTATCCCAGGCGATCGTTGACCTGATCAGGAAAATGGGCAGAAAGCGGATAATCGATGATCTGTGCGCAAAGTCAGCACGGCAGGCAAACTGGCAGTCTCAGTTAAAATTACTATGCTTAAAGATAACGTCACCGGTTTCTATGTTGATTTTATAGGGAGTAGGTATGGGATTCTGGAGAATTGTTTTAACGATTATTTTGCCGCCACTTGGCGTATTACTGGGTAAAGGATTTGGCTGGGCATTTATTCTGAATATTGTCCTGACATTGCTGGGTTATATCCCCGGCCTGATTCACGCATTCTGGGTACAAACGCGCGATTAACCAATATCATCATGACGGCGCAGCGGCGCCGTTTATTTTTTCAGGTATTTTGCATCTGCATCTTATTTTATTTTTACGGGGTGAGCCGCCCGTTTTGAGCGAAGAAGGGAGGTTAATTCGGCAAACTGCATGCAACAAAAAACCCGCACAGGGCGGGTTCATTTATTATCAGCAGAGCTTATCTGCTCAGGCTATCGCCTTCATCGCTATTGTAAACGTCGCTGATAATGAGCGCGGCTTACAGCGGAGTGACGTTGCCGGCTGCCGGGCCTTTCGCGCCATTTTCAATGGTGAAAGAAACCTGCTGGCCTTCATCAAGGGTCTTGAAGTTGTCACTCTGGATTGCAGAGAAATGTACGAATACATCTTTGCTGCCATCGTTCGGAGTGATAAAGCCAAAACCTTTATCTGCGTTAAACCATTTTACTAAACCAGTCATTTTATTAGACATAGATACTTCCTTAATTAATGAGCCACTAAGAGCGGCGATGATGGCCTGTATTTAGAGTTACTTATTTGGCACTTAGGAGGAGGCTCATGAAGAAGGGTATCTGTGGATAGCTCTTGAACTGAGGACTGCTTTACTAAAACTGCTTTCATAAGGTCTGTGTTCCAAACCGATGACGTTATTAAGACATAGAGAAATTATTATAGCAAGGTTTATGTTTTTTTATTTTAACCGCTTAAACACCCGGATGGCCATATGTCTGTTAAAAGTAGCCGGTAACATCAATCGCCATGTCAGCTTCGCACAATAGCAATACGCCTGATATTTCACGGATTCGTTTTCGTATTTTGCAATCAAGGGTCATGCCTGTGCCGCAGGCATCAATGTCATGAGAGAAAACAGGAACAAATGAGAAAATGAACCGGCTCTGCGGGCAGGCCGGGCTGGCTAAACACGGGTAAAAACCTGCTGAACAGACGGGCGTGCGGCGGGTTTAAATAGCTGCGGAAACCAGGACGCGCCCTTCCCCCACGGTCACGCTATACCGCCGGTGATTAACGCCAGCCGGTAGCCGGATCTACTGCCCTGCGGATGGGCATCCGCTCCTGCCGTCCCACGTGGATTATTCACCCTTTACACGAATCCGTTTCATCCTGTCGATCGGATTGCCCTGCCGATCGAAGTAGCGACTCGGCCATATTTCCGCAGGGTCGATACCCAGCGCCTGCGCGATCAAAAACTCCCCTTTAGGCCAGGGGCGAGACAGCGTGTTGGCTAACGTTGACGAGCTCAGTCCCGCCTGGCGGGACACCGCCGCCAGAGACAGGTTACGCTTTTTTAATTGCGCAATGATATCAGCCGGATGCATATCAGTTCTGTTCATCTCATTCATTCCTTTGCGTTAGTGAAGCCGTTCATATTACCACCAACACACTAAGTAATACTTAGTACATTTTCAACTAACAGCTCCCAGAATCGTGATTCTGTTTCCAGTCTTTCAGGATCATCATGCTGCCGCACCGTTTAAAAGAAGCACGCCTCAGAACGGGACTTTCCCAACAAAAACTGGGTATCCTCGCGGGTATTGATGAGGCGACGGCGAGTGCGCGGATGAACCAGTATGAACGCGGCATCCACACTCCCGACTTCGCGCTGGCCTGTCGGCTGGCAGAAGTGCTGAAGATCCCGGCCTGTTATTTCTATACGGTCGAAGACGATCTGGCGGAAGTGGTAGCCGGCTGGTATCAGCGCTGAGCGTCAGGCGAGTTTATCCGGATCACACTTTTTAACCTGGGCTATTCCCTGATAAAAAACAGGTGTTATCATTCACCCCGTAAATACCTATCTACTCAACCCGAGGCTTTGATGCTGGAGAATGTCATCATCCGATAATCAGCTCCCCGACCTTTTCAGGCCGGACTGATTATCAATGCGCCGAAATCGAATGCGGACACCGCTGTGTGTTTGCACGTTTTGCACATGATGATTAAACAGGTTTTCCAGCATGAATTTATCCCGTCAGGAACAACGTACCTTACACGTTCTCGCCAAAGGTGGACGTATTGCGCACGTCCGCGATGCATCTGGCCGCGTGACTTCCGTGGAATGCTACAGCCGCGAAGGGCTTCTGCTCGCCGACTGCACGCTCGCCGTTTTCAAAAAACTCAAAACCAAAAAGCTGATCAAATCCGTCAACGGTCAACCCTATCGCATTAATACCACCGGGCTGAACAACGTTCGCGCCCAGACCGATAACCGCTAAGGAGAGAGCGATGACCACAGACCACTTCACTTTTCATATCACCGACGAGAGCGATGCCAGCGACAAGCCTTATTTCACGCCGGAGGCCCCCAAGGCCATCTCCCGTTCTCCTGACCAAGTCAATAAAAGGTATTAACTCATGGATATCCCACGTATTTTTACAATTAGCGAAAGTGAACATCGCATCCATAATCCGTTCACCCCGGAAAAGTACGCCACCCTGGGTCGCGTGTTACGCATGAAGCCGGACACCCACATTCTCGATCTCGGCAGCGGCTCGGGTGAGATGCTCTGCACCTGGGCGCGCGGCCATGGCATTACCGGCACCGGCATCGATATGAGCCCGCTGTTCACCGCGCAGGCCAGGCGGCGCGCGGAAGAGCTCGGCGTCAGCAGTAAGGTTCATTTTATTCATAACGATGCCGCAGGGTATGTTGCAGAAGAGAAATACGATGTGGCCGCCTGCGTCGGCGCGACATGGATTGCCGGTGGGTTTGCCGGGACAGTCGGACTACTGGCGCAGAGTCTGAAACCGGGCGGGATCATGCTTATTGGCGAACCGTACTGGCGTCAGCTCCCCGCGACGGAAGAGATAGCCCAGGCCTGCGGGGTCTCCTCCGTGGCCGATTTCCTTCCCCTTCCCGACCTTGTCGCCTGTTTCGACCAACTCGGCTATGACGTGGTGGAAATGGTGCTGGCGGACCAGGAAGGCTGGGATCGCTACGAAGCCGCGAAGTGGCTCACTATGCGCCGCTGGCTGGAGGAAAACCCTGACGATGACTTTGCCCCGGAGGTTCGAACCGAACTGACGATAGCCCCCAAACGCCATGTCACCTGGACCCGGGAATACTTTGGCTGGGGCGTGTTTGCATTAATCGCCCGCTGAAGTGAAGCTGGCGGTATAGCTGAAACGGGCTATACCGCCATTCGGGCATGTTCGACACATTATCACACCAGATCCTCTCAGCCTGATGACCAACCGACAGGGATGCCGTTCATCACAAGCTAAGAGTTCTGGTGGATAACATGGTCACGAGAGGGATATCGTCTTACCGTGACATCAGAACCACGCCTCAAACATGCCGCCCACGTTCAGGGAATCCAGCTGTTCGTCGCTGGTGCCGTTCACTTTCGCCGTACGTTGGTTGTCGACCTGACCGCCGGTCACGTAGAAGCGCAGCATCGGACGGAACTCCGGCCCCATACCAATCGCGATGTTCTGCGACAGCGTCAGCTTCCAGCCGTGGTTATCCCCGCCCCGATCGTAGTCAACGCGCTGGTAACCCGCTTCCAGCCAGGTGGAGTGCACATCGTTCCAGAAGTACATCGGACGAACGATGGCGCCGTAGTTCTTGCGGTTGTCAGTGTTGTCCTTACTGTTGTCATAGTCATGGAAGGCCAACAGGTATTCGACCTGCGCCTGCCGGGTGAACTTATAGTTGCCCTCGAAGCTGGCGTAGACGGTGGTCAACCCGTCCGTTTTGTTGTAAACGCTGTTATCGGCGTTATCGGAATAGCGCAGGATAACTTTGTTTACGCCGCTGTCGTCGCTGTTGGTGTGGCTCAACAGCAGTCCGCCCTGCCAGGCATCAATCTGCGCGTCGTTGTCCACCGCTTTGGAGTCAAAGCCGTAGTTGGCATAGACCTCGACATCGATGGGCCCGGCCTTAATGTTGTGGGTTTTGGTGGTCAGCGCATAGTGACCGTCGTCGCCGGTGCCAGAGCCGCCGGTACAGGTGATGCGCGATGGGTTAGACTCGTCGGCCATGACTTCCGGACTACAGGACTCTACCTGCGAAACTGCCGCGACATCGAACTGCACGCCGCCGATATCGAAGTTTTTCACCCCGGCGCCCTGGCCATCGTGGTTCATCCAGAAGTAGTCGTTGATGCCCTGCTGTGGACGTTGGTGGAAGTCACGTCCTGCCCAGAGGTAGGCCCCGGGGTTGGATGCCAGCACATTGGTGACGCCAACGTAGGCTTTTTTCAGGTTAACTTCGTCGCTCCAGTGGTCAAACATCACGTTGATATCCCAGATTGCCCCCTGGCTGCTCTTAAAGGCTTTGGTAATCTGGAATTCGCCGCCGTTACCTTCGTTGCCCAGGCGACCAATCGCCGAGGCACCGTTATAGGACCCATCCACACCGATATATTTCTGATCGCCGGTCTGGAAATGGGCGCCGTAGCGGGCGTAGCCGCTAAACTTCAGACCGAATGGAATCGCCATATCCGGCGACTGTGCGGCAGTTTGCGGATTGGTCTCCAGATCCACCTTCTTTGCAGCGGCGGCGTCCATTTTCGCCTGGCGGTCCGCCAGCGCCTTATCGACGGCTTTCGCCACAATGGCGTCAATTTGTTCCTGAGTAAATTCTTGGGCCATAACAGAGGAAAAAGGGCAAAGCGCGGCGATAACCGCCATAGTTAATGGAAGTTTTTTTATCATGTTCATGTCTATCTCAATATAGTTTAATTGTATTCAGATAATAACAATCCCATTCTGGGTGACAGAATATGTCGCTATCATAAGAACAATATCATTGTTATTTTTACGGTCGCAGAGGCTTTACGCTATTCTGGTGATAATGTCTCCATGAGTGATATTTTCTGATGTGCGCCGGTACAGATGAATAATGTCTTCGAATAATTCATCGACCAGCATTATTGATGATTGCGATGACAGCGGTCTTTGGCCCTCCTTCTCGGTTTGTCGTGCACAACAGGTGTTGCCCCGGCAGATGTTTTCGCCAAAGGCCCGTTTCATCAATGGTTCTCTTTAACTTAATTGCTCGTTATTTCTGTGGCCCGCTGATTCCCTGTCTCTTCTGCTCTTCGGGGTTGCTGAAAGCGTATTTATCAGTCCGCAGGAGTCGTCTATATATCAGTACCGCATCGGGTTCACCGCGAATGCGCCGCAATAAATTTCAGTCACGATGAATGGCACCGGTAATCAATGCCCCCGCGGGGGCATGCAAGCAGGATTCATTCGAAGAGATAGGCATTGACCAGGTTTTCGAGTAATTCCTGATGTCCGCTTTGATGCTGAGGATTAAGGTTATGCTGTTCGGCATACCGGGCGGTTTGCGCCAGCGACATTTGCCCCTGCAGAATTTGCTGACCCACTTCACGACTCCAGCCGGCATAGCGTTTTGCAACGCGTTGCTCCAGCTGACCGTCTTCAATCATGCGAGCGGCCTTTTTGAGTGCCAGCGCCATCACATCCATGGCGCCAATGTGACCATGGAACAGGTCATATTTGTCGGTGCTTTGACGACGGACTTTGGCATCAAAGTTCAGGCCACCGGTGGTAAAGCCGCCGGATTTAAGGATCTCGTACATGACCAGCGTGTTTTCTTCTACGCTGTTCGGGAACTGATCCGTATCCCAGCCAAGCTGGGCGTCACCGCGGTTGGCGTCAACGGAGCCGAAAATATCCAGAGCAATGGCGCTGGCGATTTCATGGTGGAAAGAGTGCCCGGCAAGCGTGGCGTGGTTAGCCTCAATGTTCACCTTGATCTCTTTTTCCAGGCCAAATTGCTTGAGGAAGCCATAGACCGTCGCGACATCGTAATCATATTGATGCTTAGTGGGTTCCTGCGGTTTAGGTTCGATAAGCAGGGTGCCACGGAAACCCGTTTTGTGTTTGTGCTCAACCACCATCTGCAGGAAGCGGCCAATTTGCTCACGCTCCTGGCGCAAATCCGTATTCAGCAGAGATTCGTAACCTTCGCGACCGCCCCATAGCACATAGTTTTCGCCGCCCAACTGGTGGGTGGCATTCATGGCGGCAACGACCTGGGCTGCCGCCCAGGCAAAGACGTCCGGATCGGGGTTGGTTGCCGCCCCGGCGGCGTAGCGCGGGTTGGTAAAACAGTTAGCAGTCCCCCACAGCAATTTCACCCCGCTTTCCTGCTGTTTTTGCGCCAGCACTTCGGTCATTCTGGCGAAGTTATTCAGATACTCTTTCAACGATGCGCCTTCTGGCGAGACGTCCACATCGTGGAAGCAGTAATACGGCACATTGAGCTTATGGAAGAATTCAAAAGCGACGTCAGCTTTATATTTTGCCTGGCTAAGCGCATCGCCAGCCTGTTGCCAGGGCCGTTCAAAAGAACCGCTGCCAAACATATCGGCGCCATTCCAGCAGAAGTTGTGCCAGTAGCAGGCGGCAAAGCGCAGGTGTTCTGCCATTCTTTTTCCCAGAACGATTTCATCCGGGTTGTAGTGGCGAAAAGCCAGCGGATTTGTTGTTTTGGGACCGGCAAAATGGACGCGGTCAAGTTGGTCGAAATAAACTGGCATAATGAACTCCGTCATTCAGGAAGCGAAAAATAAATAATTTTGACCTATCCTGTATTTTCCTGGCAGGCGGCTCAATTACGTTATTTCATTCGGCAATTAAGAAAATACGCAAATGTGAACCATCTCGCAAATAATAACGCGACATATTAAATACACTGATAGCCATACCCCCCTTTCCTTCGCGAGGGATTCAGATGGCAATCACTAAAAATAAAAAACCAGGTGTTTTCGGGGACATTTTCCTGCCGCCGATATTGCTTGTCAGCGACTCGTCAGCACGCTGGGTACGCGCTCTGGAGAGAGCCTGAGTTTCGATGATCACAGAAGTAAAAAAACATAATTAATTAATGTAAAATCGTAATGGATTCCCTGAGGCCATCTGTGTCAGAAAGTGTTTCACATTCACAAAAGAGACCGGAGACTTGATTAGAATGAGCAAGAACATAATGCAAAGTCGGCATGATGAATATCACAAATTAACTCGTGGGGAACGCATTGGTTATGGGATGGGTGATTTTGCGCAAAACCTTGTTTTTGGCACGATAGGCGGTTTTCTTGCTCTTCACATGTTGACGGTAAATACCATCAGCACCGCCACGGCGGGGTTTATATTTCTGTTTGTGCGCATCGTTAATGTTTTCTGGGATCCGATGGTCGGCACCTATGTTGACAAAAGAAGTTCAAGCGCTGGGAAATATCGCCCCTGGCTTTTAAGAGCCGGTATTCCCCTCGTGATTCTTTCCGCGTTGCTTTTTGCGCCTATTCCCGGAATAAGAGGTTCGGTTCCTTTTGCGTTTATCATTTATCTGGCACTGGATTTAGTTTATTCATTGGTGAATATTCCTTATGGTTCGCTTAATGCATCATTGACGAGAGACCCTGAATCAATTGATAAACTGACCAGTACCCGCATGATGCTGGCAAACAGCGCCAACCTGCTTGTTTATACCTTGTTCCCGATGTTCGTACAGATGGCCTCACCAAAAGATCGCAGCCTCAAGGATACGGGGTTTTTTGGCCTTCAGCTGAATATGGGTAACTATACCGACCCGTCAGCTAACTATGCGTGGTTTGGCGTTTACTCAATCTATATGTTAATTGGCGCAGCGGCACTTTTCTTCTGCTATAAATTCACCAAAGAACGTGTGGTCGCGACGGCAGAACAGACGGCTAACGTAAAAGCGACAGATTTATTCCTTGAACTTAAAAATAACCGGCCACTGGTCATTCTCGGATTCTTTTTCATGTTAGCCTTTACCTTCATGTTCTTCATGAACACGGTCAATGGCTTTTTCAATCAGTTTGTTGTCGGTCATTCTGAATGGATGGGAGCGATTGGTCTTGTCGCCTCAATTCCCGGTATCATCTTCCCTATCTTCTGGTCCAGACTGAAGAAAATCTTCGGTAAAAAAGGCTTCTTCCATCTTTTCCTTGGCATGTTTATTGTGGGTGAATTACTGACCTACGTGTGGTCACGCGAAGGCATGCACGATGCCCTGTGGCTTGCTTACGTCGCAACCTTCATTAAACAATGGGGCTTAACCTCGGCGACCGGCTTCATGTGGGCGCTTGTTCCGGAAGTGATTGCCTATGGCGAATTAAAATCAGGCAAACGCAATGCCGCCATCATTAACGCGATTATGGGACTGTTCTTCAAGATTGGTTTCACGATTGGCGGCGCGATTCCACTTTGGTTACTGGCCGCCTATGGCTTTAGCGAAACCGGCGCGCAACAAAGTGCCAATGCTATCGACGGAATCATTATGACCGCGGTGTGGATGCCCATCGTGTTAGCCGCTATTTCGATGATTATTATTCAGCTCTATCCTATCTCAGATAAAAATGTCACCGAGATCAACCGTCAGCTGGATGAGATCCGGGTATAGTTAAAAAATTAATAAGAATTCAGAAATATAAATTTGGATATTTTAAAAAGGTAGAATGCTATGTCACTTATTCAAAACCCTGTATTACCCGGATTTAATGCGGACCCCAGTATTATCCGTGTAGGGGACACCTACTATATCGCCAACTCGACATTTGAGTGGTTCCCTGGCGTTCGTTTACATGAGTCAAAGGACCTGCAACACTGGAATCTGCTTCCCAGTCCCTTGTCTACCACCGCCCTTTTAGATATGAAAGGCAACCCTTCATCAGGTGGGATTTGGGCGCCGGCGCTCTCGTATGCCGATGGCAAATTCTGGTTAGTGTATACCGATGTGAAAATCACCGAAGGCGCCTTCAAAGACATGACCAACTATCTGACCACCGCGACCGATATCCGGGGTCCGTGGACAGACCCCATCAAACTGAATGGCGTCGGTTTTGATGCCTCGCTTTTCCATGATGATGACGGGCGTAAATATATCGTGCAGCAAACCTGGGACCATCGAGAGTACCATCACCCCTTCGATGGCATCACGTTAACTGAGCTTGATACGAAGACACTGAAATTAAAACCGGCAACCGCGCGGACCATTTATCGGGGCACCGCCGTTGCACTGGTCGAGGGGCCACACCTCTACAAACTGAACGGCTATTATTATCTTTTCGCCGCGCAGGGGGGGACCGTCTTTACCCACCAGGAGGTTGTTGCACGCTCCAGAACCTTAGAGGCCAACAGCTTTAAAACCGAGCCAGGGGAAGTGTTCTTAACGAACGTCGATACCCCGGACAGCTACATCCAGAAGCAGGGGCATGGCGCTTTGGTCTCCACCCCCAAAGGTGAATGGTATTATGCCTCGCTCTGCGCCCGTCCGTGGAATCGTCCAGGTGAGTCGGCCTATGATCCGCGTGGCTGGTCAACTCTGGGCAGAGAAACCGCGATCCAGAAAGTGTATTGGGATGCCGACGGCTGGCCGCGTATCGAAGGGGGCCACGGCGGGAAAACCTTTGTCGAAGGACCCACCGATGCCATTTACACCGAAAGTACCAAAGACCATAGTCAGTACGATGCGTTTAAAACAGCAACGCTCGATCCTAACTGGAATACGCTGCGCGTTCCGTTCACAGAAAAAATGGGGACCACCGGCGATGGCAAGCTGACGTTAATCGGGCAAGGTTCATTAGCGAATACGCATAACCTGTCGCTGATTGCCCGACGCTGGCAGGCCTTCTATTTTGATGCCCAGGTTAAAGTGAAATTTAATCCGGTCAATTATCAACAGATGGCAGGATTAACGAATTACTACAACGATCGCCACTGGAGCTTTGTGTTCATCACCTGGAATGAGATTAATGGCTCAGTCATTGAGATCGGTGAAAATAACCGCGGGAAATACACATCCTGTTTGAAAGATGATGCCATCAAGATCCCGGAAGGGACTGAGTTCGTCTGGTTCCGCACCAAAGTTCGCAAACAAACGTATAGCTATGAATACAGTTTTGATGGGGTCAACTTCACTGAAATCCCCGTTAAATTAGATGCCGCTATCCTTTCCGATGATTACGTGTTGCAAAGCTATGGTGGGTTCTTTACCGGGGCGTTCGTTGGCCTTGCGGCTGTAGACTACTCAGGTTATGACGCCAGCGCGGAGTTTTATGATTTCCATTATCAGGAGCTGGGCGATGCGTTAATGGCCGATGGTACGTATAGCTGGCAGGCGAGCGAATCACGGTTTAATTAAATCATAATGATGCCTACGTTATCTTAACGATAACGTAGGTTTCTGTTGCTGTTATTTTACTGTCAGGTGATTTATAAGGTTGTTCGCCGCTCTATTCCACGCATCCACACTCTGTCATTCCGTACGCTGAACGGATAAAATGCCGACGGCCCGGTTTCTCTTGTTCAGCACAAGGGGTTCTCTTTTAGACAGCAGACCTGATGATAATCAGGCCATAGTGCGACATCCGTATAGTACAGTATTCCACCTCTTGTCCGGCATCGTTAATGACAGCCATACTTCTCGTTCCACGAATCAGAGTGAAGAATATTACCGTCTTTATAAAGGTGCGTGATTTTCTCATAACTCAGGGAAATATCTTCCATGTGACCAGTCCCCGTCACCGATCTCGTGTCGTGCATAACAGGGCTATAGTGAACCACTCTCACATTTTCTAACGTGATGATGTAGTAGATTTCCTCTTGTCCACTGTAGTTAATTCTGTAGAAATTAAATTCAGCACTTTTCAGCGTCTGGCCTGTAGCAACAGCCTTAAACAGATACGGTGATGAACTGTCAATCTCTTTAGTAAAGTTAAAAGAACAGTGTTGACGGGAACCAGTGACTTTACCAGTGAGGGGATCAGTAGGGATAATTACGCCGTGCTGTAAACTTCGTAGTTCTATGCTGCCATCCCTTCCGTGAACATCACACGACCCCACGATCTGCGATCCGCCATCATCTTTTAAAATTAGGTGAACAGGTACAGCCATTTATTAAGCTCCTCACAATTAGTCGAACAACCATTTCCCGGCCTTAGCCGATTGAATAAACATATCAATCGTGAGATCAGGAACATCTACAGGATCAGGTTTCTTGAATAGATTCCATGAAAACTTAACTTCGGGGTAGTAGGCTTCAAGATGGAAAGTAGACATATCAACGCCAAATTCCGTTTCAAACTCTTCGACTAACTCTTCAACATCATCCTGATCAAGCTGCACATCAAAATGAATGCTTGATTCTGGCGTGTACGTGTCATATTTCTTTTTCCTGAATATGTAACAACCACCACGAATAGTGATCATTTCAATTACTCGTTGTTCAATAGGGTCTACCATAACTTATCGTTGCCTCTCGCTATGGTGTTATATTCTCTGATCGAATTGTAGGTAATTTGTGAAACATCAACCAAAAGAACGACCTCGCCAACTAATGGGATAGTTCGACCTATCCACGCTCCGATACTTCGGACCATTCTACGTTTTACCGTCCACGGCGTATAACCACCGATCCATGTAGGAAGTTTAATACCGAACGGAAAGAACCGTTTCCCGAATGCTTTTCTAATCCCTTTCGAAAGGCGTGAAGTCCCTTGAATCGCTGTACCGGGTTTAGTGCGCGTTGTCTGATCGTTTATACCTGCATACAGTGCACAGGCTGCGGCAATGTCTTTAATACCGAATTGATCAGCCGTGTTGAAAATAAACACCATAAAAAACAGTTCAGCGGCGGTAAGATTCAATTTTCCCGCATAGAAGTATGTTCCATTTAGTTCTTCGACTGTATCCATCAGCACTCCGTCAAATCTTTAATGATTTGTTGGTTTATCATACGCCTTGCACAATCGTCCAGTGAAATAAAAATAAAGGCAGCACTATGAAAATATTTCCCCGTTCTAATATAAACCTGGTTTATGAATTTAGTTTGGCCCAATCAATACCCTCTTCCCTGGATTGTTTTTCTTAAAACGATGGTACTGCAATATCAACTCCGCCAAATCGTCATCTACCGCGTAGAAGTAGGCTTCCGGTACATCAAGTACCGCTGCCAGTTTGCAGGCTAATATAAAATCGGGGGCATGGACGCTCTTTCGTATGAGCTAATGCGAGAGCTTGCGGATTCCTCGTAGCCCGCATGAATTCAAGCCTAAAAAAGCGATTCAGACCTTATGATTTATATTTTGACATAATGATATTTAATATATTGACCGGATCAATAGATAGCAAGGCAGCAATATGCGCGAATTCCACGACATCTAATCTCCTTTCACCACTCTCCATTTTGGCAACAAATGACTGTGGGCGCCCCAGCGCTTGGGCCAGCTTTACCTGAGTTAACCCCTTCTCCTTTCTTGCCGCGCGTAATATTTTTATAACCAATTGATATTCATCAGAATAAATAGAAGACATGTCATTTTTCTCGATCTATATCCCAAAATCGAATATCGATCGCTTCCATAAATATCCCAAAACGGGATAATCAATTATTCAAGAGCAGTCAGAACGCATCACGATAGCTCAGCGCCCATGGCCGAAGAGAAATAACCGCTAGCTAATTTACTCAGGGAGAACCTTGGGATTCTGGCCGCTTCGTGACTCAGGGGCATAGCCAGGACCACCGCCTTCAGTTTCCAGAAGGCGACAAATATAAGCCCGCTAAAAACAATGAATTTCGTTTGTAACCTTAACCAACACAGGGAACTTTACTTATGAAAATCACCACCGCTGTCGCACTGCCAACCCGCCCTACGCAAGGAGGTCGCCATGTTTCTGGTTACCCTTGCTGAAAGCTTTATCAATATTTTCCAGCTCGCCGGGAAGGTCTTTCTCGACATGATGAGCGGGATCATTCCGATGCTGATTTGCCTGCTGCTCGCCATCAACTTTCTGATGAAGCTGGTCGGCCAGCAGCGCATGGAACGGGTAGCGACGCTGTTTGGTCGCTCGCGGATCCTGACCTATGGCCTGCTGCCGATCCTCGGCTGGTTCTTTATGAGCAGCCCCGGCGCGCTGACGCTCGGCAAGCTGCTGCCGGAAAAGAGCAAACCCGGGTATGAAGACGCGCTGGGCACCACCGCCCACCCGCTGACCAGCCTGTTCCCCCACGTGGTGCCCTCGGAGCTGTTCATCTGGTTGGGCGTCGCCGCCGGGATCAAAACCCTCGGTCTGCCGGTGACCGAACTGGCGTTGCGCTATATCGCCGCCGCCATCATCATTGGCCTGCTGCGCGGCATGATCACCGAATATCTGTTCCTGCGCCTGCGCCATAAGGCGACGGGAGGTGCGGCATGATCTATCAGGCCCATATCGAACGCGTCGGCCCCCATGTGGCGGACGGCCTGGCGGATAACCTGCTGATTACCTTTCGCGCCGACGGCCCGGCGGACTGCCTGGATTACGCCCTGGCCCTGCGGCCCGTTTTTCAGCACGAATATGCCCGGCTACGGGCGGGCGATCGGTTCACGCTCGGGGGCGAGGACTACCACATCACCGCCGTTGGCAGCCACGCCCTGCAGGCGCTGCTGGAGCTCGGGCACCTGACGCTGGTGTTCGATAGCGCCAGCGCGCCTCGTCATCAGGGCACGGTACATCTTGCCGGCAAGGTCCCTGCGCTTACGGTGTTGCAAGGCGATGTGATCGTTAAGGAGAGTGCGCAATGAACCTGATCAACGTAGCTCCCGGCACCGAAGGGTTCGGAACCGGGCTGAGGCTGCCGATCGGCAGTGGCCTGAAGGTGGTGTCGCTAACCGGGCGGGAGATCCATCCCGTCGCCCGTCGGCTGGGCGAACTCACGCAATCGGCGGTGATCAACGGCTTTCAGGCCGTTCCGCCGGATGAAGAGACGCTGTGCGTGGTGATCAACTGCGGCGGTTCGCTACGCTGCGGGCTGTATCCGAAAAAAGGCATCAAGACGATTAACGTGATGCCCACCGGCCAGGCCGGGCCGCTGGCGCAGTTTATTAACGCCAGCAACTACGTTTCGGACGTACATGAAGGGCAGATCACCCGCGTGGCGGCGGACGCGATGCCGGATGAGCCGCAGGCGATTGTGGTGGAGCCTGCCCCGCCGGTCGCGCAGATGCCGCCGCCCGCCACCTTCGGCAATCAGCTGATTCTGGCGGTGGAAAGGCTGGGCAATAAGACCGGCCACGTCATCGCCCTGCTGTTTGCCGCCAGCCGCGAGGCGGTGGATGTGTCGGTACGAACGGTGATCCCGTTTATGGCCTTTGTCTCCGTGCTGATCGCCATCGTCCAGGCCACGTCGTTGGGCAACGTGATCGCTCATGCCCTGACGCCGATGGCGAACTCGCTGTGGGGACTGCTGCTGCTGTCGGTGATCTGCGGCATCCCCTTTCTGTCGCCGATTCTCGGGCCCGGCGCGGCGATTACCCAGGTGGTGGGGGTGATGATTGGCACCCAAATTGGGCTGGGGAATATCTCGCCGGCTTTCGCCCTGCCCGCTCTGTTCGCCATTAACGTGCAGGTGGGCTGCGACTTCGTGCCCGTCGGCCTCTCGATGCAGGAGGCCAAACCGGAGACCATCGCCAGCGGCGTACCGGCCTTCCTGCTTTCCCGCCAGTTGACCGGCCCGCTGGCGGTGATGATTGGCTGGGCCTTCTCTCTGGGACTGTTTTAACCGACATATAAGGAACGTCATGATGAACAAGTTAAAAGTGGCCGTTGTCGGCGCGGGGATCTATGGCAAGCACCATATCAACGCCTATCTGCATAACCCGGACGTGGAGCTGGTCGCGGTCTGCGACAACAACACGGAGCGTTGCCATGCCGCAGCGGATGAACTGGGCATCGCCGGGTACGCCAGCCTGCCCGCCCTGCTGGATGAACAGCAGGTGGATGTCATTTCCGTGGCGACGTCCGATCCTTTCCATAAGGAACCGGCTCTGCAGGCCATTGCCCACGGTAAGCATGTGTTGATTGAAAAACCGCTGGCGACCTCGGTGGCCGACTGCGAGGCGATTATTGCCGCCGCCAGGGAGCATGGGGTAATCGTCGGCGTCGATTTTCACAAGCGCTGGGACCCGGCGGCGATCCGCGTGCGCATGGAGGTGCAGAAGGCGGAAAGCGGCAGGATCCTGCGCGGCTATATCAATATGGATGATGTGATCGCCGTTCCCAGCGAATGGCTGGCCTGGTCGGCGCACAGTTCGCCGGTGTGGTTCCTCGGCTCGCACTGCTTCGACATGGTGCGCTATATCAGCGGGCAGGAGGTGAAATCGGTTTACGCGGTCGGGCAGAAACGCCTGCTGGCGAGCAAAGGGCTGGACACATGGGACAGCGTGCAGAGCACCCTACTGATGGAGGACGGCAGTTCGTGGGTGATTGAGAACAGCTGGGTCCTGCCCGCCGCGTTCCCGAAAGACAACGACGGGCGCATGGCGGTGCTGTGCGATAACGCCTGGATCCGCTCGGATTCACAAAACCGCGGGCTGGAGATCTTCGGCCAGCAAACGGTTAAGACTCCGAACAGCTACTTCATTACCTACCGCGACGGCGTCGCCAGCGGGTTTGGTATTGACCCGATTAATGACTTTATTAAAGCGGTGAAGACCGATACCCCCTATGCCGCCAGCGCAGACGACGGGCTACAGGCCAGCCGGATTTGCGAGACGGCGCATAAAAGCCTGCTGAGCGGCCAGGCGGAGCTGCTGGTCTAAGGGCTCCGGGAACAGGGATGTTCCCCTCCCCTTGTCACTTTATACATCCGGTTACCGGCGTTAGCCGATGGCCGGATGTCCTGCGGTGCGAATGAGCGTCAGTATTAAAGCTGGTGAGTTTATTCGCCGGATGCAATAACCGTGTTTCTGATAGTTGGTAATACTATTCAGTGTTAAGTCATTTAATGGCTTATAAGAAAATAAACTCATTCATCTATTCTATTTATACGCCATAAACATCAAGATTAAATATCCCTCTTCAGTTCTTAATATAAATCAGAAGGTGCCGATTATGTTTTATTATCAGCTGGACTTTGTTTTTGTTACTGGTTAGATTTACAGGTGTTATTTAACGCGATGTGAACGTGTTAGCGCACGTCCACATCGCTCATCACAATCACTATTTACAGGGAATAGCAATTATGACTGAAGTCGATTGTATTGCAGATTCATGCGTTGCAGAAGTGTCACCGAAAAATAAGCGTCAGTTAACCGTGAGCTATGTGAGCCGTTTTCCGGATTATAGTCGTATTCCGGCGTTAACGATGAAGGGTCAGTGGCTGGAAGCCGCAGGGTTTGCGACGGGTACAAAGGTGGAAGCCCGGGTGATGGCGGGGTGTATCGTGCTGACGGCAGTGGAGCCGGAACCGGAGCTGGAAGAAGCGATGCGTCGGGTTGAGAAGCTGTCGGCAAGGAAGCAGAAACAGGTAAGAGAGTTTATTGGGGTGATTGCGGGGAAACGTGTACGAAGCTAATAAATACCGCTCCTGATGCGTCAGGAGCGGTTCACCTATATTGGAGTTTCTTGTTATTATTCTCAATTTTATTGACCAGAAATGAGTTGAAGGTACAATGTCAAAACTGACGGATAGAAAATTGGCAAGCACAAACCCGAAGGTAACAATGTTACAACTAAACATAATGGTATAATTTCCATGGTAGCGACAATGACAGCGCTGACTTATGACTCTAATGAACTGGACAAAATTGATAAATTGATAAATTGATAATTAATTTCAATATGAAATGTATTTCAAATCAATCCGAAAATCTGTCTCTTAAAGAGTATCATGTCCATAATAGCAATATCCCTGTATAAAATCCGCACAACCCTACATCTATTAAATTGACCGGATATCCAATCCATCATTAAAACACATATAAAAATTATAACATAATTTTTTAGAGACAAGTATTTAGGCTGCACTAAAATACTTGCCTTAATCCTAAATACAACATTGCAATTAGTAACTTCAGAAACTCATCGCTTTATTATTTTATTAATAGCGTTAGCAATTTCCGGTAGACTTGCTCCATTATCCCAAGAGATATAGCGGTAAGCCTTCATCATTCCTAACATATTTTTAGGTGACACTCCTGCATCCAACATAAGCACTTTTTTATTTGACTTCATCAGATCCGTGAAAAAGGTGGAGAATTCGGCTAAGGGCCAACCACTGTCACTATTAAAAAAATTATCAGTCAAGACAAATAAGCCAACAGCTGACTCTTCAATCCCTTCATTAACCTTGATAAAAATATTATCTCCATAATCAATTTCATAACTATCTAGCCATGTTGCTATATCATTAGCCTGTAAATAAGCATTTAATGGATTGACAATATTAAGCTTATCTTTTGAGGAATGACTAATAAACACCTTGGATTGCTTTTCATTAATATTTTTATATTGTGGATGTTGTTTTTCAAATAACTCTCGCTCAGGCCAAAGAAATAAATAGCCACCTCCTTCGGGTGTTATAGCAAAATCAACCATGTCAGCATCAATAAAAGTTTGAACATTATACTGAGGGATATCTTTTGTGAAAATATTATATCTTTTCAGTTTTCCTGGATAATTATCTTTCAACCATAACTCAAAGACAATAGGATCTTTTTGTAAATTAACTGCAATATGAAATGCTAAACAGTATGGATTGTTATTTACAACAACACCTACCATTGTCGCATAATCTTTATCAAAATTATTTAAAATATCCTTCAGAAATTTTTTTTCGCGCGTACGAGATGCATAGTCACACTCAAACATATATAGATAGTTCTGCTCCATTATTTATCCCTCTTAGCATTTTAAGCAACAAATAAAAATCCAATATACAACCAATATAAATTAAATCAAGTATTTCTAGTTGACTAAAGAGGTGGAATCGCGGAGCTGAAATAGCGAAAAGGAGGCCTATTGCGGTGCCAGACAATCTAACACCAATTAAAATACTGATTTATGATAAAACGCACATCCATAACTCATAGAAATATTATATAATTTATATAAAAATAAACGCGAATGTGAATAAAAGATGAAGAATAAAAGCATCGGATTCATTGTTATTGTATTATTTGACTGGTTTTTTGCTAAGGATAATAAAGCACCAACTCCCCTGCAGCTAAACCTGCACAAGAATCAGGCATGTCTGAACAAGCGAAGATTGGCTATGCTAATGCTAATGCTCTAAAAGTACGTTCTACACCTAACGGTTCACCTCTGGAATCGTTACAAAGAGGGGCTCAGGTCAAAATATATGAGCAACAAAATAACTGGAGTAGAATAAGTATCGCCAATGAAAAAGAGCGTTGGGTATCATCATCTTATTTATGTGAATCAGCCAATTGTTATGTCAAAAAAGTCACGCCACCTTTCCCCGCAAAATTACGAACGGAACATCCCCCCCCTCTCTGCAGCACTCGGCCCCACAAAACTATGGTTCATCATGCCCCTGCTCTTCAGGCACGGTATGCATAGGGCCTCGAGGAGGACTTTACTGCATTACTTCTAGCGGAAATAAACGTTATGGCGTTTAGATAAAAGGCGCTTCTCGCTGGCCTATCAACTTGATCGGGTTGTGTTTTGCGAGCATCATCGCAATTATTTAGCAGATGACATAACGCAATGCCTTCCAGTAAAACTCTACAGCAAGCAATTGCCGACATCACTATCTGGCGTAAAGGGGAACAACGCGCGCCTCATAAGCCGCTGTTGCTACTCCACGTACTGTCCCAGTATCAGCGCGGACATTCACGGATGTTCGATTACGCCTCAGAAGTTCGCGATCAGTTACATAACTTACTAGAACGCTTTGGCCCACAGCGAGCTCAATACCGACCTGATATGCCTTTCTGGCGGCTGAAGGGCGACGGCTTCTGGGAACTACAAAACGCTGAGCACTGCTCGACCACGGGCAGCAAACAGCCTCCGACTAAAGAGCTAGAGTCCTGCCATGTAGCAGGCGGTTTTGATGAAGAGTATTACTCGCTACTCTCTGCAAACAAAAAACTGATCAACACTCTGGCACATCAGATATTAGCAGCCCACTTCCCTGAAAGTATTCAGGAAGAGATCGCCGATGAAATGGGCTTTGATTTTCAGCAAATTCGCAAAGAACGAGATCCGCTTTTCCGCCAACAAGTGCTGCGCGCCTATAACTACGAGTGTGCTATCTGCGGTTTTAATATGCGCCACGATAACACCTCTGTCGCACTGGAAGCGGCGCATATCAAATGGAAGCAGCACGGAGGGCCATGTGAAATACCCAATGGCCTGGCCCTCTGCGCCATTCACCATAAAGCGTTTGATAAAGGATCTGTTGGTCTGGATGAGAACATGCGGATACAGGTTTCGCCTGCGGTGAACGGCGGCGGTATAGTCGGAAAGCTGTTCTGGGATTTTGATGGGAAACTGATTGGGCTACCGCAGGGGAAAGAGAACTACCCGAAAGACGGATTTGTGGAATGGCATAGGAAGGAGGTATTTAGGGGGTAGGGGTAAGAATAAAAGTGAAGAAAGCCTTGTAGGTGAAGGCGTTAACACCAGAATAACTACGCTTAAAATCTGGAGTTGAAGGCCGGACTCGCCAAACAGAATTAATTAACTGAATTTAATGAAAATATAAATAGTAAAAACACCTTCATATACTCACTTATATATTCAATCATATACTCAATCATTTTAGTTTATGAATTTCAAGAATCAAAGAGTTACTTGATCCTGACCCAAGATCCTGCTCCATTCAGAAACAGAATTCTGGCATGATGACGACTCCCCTGAGCGGAGGTTGTGCCGATGAAAAAGTCACGATTCACCGAAGAGCAGATTGTCTTTGCCCTGAAACAGGCCGAACTGGGTACGAGCGTGCCCGAAGTCTGCCGTAAGCTGGGCATCTCCGATGCCACGTTTTACACCTGGCGAAAAAAATACGGCGGGATTTCCCCTTCTGAGCTGAAGCACATGCGGCAACTTGAGGAAGAGAATCTCAGGCTGAAAAAGCTGGTTGCCGATCTCAGCCTCGACAAAGCCATGCTGCAGGATGTGCTGGCAAAAAAGAACTGACGCTGGCACGTCTGCGCGAATGGGTCCGGGATCTGCAGGCACGCTACGGGGCCAGCGAGAGGCAGGTCTGTTTTGCGCTACGGATCAGCCGCAGCTCTTTTCGCTACCGTTCTGTGGTGGCAGACGACAGCGCGCTACGCCTTCGTATCAGGGAGATCACCGAAACCCGGATCCACTATGGCTACCGCAGGGTGCACGTCATGCTCAGGCGGGATAATCATAAACGCATTTACCGACTCTACCGCGAGCAGGGTCTGTCCCTGCGTCTCAAACGCCCACGCAGAAATAAATCGGCGACAGCCCCAGCCTCAGGGGCTGTATCCGAATCATGTCTGGGGCATGGATTTTGTTTCTGACGCCTTATTTGACGGGCGTCGGTTACGTCTGCTGACGGTCATTGATCTCTACACGTGCGAATGTCTGGGGATCTGCGTGGGCCAGAATCTGCGCTCAACGGAGGTCGCAGAGATGCTGAACACCATTGCGCTCAGACGCCCTTTACCACAGTTGCTAAAAACCGATAACGGCTCTGAATTTGCAGGAAAAATGCTGGACAAGTGGGTATATGAGCGAGGGATGCGTATAGACTTCTCACGACCGGGAACACCAACGGATAATGCCACAGTAGAGTCGTTCAACGGCAGGCTGCGGCAGGAGTGCCTGAACGAAAACTGGTTCATGTCGCTGGAGGATGCACGGTGCAAAATCGAAGCCTGGCGCATACACTATAACCAGAGACGTCCTCATTCTGCGCTGGGCTGGATGACCCCGTCCGAATTTGCTGAAAAGTCTGCCGGTTGCCAGAACATGCAACCAACATGAAGCCGGTTATTCCTGATTATGACTGGAGCATATTCGGGGTCAGGGTCATTATGAAGACATTACTAACATCGGGGTGTATTAATCAACGGGGTGCAGGTCACCCAACTAGTAAAGATATCACCCGATGGACCGGTATGGCGGCGATACCAGGTACAAAAGCAATGTTTGATGATGATCAGAAAATCGTCAATTTTTGTACAAATGGATCTTTTTTCATAATACATTTTAACGGCATATCTCTAACTATAATCTCGAGGTCATTATGTCCGGTTCAGGTGGTGGAAGCTTTGGTGGTCAGTTTGGTCAAGACACTTTTGAACTTACATGTGAAAAATTAACGATAACTACTCAGCTTAGCTCGCCAAATCCAGCTGTTGTGCCATTACTAAAAGCTGGAGACATACTGGTCATCCAGCAACGCAACCAAAACGGATTATCTTTAACTGAAGCCATATATGGCGCTAACCAAGTTGCAGGTGGTATTGCCTCCCCTCAAATTCAGCGCATGCGTGAATGCATTGAGCTTGGTACAACATATGTTGCCCGGGTAATCTCAATCAATGGTGGGCAGGTTATGGTTAAGGTTTATGCACAATGAATACAAATACACCAGATAGTGGAGTTCTGACATTAGTTGGAGGCTCTTACCATGAAGTCTGTTTGCACCCTGGCTACCACGATATATTCGGATCTGCCGGTCGAGCCGCATCAGCGCTTGCCCATCTCAAAGTACCAGTAAATTTTCACACTTACGCGGATAACAGCGTTGCTCAAGTACTTCGTGAGAGAGCTTATTTTGAGGGCTTTAATGTCGACATCCAACCTCTAGCTCGTTCTATTTTGTTTCACTACGAGCATGGCCTGTCAGAACCTAAAATTTATAATGTTCCTCCCGTATCGATGCCAGACATTAGATTGCAAGCGACTAACGTTCTACGTTATGGGATGCTGGAAGGGACTGCTGTAGTTGATGCTGAATACGCCGTTTATGACCCTCAAAATGTGTCGAAACCTGAATTGTTCAAGCAAAACGGCTCAACAGCAAAGAATCTGGCACTTATTCTCAATCGCTATGAAGCCACAACGTTGAGCGGTCAACCTAAATTATCTGTTGAAGAGCAAGCTATCCATTTGTTTGAACAAGGCCATGCGCAAGTAATTATAATTAAGCAAGGGCCTGCTGGAGCATTGGTATGTGATAATGGAAAAATATCCACGATTCCAGCTTATGAGACCAGTAATGTATTCAAAATAGGTTCAGGAGATGCGTTCGTTGCTTATTTTGCATACCAGTGGATGATTAATAAAAAATCTGCTCATGATGCAGCTAATGCAGCTTCTCATGCAACAGCGTATTATTGTGAGAACAGTTTATTTCCATCAACTCAAGGGCTCGCTGATTTTAATCCCAAGGCAATTTTACCCACTCCTGAATTTCTACGTGGTGAAACATATTCGGTCTATCTCGCAGGCCCTTTCTTTACTTTGGCACAGATGTGGTTGATTGAACAAGCTCGCCGCAATTTGAGCGATCTAGGGTTTAAAGTCTTTTCTCCTTATCATGACGTCGGGCATGGTAAAGCAGAAGATGTTGTGGAAAGAGATCTTGAGGGAATAAAAAATGCTGATATCATTTTTGCTATTGGTGACGGTTTAGATGCTGGAACAATCTATGAGGTCGGGTACGCTCGAGCATGTAATATACCCGTTGTCTTCTATGCGGAAAATGAAGCTGATGAAGACAAAAAAATGATGTCTGGCTCAGGATGCATCTTGTGCAAGGATTATGTTACTGCAATCTATAAAACACTTTGGGCAGTGGTGCAGAAATGAAGACAGCTCTATTGCTCTCTGGCGGCATGGACTCTATCGCAATTGCATGGTGGAAACGACCAGATATAGCCATTACTTTAGATTATGGTCAACGTGCTGCGGAGGCTGAAATAAAGGCAGCTAGTGCGACCTGTAGCGCCCTGAAAATTGATCATCATGTCATTAAAGTAGATTGTAGCTCTTTAGGGTCTGGGGATATGGCGGGTGCAGAGGCCGATTCTAACGCACCGTCCAGTGATTGGTGGCCTTATCGTAATCAAATGCTGATTTCACTTGCTGCAATGAAAGCTATTACGCTTGGTGTCACGCACCTCTGGATAGGGACAGTGAAGTCTGATAGCTCTCATTTAGATGGTACTCTAGCTTTTGTGTATAAAATCAGTGAGTTGATGTCTTTCCAGGAAGGCAACATGATCGTTGAAGCCCCAGCAATAGAACTTTCCACAACTGAGTTGGTTAGAATTTCTGGTGTCACTCCGGGTGGTCTTGCGTGGGCGCATAGTTGTCACAAAGCTAATATCCCATGCGGTAATTGCCGTGGGTGCAATAAGTATTTTCAGGTTCTGGATGAAGTGGGATATGAACTGGACAGACTTAGGGAAGGTGCGAATAAGCAGGTCATTTCTTCCCAAGCTGACTCGCTGATTAAAATTTCGCGGATCTGGGCCGATTTTTTTCCCGCAAACACATCGAATCAGCC
>NZ_MTEG01000038.1:0-34699 GCF_002108615.1 Klebsiella sp. YJ
CCGTCACATTGTTCAGCGACAGGTCTGCACAGATGATTTCATGTGTGTTGCTGTCAACTGCCAGATGCAACTTTCGCCATATACGACGGCGTTCTTTGCCGTGTTTTTTGACTTTCCATTCGCCTTCACCAAAGACCTTCAGCCCGGTGGAATCAATCACCAGATGCGCGATTTCACCCCGGGTGAACGTTTTGAAACTGACATTAACCGACTTTGCGCGCTTGCTGACACTGGTGTAATCCGGGCAGCGCAACGGAACGTTCATCAGGGCAAAAATGGAATCAATAAAACCCTGTGCAGCCCGCAGGGTCAACCTGAACACGCGTTTAATGACCAGAACGGTGGTGATGGCGAGATCAGAATAGCGCTGAGGTCTTCCCCGTGATGAAGGCGTTGCCGACTCATACCAGGCCTGAATAGCTTCATCATCCAGCCAGAAAGTTATGGAGCCACGGTTGATGAGGGCTTTATTGTAGGTGGGCCAGTTGGTGATTTTGAACTTTTGCTTTGCCACGGAACGGTCTGCGTTGTCGGGAAGATGCGTGATCTGATCCTTCAACTCAGCAAAAGTTCGATTTATTCAACAAAGCCATCCGCAATATGAAAAGCCTTAAATACCTCATCATACTTATGCTGTAGCCTTTTCTTTGACTTAAGACTTTTAAATAGCGTATAAGATAAGATAACAATCATCATTATCATGATGTATAAAACAAAGTTATTTTCAAACATAGTAATCACCTTAAATTATATAATGTTTCCTATATAGGAGACAAAGACGTTTAGTTGCCTTTTGCTTTATCAATTGCCTGTTGCAAACGATAAAAATCAGGCGCGCCGGGCATGATTGTGGTGGTTTTATTTTGCGGGTTCTTGATGTTCATAACAATAAATACTGGCGTGCCGCTATAATTGAGCTTATCCGCCAGCATCATATTTGCATCAACAATATTTTGTAGTTGATCACGAATTTCGACAGTAAGCAAGAAGTTGCCTTGCTGATCCAGTATTTCTTTATATCCCAAACCTTTGACTAACTCAGCCAGATTAGCAGGTGTATAATCCATTCTGGCCTTCATTGCCCTGCCCGCTTCACTCATAAGTTTATTGTGGAACTCGTAGTATTTTTCCTGCCCGTACTTATTAAAGATGTAGAGACCAATTTTTGCCCCCATCCCGGAGATAGGTGTGCGGTCAGCAAAAATGGTGAAGTCTTTAAAGAAGGTCCGAACATTTTTATTTTCTGCAATCGCCTTTTCAAGCACGGGACTGGACTGCTGACAGAAATGACACATGTAATCGAAAAATTCAATAACAGCTACATCTGCGTTATCTGGGCCGTAGTTTGGCGTGAATTTTGTTTCAAGCAATACGTCTTTTGTATTCACAACGTCTGAGGTTTTTTCTCCATCTCGGTTGGCTTCAAGACGCTTACCAGCTTCCACCAGGTTCTCTGGATGTTCGATCAAATATTGTGCCGCAGTTTTTCCAATAAGTTCCTTGTCCTGCTCAGTCAGGACTAAACCGGCTGGCTTATTTACCTGGTTCGCTGTTTGAGCTAATGCATTGATACTATTTGCCAGTTCGATTTGCTTTTTGTTGACAGACTCATTAGCCGAGTCATTTAAGTTCATAATATTACTGCCATTCCCCCAAATTATCGAACCAGCAACAAAACCACCTACCACCAGTGCGATATGAATCAGAGTCTGTTTTTTAGTATTTTGTTTATTTTCCATGTTTTACCCCTAAGTGATATTTTATTTAATATGCGTATCTGATGGCTCTGATTGCTAAATTACTTACTGGATTTTCGGCTACTGTTGTCAAGTTCATCTACTGCGTCCTGAATAACCTTCTGGATATCGACATTACCGGCCGTCATGACAACATTATTGACAGACCCCCTGATATCCTGAGCATCATCCAGAACACTGGATATACCGTCAGCAATCGGGCCATTCTTCAGTGAAGTGTAATGCTCGTTCACCCATGTCGATTGCATAAAGTTATTCCTGGTGATTGACGATAGAAACTCCGCATCCGGAACCGAAATATTTTCAAGGCTATCTTTTGTTTGTGTATAGGCAAAGATGCCTCCAATGATACCCACGTATACCACTGTTCTGATTAATCCCATGAGAGACTCCGTTTTATGCGCTGTAGATGACCACAGGACTTAATTCCCTGCTCATTTGCACGGGTGATGATTTATCAGGATGCCCGGCAGCTGGAGTGGTTGATTTCAGGTCAGTCTGGACCTTACGTCCGTGCGAGTACACATCATCAAATACACGGTTCATTGAGCTCTTCCGCGTTGAAACTTTGTCATCGAGAAGCATGATCGGCTTTTGCGAGCCGTCGACATCGACGAAAGTAACTTTGCACGCAACTGGCCCGCAAACGCTGGATTGGGCGGCAAATGAAACAACCACTACCGCTGCCACTGCTATTAATTTCTTCATTGTTGCTCCCGGAGAGTTATTTTTTCTGATTGGCCGTTTTCAGGCTGTTCAGCATCTGGTCAGGGTCACGTAACCCCGCAAATACCATCGGCTCACCTTTCAGGCTTAAACCGCTAGGCGTGCCTGAGAGTTTGAACATGTTCCCTGCATTAAATTGGCTCTGAATGGAGTCCATGCAGGCCTTTGTCGGTTGCTTTTCAGGTAAACCATCCCCTTTCATTGCTCTGGTTAAAGCTGCAGGTTTGTCATCTGCACACCAGACAGATGCCATGTTTCGGGCTATCATGGAGTTCATCCCGGCACGTGGGTATGCGATGAATTTAATTGTGATGCCTTTATCCAGATAGGATTGCAGGTCGCTATGTAGTTTCTGGCAAAAGCCACAGGTGATATCAGTAAAAACACCGATGACATATTTCTCATCTGGTGCTTTGTAGGTGATAGTATTGAGCTTCTCAATATAGGATCGCATCCCTTTACTGATAAACTCGTCCGTGGTGTTTTCCACTTCTGTCCCTTTCACTTTGAATAAATTTCCGGTGAAGATGTATTCACCGTCAGACGTGACGTAACTCGTCCCTTCTTTTGAAAAGACTGAGTAAATACCACTTACCGGAGATTTCTCTGCAGAGACGGGGTTGATACCAACGGCTTCAATTTTGTCCTTTAATTCTGCAGGTAAATCAACATCAGCATAGGCCGATGGAGTTAACAATATCAGAGCAACTGCAATGGGTTTAATCATGTCCTACCTCCTTAAATACTGTATCAAACAAAAAAAAATATTTTTCCGACCAGGAGGCATTTACCCCCGGTATAGGAAAAAAATTTTTTTGTTGTCGTGTAACCTGTAAAAGTTACTTTTGAGGAGCGGGTTAATGACTAGATTATTTTTTGGAGCGGTGCTGTTCGCCACTTTAACCGTCAATGCAAATGCAGCATTCAATCCCCCACCGGATCGACCTAAGCCCCAAAATGTACCCGAAACGGTTAAAAACGAATGTTTAACTGACGCCGCGCGTTTCTTCGGGATTGACCGTGACCTTGTCTTTACTCTTTTTGATAACGAAGGTGGAAAGATTGGCTCTTTCGTCCTTAACACCAATGGCACATGGGATATTGGCCCAATGCAGATTAACTCATCAAATCTGGCTGAGGTGAAATCCCACTTCCCCGCAATTACCTGGCGTGAGCTCGCTTATGACGCCTGTGCTTCTTTTTGGGTTGGGACATGGTGGCTGCACCGGAAAATTATTGACCGTAAAGGGAACGTGTTTGAAGGTATTGCTGACTACAACAGTAAAACGCCTCGCGTAAGAGCCAACTATATTTTCAAATTTATGGAACGTTATAACCGGCGTCTGCAGCGTAACGGCAAAATGATGCAGCTCAATGCATGGACCGGTCTTGATCGTGTAAAGCAGAATCCTCCCGAGGTAACAGGTAAGCTCGCTAACAACTCTCATCAGCAATCCTGGCAATCCTATAGATAAAAGTAACTTTTACTGCACCTTCGCTGGTTGCCCTGGTGAGGGTCCAACTTTTGGTGTCCAGTTCACAAGTCGGCGAGCGTTTATGAGTAACTTGCTAAACCAGAGGGAAGACCTCCCTGCCTCACCTGCATACGCTGATGGTCCGGCAGGGAATATCAGGAATAGATTAGAGGCAGATATCCGACTGATTATCATCCCTCAGGCATGTCATAGTCACCCGGTATTGCGGTCGATACCGCATTAGACAGCTGGCAGACCTGGCGCTTATCAGCGCCATTCAGTGGTTAAGTACTCTTCCATATATGACATCGCACGCGGGTTGCTGTTGCTCACCGGCACATCCAGCCTTCCCAGTGCCCGGGACAGCGTGGAAAAGTAAGGTTGCTTCTCCCATAATGCACGCTCGCCGATGACATAAATGCGTTGTTTCGCCCTGCTTACCGCGACGTTCAGAAGATTGGGTTTTTCCGCCGCCCAGGTTTTCGCCCCCTGACTTTTTATGTTGCCTCCCAGCACGAGGATAACCACAGTAGCTTCCTTGCCCTGTGTTTTATGTACGGTCCCCGTTCTGTCCATCCTGAATCCCAGCCTCTTTGCGATCCGGTTAAGCTGCTTAGCGCAGTCCTTGAATGGCGAGATCAGAAACACGTCGTCAGGTGTCAGTGAATACTGGTGACGCAACGCCAAAAGTAACTTTTCCACTGCCGCCCCTTCCTCCACTACCCAGTTTCCCTCGCATGTCCTCCCTTTCACATCCAGCCATCCGCTTTCAGGGAAATCCACCAGGCCCGGCTTTTTCCCGTGGACCATGAGCCCGTCATAGGCAATATGGTTACTGATACTGAACATTGGGTCATCACAGCGCCGGTGAACCCGTAACGGACAGCCCACCCAAATCTGTTCTGACTCCGGGTCGGGTAGATAGGTGCCAACGTCCATCGTCTGGTCTGCCAGTATCTGTGCTGAGACTTTTCCGGGCCACCAGCAGGACGGGATCTTATAATGTTTTCCCAGCGCCCCCTCTACAGTGGACGGAATACCGCTGACCGGCTCCAGTTGTTTTGGGTCACCTACCAGAACCGTGCGTTTTGCTCTCCAGATAGCCCCAATCGCATGCTGAGGTTGTGCCTGTCCGGCTTCATCAATCAGCAACCAGCCTATCGCTTCCTGACCTGTATCCCTGAACATCCGGGGCATGGACGCAAAGGTGCTTGATATAACCGGGACGACCAGAGATAAGGAGTCGAGAGCCAGACCCGCCTGTTTTTCGGTCAGTTTTCGCCCTTTTAACCAGTCCATTGCAAGCCCTATATTAGCGGCCATTTTTACAGGATTATTTTCAATAAACGCCCGGTGAACGTCTAATGCTGCGATAAACACATCTTCCCTCGCCTTTCTCCAGCGCTCATGAAGCCATGGTGCTGACAACTCCCTTCGTTCATCTGTTGCAGTCCGCTCCGGCCAGGAGGCTCCCAGATCGGATATAGCCTGCTTCAGCAAGGTATTATTCTGTTCCTGCTCTTTACAGACCGCCTGACCGTTGCTGATCACCTGAGTGAGCTCACGCTCAAGGCTCCTGAGTTCATTGTCTGCATTATGTTTTTCTGATTGCGCCAGCTGCAGTTCCTGCCGTTGCTGAGTCAACGTCGCCCGCAAAGAATCTGATTCGTCTGTCAGCCGTTGATAACGATCCCACCATGCCTTCGATATCCTCCCCAGCGAAAAGAGATTAGCCAGAAGGCCGGGTTTATTTTTTTCATGCTGGTGGATGCGCTGATCGAGTTCGTCCCGATCTCCACTGGACAGGGTCAGGGTCATTTCCATAGCGGCGAGTCTGTCAGAGAGCGTCTGTAGCGCGTTCCGGCATTCCTCAATCTGAAGCGTTGCGGTTTGCTTCCTTTCTTCCCACACTCTTCGTTGTTCTTCGAGCCACTCAATTTTATGCGTTAGCCCTGAACTGGTGACCAGTTGCTGACGCTCGGCTTCCTCCACCGCCTGTGCCTGTTCAAAACGTGTGACAGCCTCAGTCCAGGTCAGTGCAGGCTCTCTGACTTTCCGGGGCGGTCGCAGTAAATTCAGATGGTATTTCAGCCCCTCCCCACGTTCGGGTGAAAACTTCTCCGGAGGTGCTTCATCGCCTTTTTCACTTTTCTGCAGATTTCCCCACCACAGTGTGTTAACGAACTGCTCTCTGTTACTTTTATTGCCCAGTCTTGCCGCCAGAAGTCCCCAGGCAGGCCTGTTAAGTATTACGGTAGCCAGCCCGCCAAAGTAATCGCTGCGATCTGACACATCCTCCGGTACCGCTTCCATCCCGGGGAGCTCAAGTGAGATATTCTCCACGGCTCCGTTATTGGACGATGCAATCACGATGGCACTCCCCGCCAGGGACGGGTGAAGCGAATAATAGGGTATCAGCCTGTCATCGTATTTGAGGCTGTTTTTGGCTTTAAATGCAGAGTCTCCGAGTTTAACCAGTTTACTCGCCCGATCGGTGACGACTGCGGCCACCACATCACGCAGGAGTGTTGTCTTCCCCGTTCCCGGAGGACCATTTACAGCAAAAATACCCGGTTCAGTGTGATTTCTGGTCCAGATTTCATTGACGGCCAGCTGCTGGCTGAATGCCAGCGGGTACTTTGAAGGCCAGGAGCCAGCTGGTGGTTGTGTGGGCAACAGTTTCTCAAAAGCAAAATTCAGGCCTTCTTCAGTGCGTATATCGAGGCGCTGTTGGTTATCCCGGGTTATCGCCATGATAAAGTCTTTAAAACCGGCCCCACCCCCTCCTTGCCTCCACTCCGCGTCGAGCTTTCGCAGTTCCTGAATGAAAAAACTGTTAATGAGGTCATCGGGCACCGCTTCTTTCTTTTTATTGTCTTTCTTTGCACTGTCTTCCTGGATGACTTTCGCCTTCCTGGTCAGGGAACACTTAACCACACTGACGATCGTCGTATCCATGGCTTCTTCCGGGAAATACAGTTTTGCGATAACCAGTTTCTCAAGCGTCTTCAACCATCCTGTATCGGCCTTCTGTCCCTCCTCCTGTAATCGATAAGCCTCATTGTCCACCCACTGCATGAGATGAAGGGTCAGATTATCAAAATCGTAAAAACCGCTATCCACCAGCGGGAGGCTGTCGTTTGGTGCGGGCAGGTCGGACACATCGGAGCAAAGGGGAGCATGAAGAGCATAAACGCCGCGATCATGCCTGAGTATCTGAGCCGCCGACCATGCTGACAGGGATAACATGAACGTGGCTGGCTGGGGGATGCCTTCTTCACTGAAACCAATATCAAAAAGCCTGCATTTCCCTGATTTACGTTCTTCAGGTACCGCTTCATGGGCACCGATTTTATCCTCCAGCATTTTGGTAATCACACTCAGATGATAAACCCCCGCCTGAGCGGAGTAGCGCCACACTTTGCCAGGCGCAATATCCTTACGGGTATGTTCCGGATCATCCCAGGGAAGCATGGATCCTGCGCCTACTTTGTAAACCGGGTTGAGTTTGTCGCGGGCATTTTCCTTATCAATATCCTGAGGGGTTAAGGCTTCAATGGCTCTCCAGAAGAGGAACACATTTTCGGTTTTTATTGATGATTCATTCACGTAAACCTCACTGGTCTGTCTGTTCCTGACGTCGTGACTCCCGTTGACATCCTCCCCGCCCTAAAGGAAGGGGATTCCTGCAGCCAGACGGCAATGTCCTGCCGCAAGAATGTTCTTTGCGCCGTTCACGACGCGGTCTGCGAGGTAAAGTAGTCAGATGCAGGAGGATTAAGGTACGGTACGGACTGCCAGGCGCGGATCATGTTAACCATTTGCTCAGCGATCCCCATTGACGGTTTTAGCCGGTATGCCGTCCGGGTTACCATTCCTTTCTGACGTTCATCAGATTTCACATCCACCAGCCTGAAGCGCCACCACTCCTTGCCGCAGCTGATGATACAGATATCAAATTCGGCTTTAACCACCGGCAGATAAGTGTTTTGATTCAGTTCCAGCAAAAGCGAATATGCCTGTGGCATATACCGTCCATCGAATGATCCCGCCCAACGATATGTTGCGATGAAGGGCGGCGAGTCCAGAGATTTGAGAAATGTCATGTCAGATCCACCAGCAGCTTTACCAGTCTCTCATTATAAATATTCGAAAGCCTCCTCAAAGCCCCCATTTTCAAACATGCAACAAAGTGACTTTTCACCGCGTACAAAAAAGTGACTTATATCGGCATCGTACCCGGGTCTTGAACCATGTTTAGTGCGAGTTTTTGATAGGTTATTCTCCGCGTCCGGTATAGAAAGTCGTTCCCGTGTGCAAGTGCTCAAGCTGGATAGCCTGGAGTCGGTGTCTATCCACGAGTCCCAGAATTTATTGGGTAGAACCGCCGGGGTGCTGTGTCGATGGCCGAGGAAAAAAAGTAACTTTCCGGACCTGTGCAGCTCATAAACAACGACTGTTTTTCATATCGGCCAGCGGAAACATCTGTGTATCACACGGATACACTATGAACTATGCCCTGTAAAGCCCCCTTTTTGAGTTGAGGCTCCATTCGGGTGTGATGAAAATAGGGGGTTGGAGGTGGGGTTAAATAGTTTATAATGTAATCAATTGTGAAAGAATAGAGGGCGACCCAACGATGTACGAACTGTTTGGTTTTGAACTTGCCGACTTCAAAGAGCTCTTCTATGTCTTTTGCCTGGCAGTGCTTGTTTACCGCTACATCACTGTCGGGCGAAAATACCCGCTCTTTGGAACCCGAAACAAAACAAGCCACAAGCGTGATAAGTGCGGTATAGAAGAAACAAGTCAGTCCTCCAGTAATCCTTGTGAGTATAGTGAGTTTGATGTCACAGACCCTCGATCTCTCGAATACTGGTATTCTCAAAGAAGTAAATTTTGAGATAGTAAAAAAATCCCGCCTTATGGAGGGCTTGTGGGTGAGCTCCGATAGGCTAGAATGTGTTCAACAACTATAAATAAGAGGTACACAATGGCTAATTTTCTGTATTGGGATTACCTAGTATGGTTCTCTTATGCCGCTATGCCTGTTGTGATTTTTTTTATTATTTTGTTTAAGCATAAAGGAAAATCTGCAAATTCAAATCCGGAAGAACTGAAAAGTTCGAGTCTACGGTCAAAAAATCACATTAAAAATGAAAAATCAGAAGGACTTGACTCTACAACTATTTTCCAAAACGAGCGTATTATTGACGATTTTGACCCAACAGACCCTTTTTCACTAGCAAGTAGAATGAATCAGCATCTTCACGAATATCCCGAGTCAAAATTTGATTAAGATTGCAAATATAAAGGGGCCAGCATTACTGGCCCCTTTTACATTCATCACTAATTCTTTCTATGCTTATCTAAAAAATCTTTAGTCATTTTAGTCCCTTCATTTACACCGATGTTACTAGGTAAACTTGCTATAAACTTAGGATATTCTGCCGCTACATCGGGCCCATATCGCGAATCATTAGCTAATGCTTTTTGTACTGATTCGGTAAGCATCTGATTTTGATCAGACATCCTGGTAAATTTCTCATCATTTATACCAGTGTTAACAGAAGCACTATCAACAGCCTGACTTAACTGTATGTTATTACTGATATTACTGATAAGTGATCCCGGAGCTCTATTGTTAGATATACCCATTGCATTCGGCACGTTTCTTTGCGAACCAATGTCTGGAACCAGTGCATTCCCACCAGGGATAATACCCGCAACACGTTGTGCTAAATCTGAAGCTACTTCATGGCCAGGAATAGCGTCTCCTGTCTTTTGAAACGCAGCGGACGCCTTATCCATGGGATGTTCGCTTGCCCCGTTATTTTCACGCAACTCCTTACCAAGCGATGAGTCAGCAGATCCGGTAACTGGTCGGCCTGTTGTTCCAGTACCATTAACTTCAGCACTAATTACATCCTTAAGACCACCACTAAAGCCATTATTTTTTCCATCAGCGGCTTGTCGAACTATGCGTTCAACTCCAGCCTCTGAGAGATTACTTCCGGTTATTTGATTGTATTTTTCTCTATAGGCATTGCTCTCAGCTAAACTCTGCTCTCTTGCGGTTCCTATTTGATTATTGGCGTTGGCAGCATGCAGTGCAGCCTGGGCCAGAGCACTTTCAGCATCGCTGGTTCTGTCACCTGATGATCTAAAGGTATCAATGCTTTTAGGGGGTTCTTCTGACTGCAAACTTTGCATAGTCTGTTGTGTACTAGCTTTGTAATCGCTTGATTTAGGATCTCCCAGAACGAGAGACTGCGCTTTGCCTGTTGTGGCATCAGCAGCGTCTCCAGCTTGTTTCGCACTTTCGTATGTTTCTTTTGGAGAGCCTACCGGCATATTTTCTCTAATATAATTGAGCTTGTCTCTATCACCAGAGGAAAGAACACGCGATGCCCCCTTTCCAGCTTCATCTTCAACATACTGGCGCCCATTGTTACCTGAAAGTGTCTGAGCAGATATGCCACCAATTGATGTGCTAGGTTGAACTCTAGCGGCTTCCTGGTGTTGTCCTAGATTAGAAGATGTCAGACCTCGCTGACTATCCATGCCACCGGTAATAGCTCCGGCTGAAGAGACACCTGATGTATCGGGCGCAGTTTGTGCCTGCTCTTGGTAGTTGGCATACTGTCCACCACTTCCCAAAGCCACAAATTGATCTAATTTTTCTGCTGCTGGAGAAAGAATTTGTTCATTGGCTCCCATCATGCTGACTGCATTTTTGAACATCGCAGATGTCTGTTTAATATCAGCCAGATTTTTGGCGACGGTTTCCCCGGATTCCATTTGAGTTTTAGCTTGCGCCTGGTCAAGTAATACCTTTGCAAAGGCATCATTACCATTTTTATCAGAACCGAGCGTGTTACTCCTGTTCATCATATCGCGGGTTGACTTCCACTGACCAGCTATCGCATCTGCATTAAGACCTGAAGCTGACGCCCAAGCTCTTACTGAATCCTCGGTTGCCGGTGTTCTCATGGTATCTGAGATCATATTGCCATCAATATTCAGACTGTTACTCATAGCCAGTTGAGATGCTTGACCACCAGTTTTGCTGAATGCATTTGTTTCGGTATTACTAATAGACTGACTATATTGGTCCATTTTCTGAGCGGCTTTCTGATATGTGTCAGAGCTACTAAAACCATCTTGTGTTACATTTGAAGCATACTTAGAAAGGTCACTTGAAAACGCACTACCTGATTTAAACATATTCTCAATATTGTCAGTCATCCCTTTTTTAGCAGCATCTGACAATTTTGAATCGCTGCTTATTTGCCCAAGAAGCGCACCTTTCAAGGCAGCCATGATTTTTCCAGGCATAACACCTGCTACACCTGCTGATTTTCCTGTACCTAAACCAAGCTGCGCTGCAATATCCCCACCGGCCTGAAGGGTTGCTGCCATTGCCTTCCCTTTAATTGCATCACTTGACATTCCAACATTAGAACCGATCCCATTACTTATACCTGTTGCTATATCTTCCACAAGTTTTTGCCCGCCTTGCGTCGTTATGGAAGCGTTTTGAGAATGCTGCCCCTGAAAAGCTGACGACCATGCCTCACTTAGACCTTGACTCGTCATTCGGGTTGACTGACGCGTCGTGCCAATATCATTCCTACCTGCTGCAGAAACAGTATCCTGCAAGTTATTGCCAAGTGACAGAGAGGGCATAGAACTACGAACGGCCGCATTCAGAAGCCCGCCTGATGACATACCGGCACCGGTTGAAGTGGCTGCGGTGTGTGTCTGGTCACCAAAGGACTGTTTACCCGCATTACCCGCCGACCACACTTCTGGTGTGACATGGCCAGTATTGGCAGGAGCATCCGGCGTGACATTTTTCAACGCTCCCATCATCGGGTGGATGCTGGTGGTCAACAGGAACAGTGTCAGCATCGGCACCATGCAATACAGCGCTGAAGCTACTGACAGGTAGCTGCCGTACGTCTCCTGAATACTCCCCATATTCGCCCAGTTCATCGTGGTCTGTACACCCAGCGATGACCATGTGTCAAATTGTTGATTTAATACCATTTTCACGTATGCGTTGACCATAACCGCCGTTATCGGCCACATGTTAACGAAGACTATCAGTTGAAGGTATTTTGCAGCTGAAGTTATGCCTTCACCTCCCAGGAAGAGGATCGCAATCAGAGCAAAGGGCGCAACCATATAACTGAACATCTCGAGAAAACTAATTGCAGCGCCTGAGATGTTCAGCCAGAGTTGCCCCTGACTGACCATGGCATTGGTTCGCTTCATGCTCGCTTCGAAAAGCTGGTAGTCAGCCGCTATACCCAACGACTTGCGATACTGCAGCACACCTTTATCTATTTGGTTGAGGACAAAAGCCCCTGTGGTGATATCGTGAGCCTGACCAGCGCTTCCAAAAAGCGAAGACGCCACACCTTGCAGAAAGTCACTTTTTTGTCCGGTTTCTTCTTTAGCCGGTTCAATAAACTGATTCATCTGCCCTATATGTTTCATGATAGATACGCCCTGTGGCGAGGCGAACGAAGCTTTCACTGCCGCCCAGGCGTCCGTACAGGATGCATACTGCAGTCCGGTGGATGTCACCATGGGGACGCTTGCGGTCTTAAGGCTGTTCGCCGTCATTGAATCTAAGACGTTCATTACTGACGCAAGATCTGTGGCATAGATTTCATTCAACGCCACGCCTCTGAGTGGCGTATTGACCTCTGAGTCCTGGGTCGTTTTAATACAATCGCGTGCAATGGACTGGATGATTCTGCATACATCAAAGGTGACAGGTTTTTCGCTCCCGCTCATCGTATTCGGGAAAGCCTGACAGAATCCACTGGATTCCCCACCCCACTCCATATATTTGACCATTTTGGTCATTGGACCCAGCGTCAGGCTGTCATCGAGCGTGTCAGTGACCTGACCCACAGGCGTAAGCGGGTCAAACGCAGCTCGCCAGTCCGTAATGAGCCCGTGCAGTAAGCCGGTTGTCAGTTCACCGGTTGACGCGATAAATAACGGAACATCGTCTATGTTCCTGACCTCCCCCGTTTTAACCGATTCCAGAGTGACATCGGCTTTAATTACGGCAATGGAATAGAACAATAACCCCATTATCCAGGAGAAGATCGGGACATCGTTTTTTGTGGGTGCAAGGACCCACCGCAGGGATTTATAAAAAAGGCCAATTGCTGCTGCATATGCAGCAAATCTGAGCCATTCATTGGAACCATGAGAGGAAAAAATCAGCGCGATCCCGTTAAAAGCTGTATAAACAAAATCGATATCACCAATGGTATAAATAGTGTAATTACTCATATCAGCCACCATTCCCGCTATCGCTATAGGTCCGTTTTTTAACGTATGCCATATCCCAGTAAGCCAGGACCGTTTTTTCCTCAGTGTTCTGTATGGACTGAACCTCTGAAGCGCTGCGGATCTGGTTTCTGAAGGTTTGGTTTATTTTTTCTAGTTGGTCCTTAAACGATGCCATTGCCTCTGAAGGCAAAGTCATATTCGTCATTTTATTCTGCACACTACTCAGCAACTCTATTGTGAAGTTTTTGGCCGCGATCGTACTGATATCATTGATGTATTGAACCCCCTCAGCAGCTGACAAGGTCTGAAGAGTCGGAATGATGTTATTAACACCTAACATACTGATAAGTTTACGTTGGTCTTGCGTCAACTCAGTGTCATTCCTGACAGCCCGCTGAATTTCGAGTAATGTTTCAATAATGGTTTCAGAAAGACCTTTAAATTGTATAGAGTCCTGACGCATTTCAAGACACTGTGCTTTCCTGTTACTGCGTAAATCAGGTGTTGGGTTACAAACATTTAATTTAACGTTGCCGGACCCTGTCCCCTTTATGAAATCAGCGGCTTTCATCGTAGGTGGGATCGGTGTTATCGCTGAATTTTCTCCATTACTATCCCAGCTGACGATAAGTGTTCCTGTAAGCGACATAATTTGTTCGGCCAGTTTGTAACCTGTTAATTCAGTCACGCCCCCCACATTCATATTGCCGTTATCAATGCTCATGAATCCCTGGTAAACAATATTCCCTGCATATTTCTCTTTAAAGGCATCAGGATCTTTTGCATAGTTCTTTTTGTTGACTTCACTGGCAGGCTGACTCATGGTGCTACCAAAATCCGGGAATATACCTGATACCATGGAGTCAACAGCGCCGCCGCCGAGCCCTATTTTCTCAGTAAACTCCTGAGGTGTACCCAGCCCGTTTTGCAAAAACTCATAGGTTGCGTTACAGCTGTCTTTGGCAAATTTGTTCAGTGCTGCGAGCTTGTCCTGAATGTTGGCAATGATCGCTGCGCAATCGGCACAGATTGCCGATACTGCCGTGTTAAAAGCATATACCGCTGACCCCTGCGCAATACCGCGTCCAATCTGCACAAGCTGATCACCATTGATCATGCTGAAACTGCCGAGGAAAATATCGATGCCGTTACACCCGACGCTGGCTTTCGGGAAACTGACATTGACGAGGTTGGTATTCACCTGAGGCTGGCGGTATGAGAAACTCCCCCCAACAGCTCCGACACGTGATGCCGTTCTTACGGAAGCGGGATCTGTTGAAGCCACCATACCTTTAAATATGCCCTCCATGACGTTGGCAGCATGGACCTGCTGCATGGAGAACACACCAAAGAACATGGCCGATAAAAGTAACTTTTTCATGAAAGTTACTTTTGGAAAATCAGTAGCCACTTAAGCCCCCTTCATTTTCTGAAATACCGGTATTAACCCGATCGGTTGTTGGCATGTCGTACCCGCTAAGTTTTTCATCCATTATGTGCTGAAGCAGATAAGGATCCTGTTCATAGCGCTCTTTGTTCACGGTCAGAACATCTCTGTCGCCAATGGCATATTGTTTCTTAATATCGAGCGTGTTCTGGAATGTCGCTTCGTCGAGAAGGTTCATACCTCTGGCCGCAAGAATAATCGTATTTTTCAGTTCGTCAGCGGACACCAGACCGGTACTGACTCGTGTAGCCTGAGAACCATCATTGGACATGAGATAAATAGTGGGAACTTCTGTGATGGCGTATTGCTTGATCATCTCCATCGTTGCCCGTCCATAACGGGGAAATAAACCATTGTGAAGAGGTCGCCCGTCTATACTCACCGGCATAATGTCAATGTGATAATAGTTCTGCATGAAATTCAGTATTTGGCTTTGCTCGTGACAGTACGCACAGGTACTCTGGAAAAAGAAAAACAATCCACCTTTCTGAAAGATGGAGGTAAGTGCTTTTTGCTGATTTTCCTCAAGTCCTGCACGGTGTGCATTTAACGCGACAGTTTCGGTTGGCTGTCGTCGTTTTTCTGACATCATCGGGTTATTAAGGAAATAGTCCCGGGTCCGGTCAGAGAAACGGGTGGCTATATCCAGCATTAAACGTTGCGCAGTATAATAGCGGGACAGGTTTTCGTTGGTCGGGTTATCCATTGCCGCATAACGAAGATTCAGCAGGTTTTCTTTTAGCCAGCGTGAATCGAGCTTAAGCTCTTCTTTTTTGTCCTGAGACGGCGACCCCGTTAATGGCTGTTGTGGTTGTTCTTCTTCATCTTTTACCGGTTCTTTATCGTTATACCAGAAGAAACCTTTTTTCAGGGATTGTCCCGAAACAAAAGGTGTGTTCTCAACTTTCTGCGTATCCGCCAGGCTCATAGTGGAAAGCACCAGCAACGAACTAATGGCGGCTTTCAGGATAAAAGTTTTGGTGTTCTGCATATGCTACCCCTCGATGGTTAGCATTATCATCCCATAAAAAAAAATCCGTTTTCTTCTATAAGGAAGATGTTCTGTACGAAATCTGAAATTTTTCTTGAGGGATGTTGGGATTCAATGTCGCCGGATCATGAATCATCGGGAAAGCGAGAAATGAGTAACTCCAGGTAACGGGTTTACCTGTAACATGACTATTCAGTAAAACCACCACGGTTATACGCTGAATGTTTAAGCCTGTGAATTTACGGAATGTTAAAAAATAAACGGGAGAATAGATTCCTGACACACGAACACGTTGACCTTCAGTTGGTTAAAAAGGTCAACACCAGAAAGTAAAAGATAATGAGGAAGATATAACATGACCCCGTTCAGGGACGCCAGGTATTACCCGGCGATTTAAATCTGGACACGGTTTCTTCTGCCTGCATCAGGAGTGCCAGCTGATGCGAAAGATTACATTTTCTGGCAGTGAGTATTTTCTCAACTCTCGCCTTACGGTCAGGGTTTTTTATCATCCGGAGAAAACGGGATGGGCCCGAAAGATATTCGGCCAGACGAATGCTGACAGCATCTGGACTGGCTGAAAACATGGCGTCCAGCTCTTTATCAAACCTGATTTTTCCGGATGGACAGGTAGTCCTTTTTAACGGTGCAAGTTCCTGAACAAGTTGCAGGATATAAGCAGGAAAATGGTTTTTAAGGTCGCCAGTTTTTAACTCTGTATGAATGACAGGCAGGAATAAATAAGAGGCACAACGGACATGAAGGTCAGGAGAAATCGCACGCAGGCGATTATGGATGCTGTCGGAAAGATGAAAAAAACCCTGCTCATCTGACGGTGTCGTTATTCCCGTCGATGCAAACGCGATATGGCAGATGGTGCTTGCCGTGTGTAAAAGCTGATTTTCCATGTAATCTTAATTACTTTTATTCAAAGGGAATTACGGACTGAGAATAACGCATAATAGCAACTTTGCATTTTTTTGCGCTACATGTCGGGCAGGAATCATACCTGTCCGGCGCATGTATGAAGGGCTTTTTACATACCAGGCAATAGTCTTTATAGTCAGCTTCCGACATCCCGTTGAGAACTTCGACAATCCTGTTGACCTTGAGCGGGTAGTATTCCGGCGTATAGCCCGTGTTAATTAACAAATCAACAAGTGCATTAAAATCCATTTCTCTGGTTGATTCTGTAGGATTTTGAGGGTCATATCCAAAAATATGAATAGCATTGTTTACAACGACATTTGACAGCAACATGGCGGATTTTTCACCGAGCCATTTACCTACCCCTTTTCTTGTATTTATCCCTTTGGGGTACTCCAGGCTGTCGGCAACTTTACGACCATACAAATGTGTTATGGTATATTTATTGGCATCAAATTCTATTAACTTTATGGCACTTGCCAGACTATTTAGCTGGCTTACCTCGCTCTTTTTAAAGCCCATTATCCGCATTCTCCTTAACGTGTACCTGGTCCGGTTCTGTCGACCGGCAGGAAAAACCACTTCATGTTTTCAGAAAAGTTACTTTTCAGCGAAGCACGCTCGGATACTGTTATTCACTAACATGAATGAACCGTAATCAGGTTACCATATCAATGAGTGAAGCCAGTTAACTCATATAGCATCCAGAAACCGCTAAAATAACTTTAGCTTCTCATATGAATCTTTAAGAGCAAATTCTACCCGTAAGTTTTCCATATTTTCCCTTGGAATGAAACCTTCCAGAACATCAGCCATAATCTCGTAACCCCATGCATATACTTTGTGATCACGTCGTCCGGTATCATAGGTTATAAACCGGGGGAAAAGAACCACATTTGTCACCTCCACAAAGGCGGACATCTCTGTATCGAGGAGCATCTGAAAAGCGTCATTAGACAGGGCCAAATAAGCCCTGACATAAGCCGGTTTAAATCTGGCCAGATTCCATAGATTGACCAGGAAATTCATCTGTATAGAGACGATGTTTTTCCTGAATAACTCAAGGTCGACGGGCTTATAAACATACTGCTTCCCGCTCAATAATTCGCATGGCTCATTTGGTTTCATCTCGGTACTGTCAAAAGGTCTGCCGTACGTTTCAAACTTCAGTAACTGAGAGTCATCCAGAATTAATTTTATTAACTCACCCCATAAAACAGGCTTCCCGTTGACACGGGGAACTAGCAGGCTACCTGGTCTGGCTTCTGACAGGGCAATTCTATTTAGACGCGCATCAGTGGCGGGATGGAAAAAACGCTCCAGCAGGTTCTCCGGTATATAGCGGTAGTCCGACGCGAGATCACGAGGCAACACACTGAGTAGTTTTTTCTGACTACGTATCAACTGCAACTCCGAGCGGAGAAACGCCTTAATGACCGTGTCAGTCTGTACGTTGGGTTGTACGTCCATACGCTCTCCAGAGTACTTTTAAATCGCGCTACATACGGTTACTTAAGGGCTGTTATTATATCAAAGCCATCTTAGAGATACTACCCAAAAAAACAAGTACTAATATTATTAGATACTAAATTAAAAAAAATCACTGTCCTTTTACCTTGTACTGGTACTTATAACATTAGGCACTTTTTATAGAAACTGCACAGTTCCGCTCGGTTTCATTAGTACCTTTTCATCAAAAAAGTACTAATGAGGATAGATTTTCATTAGTACTTTTCCCTGTGAAAGGTACTAATGGCAGGACTGGAATCCTACACTTTCATTAGTACTTTTTTTGCAAATAGTTACTTATGTATAAGGGTACCTATTACTGGTTCGCAAAAAAGTTACTTTTTCCATCTCCAAGTTTGCGTGAAGTGGTTTTCCGGGGATGGATCGCACACCGTGCGGGCCACAGGCAGAGGTTGTTGGACGTGCTCACAAAAAAGTTACTTTTTTTAGCCGACGGCATGAGCACAAAAAATTTAAAAAAAAAATGCAAACGCCCTTGTTAGTTCAGAAAAATCTGTTTGGATTCCTGTAGTCTGTGTTGCTGGAGGAGTTGATATGAACCCGATAATTACGGCACATCAGGAAATCGTTATCGAGAACTCGGTTCGCTATATCGAGTTACTGAAATCGGAGGCTTCTAAAATTCTGGATGAATACTGGGAGGCCTGGAAGGCACGAAACCAACTGATATCCCAGACCACGTATGCAAACGGGGGAAGGTTTATACCTGGTCGTTTTGCTCCTGTGCTGAGAAAGGTTGGATCGTCGCAAAAACTGACAATTGTATGGAAAGATTTTTCGCCCAGGTTCAAAAACAAAATTGAACATCATGGCGTGGTTGTTAAACCTAAACTCGGAGGATACAGCGTTAGTTGTTTTAAAAATGCTCTGGACTGGGAACTGGAGATGATCCAGGAAACAGAAAACAAAATTAAACCAATCCGTGATCTCCTCGCGGAATTCCATCAACGAAAACTGGCCGACATCAAAAGACTGGAAAAACTGAAGAGGTTAATATAATGGCTGACAACGCATCCCCAAAAACTGAACCGCGCAATCAACGAAACGCCGGCAATAACCGACCGTTAGGGATGGTCATTTCAAAACTAAAGCCACTTTCAAGTGAGTTCTATACGCACTTTCATGAAAAAAACCGAGCCTGCCTGCGCCAGTTTAACGCCATCTCCAATGCCATTTATAATATTTTCCGCCTGGTAGAAGGTGACCAGGCGACTAGCACTAAAGTTCAGAAATGGCTCTCCGGTGTTTACGAAGAACTGTCTGGTAATGTAAATACCTTCAAAGAGCAGATTGACAAAAATGTCGCCCGACTGCCTCTGGATGATTCTTCATTCGAAGGGTTCGACTATGGTGAATTTGAAATTCGCTGGAACCACCCAATGACCTATAAATTGCTGGATATTATCCAGACCATCAACGTTCTGACTCGTCAGGCACATCAGCTGTGGTTATACGGTCAGATATCACAACAGGTTCATGACCGAATTATCCTGCAACTCCTGAGCTCACTGCGGGTTGCGATGGACAACATAACTAAAATACTGAACGCTGAAAACCGCGTGAATGGAAAATACGACGCATTGCCATTCATTCAGAACATTAAGCGGTTTAAATCGGTGGAACTTTATATTGCCAGTCTCGAAACTAAAGCCCCTGTTCAGTCCGGTCACAGTGACAGTTCTGCTGATGCTGGCAGTGAGCCGACATTAAAACCAGAAGCAGCAGCTGGCACCGGTAAACCATCTGACAAAACACAGCCTTCTGCTACTCCTGTTTCGGTACAATAACTCACAGGTTGATATGAGTATTATATCCAGGCTTTTTTTGAAAATTAGGGTCGCCCTCTTCGGAGGGCCTGACCACGATATTATTTTTGATACAGATGATGAGTACGATATCCCGCACACGCCTAACAAGGATGTGCAAAGCTATCTTGATTATCCAAGTAAGCCTGCGGGTATAACTCTCTTTTCAGAGCGCGAGATTCTATCTGTACATGCTAACCGGTTACAGGAAATTAATATGTATATCGGTTTGCCAAATTCAGACCTGAGTGAGGACGCCTATACTTTCACTAATCTGGTCATTAAGCCATTGATGGAATATACACGCTGGATACATCTTTTACCTGCGTCTGAAAACCATCACCATGCCGGTACAGGGGGCCTGTTAACGCACAGTTTAGAAACTGCTTTCCTCGCTTTAAAATTTGCGTACAGTACTGAATTACTCCCTATTGGTCTGCAGGATGAAGAACAGATCCGAAAACGTCGTTATCTTTATGCAGCCTTTATTTGTGGGCTTTTACATGACGCAGGGAAGATATTTGATGTCGACGTTATTTCGTCCACCCCGGGCGTTAAAAGCACCTGGCGTCCGCTCTCGTCCAGCCTGATGGACTGGGCAAAGTCCAACCGTATTTTTTCCTATGAAGTTATCTGGCGTAAAAGGCAGGCTAACGAGCATTCCGTGCGGGCACCTGTATTCCTGGAACGCTGCTTAAACGATACGTGCCTTAATTATTTGAGCGACGTGGTCAAAGAACGGTTGTACGATAAAATGCTGTCGGCTTTAGGTAATTATACAACCAGTGATGATTTTATTTCTCGTTGCATGAGAACGGCCGACTGGCATTCCACCGGCACCGATACCACCTACCGGTATGATAAACAATCCGGTATTCGGGCTTCTGATACTGCTGCACGAGCCATCGCGATTCTGAAAGACAACATCAGTACTCTTAATATTAATGGTTTCGACTCATCGTCAGTACGACATGACAGAAACTCACCGCCTCCGGTACATATTATGATTATCGGTGGCTCTGTTTACATCAACGAACATGCGGCTCTTGATTTCATACTGAATCAGTTTAAACATCTTGGGATTAACTTCCCGGATGGGGATATTGGCCGCAAAGCGTTAACCGACCTTCTGTTAAGCGGGGGCTATATAGAGCCTTACGGCGAACAACGGGTTGCACACTTTTTCCATCGTGGGGATTTTACGGAAACTGACATACAACGAATGTTTGATGAGGGTATCAAAGGTCTGAGCTGGTTCTCTCTGTTAAAAATCAAATGGGTTGGCTTTCTGTTTAAATACGATATTCTGCCCGAAAGTACGCCGGGTATTTTCAGTATTAATGAGACTAATGACTATGTTTTTGTCGACCGCAAAGGGAATGACACACTTTACGTACGCCCTCTTGTTAATGGAACAAAATCAATCCGTATTGGAGTAACTCAATCCACTGATAACGCTGCAGTCTCAACGGCTGATACACAACCTGCAGCGGAAAGTAACAGTACAGTTTCAGATACAGATAATACTGCTGATTCTGAAAATGATGAGACGACTTCCGGTGAGAATCAGCAGGTTCAGGAAAACACTAATAAAACAACCCTTAGAACAGATGCATCTGAACCTGAGACACAAGAACCTGATTCTAAAAAACCTGTTAAAACCCGCCGTAAAAAAGGTGAAGTGAGTCCTGATGAGTACATTTCCAGACTCCTGCATCAGTTCAAAAATAATGCCATTAATGCTAATGAACTGGCTTTAATCGATGGGGTCCTGTATGTATCAGAAACTCATATTCGCTCCATAGCGCCGCTTGAAGAGCCGCGCTTAATGGAGACCGGTCTTTTTGATCTTTCTTTACGGTCAGGAAGCCTCGATGAAGAATTCAGCATTCCGTGCAATGACGGGAAACGGTATGTTCAGTTAACTGACGAAGTATCTCTTGTCCAGTTACGTCATCAACCTGATATTAGAGAGGTTGAGATGCTGCCTTTGCTTTCTCCAGATTTATTTGGTGGGGTTAAGACTGATGATGAAGGGGTGTCTTTCACTTTTCCGCCGCCACTGGCTGAGGTGAAACCTGAGCCACTCCCTCCGGAACGTTATGAAGAGCAAACGCCTGAACAGACTCGAACTGAACATGAACCTACTGACATACCATCAGCGGAATTTTCCGATGATCAGGAAGATGATGTTGAACAATTCTGGGCGGATTACGCTTCATATTCGTACGGTGATGGCTGTATAAACCCGATAAATCAAACCATTGAGAGCACTGATGTTGATCTAGCACAGGTCAAAAAGTCACTTTCAGAGCATACACCGGATGTTAGTACCTCTGTTTACGGAAAATACCTGGCAGAGGAGGATGATTTCGACCAAACGGAAGAGGAAGCGCAAGAGGAAGATTCTGGTGAGGGGATCGGTGACATTAACAGCGACTTTGAAGCGCTGTTTTCCCGTCAGAGTCAAATTATCACTGATCCGGCTGTCGTCATTGCAGACAACATAGAACAGTTAAAATCCAGTACTCCACCCATTCAGGCGCATGCTGATGCCGGAAACATCGAAACGCTTCATTCTGATATTGATACGATTATTATTCAGTTAAACAAAATACGACTGAATAACTCGCCAATTCAGACCAGAGAGTTACGTCTTGCTATTGTTGTAACTGATATCAATTTTTGCATGAGGTTGAGAATCTCTGAAGACATTGCTTCATGGGGTTTTCGTCAGGAGGAGTTAACTGAACTGCGTGCTGCTTTCGCGCATTTTCCTGTCGCGAAATTAAAGGTGGGTATAGGCAGGCCTATCAGTCACTACATGGTTCGACTGAGTGACCTTCAACAAGGTGCGCTGCGTAATAACATTTTCTACGAAGAATTTATTTCGTTTTTTAACCATCAGGAAGTAAGCCATGAAACGTAGAAGCCGTAACAATCTCCATACGCAGGAAATGCTCTACCGCCCTGCCCTTGAATTTCGTTCAGCGCTAATACTCATACTTTTTTCTGCTTACGTGCTTATAGACTCATGGACCAGTAAGTACGGTATCAGTGAAATACCCTTCTATTGCTCTCTGGGGTTAATAGCGATGGCAGGATGGAGGGTATGGCACGGGGTACCGGTCTTCATAGCTCACTGGCGATTATTTCATCGCACGATGGATTTTTTATCACTCGAAGATTTTCGAATGATTAATAATGCACATTTTTTTGCTGATGACCGTAAATATCAGAAACTGGTCAGTTTGCAGGAGTCTGGTGGAGCACCATCGAAGAAAAGTGTTTACCAGCTCCTTCGTAAGAAAGAAAAGATTGTGATCCCCCAGCGTACAACGTTTCTGTGCAATGGTTTCAAATGGGGACCGGAGCACTCTGAACGTACCTACCAGGTGCACAACCTTTCCAGTGATATGCATGAGGTGCAGTTACCGTTTATATTGAATCCCGTTACCCGTCACTATCGAAAACTTGCCTTCGACCTGGGCGGGAATTATGCGATTTTCGGCGTTGATAAAAAAATCCCGATATTCGTCAATGAAGAAAATTTCTTTGGACATACTCTTATTACAGGAAACGTAGGTACCGGGAAAACGGTTCTCCAGCGCCTTCTTTCCAGTTCAATGCTACACCTTGGACACATCGTTCTCGTTGTTGACCCTAAAAACGACTATCAGTGGCAGGAAGGGTTAAAGGAAGAATGTGAAAGTCTTGGTAAGCCTTTTATGCATTTTCACGCAGGCAATCCTTCAACGTCTGTATCTTATGATGTCAGCGCTAACTATGTTAAGGATACAGACCTTTCCGCCCGTATTATGAGCATTATTTCAGGTACTGAAGGAGGTGAAGATCCGTTCGTGCGTATTGCAGAGGGGCTTGTCACAACGGCGATAGGTGCCCTGAAACTGGGTGGTACAAAACCGACTATCCAGAATATTTACTACGCCATACGCTCTAAACAGGATCTCATTGTTACCACTCGTAACGCTCTCAGGGGTTTTTATACTTACCATCTCGGGGCTGACTGGCATTTAACTGTTCAGGTATCTCCAAATCTTACTTTTGCAGACGAAATCGAAAAGCTGAAAGAATATTTCCACTGCAACTACTTTGAAGACAATTCTCCCAAAAACATGCATGGCATGGATACGGTTCTGGAATGTTTTAAATACATCTCCGGCGATGAGTCGCACTATTACAAAATCACTGCCAGCCTGATGCCTATGCTCAAGCGATTGTCCCAGACCCCTATGGATATATTGCTTTCGGCGAACGATGTCGAGAACCCTGACCGTAACATCGTTAACAGCCATGGACTCTTTAACAGCGGTGGCGTGCTTTACATTTCGCTGGACGGCCTGTCTGATCCGGCAACAGCACGGGACCTCTCCCAGCTGATTACTTCGGATATTGCCGCTGAGGCGGGTAGTCGCTATAACACAGCATCTGATTTGTCCACTGTGCCCAGGGTTTCCATATTCATTGATGAGGCTCATCAGGCAGTTAATATGCAACTGATTAACCTTCTCGCCCAGGGACGCGCGGCCAAGATCGCATTGTTCATCTCTACGCAGACCATTTCTGATTTTGTATCGGCCACTAGCGCCGATACTGCTGACCGTTTAACGGGCCTTTGCAACAACTACATTTCCACACGTGTTACTGACGCGAAGACTCAGGAGCTTGTTCTGACCAAAGTCGGCCAGACTAATGTCTCAATGAACCAGGTCACTTACACCACCAGTGCTGGTACAAAACAGTCACATACAGATTTCAATGGTTCCATTTCCGAGCGAAAGTCGACAACGATGGTAAATGCTATACCACAGGAATTACTGTCGATGATCCCAACCCTTCACTTCATCGCCTGCTTACAGGACGGGCGTAAAATTGTGGGCCAGATGCCTATAACCGTGCCGGGCAAATCAATGCGTAGGTCAACAACCGTCTTTGATATGGTAACGACTTCGCCCTACAAACTAAAAATGAGACGTAATCTCAATGTAGAAGAAATACTTAGCAAATCACAGAAGGTGGGCTAACTATGGAATGCAAACAGGTATCAAGGGAATCGTTATTCGGTATGAATTCCTCCCAGCCCAAATACATTTCACGTGCAACCAAGACACTGAAACTGTATGGCATAGATGTTGATGACGAAGGCCTGCCGGAACTACTGTCACGTTATGCGAAGAAGCTTACTGGTGACATTTGTAAGGTCTACGCCCAATACACGGTTGATAGTCTCGACGTGCTGGCCCGCACGCTGGCGGAGTTTTTTATTATCCGTTATGCGGTGACTATCGTTACGCACGATGATACAGAGGTCACCTGCAACTGGTCTGTATCCCAGGGCCCTTTTACCGAGTGGCTCAAGGAGCAGCTGAGTAACTGCATGGCGAAGAGCCACACGGTTGAAGTGCAGATTGATAAAAATCAGGAACGCATGGCTTTTATCCAGCTCAATGCCGAGCGTCTTGGCTGGTACCTGCTGCCTGAGTTTATTGATATTGCAGGCTTCCTCCCCGTTTTCCTTGAGATGCCTGAACAGGTTGAATACCAGGTTATGCGGCGCAAGCGACACGGTAAGGTGCCAGACATCCACCAGCACGATCTGGGGATTTTCGAAGAGGATGCTTTGATATCTGGTTTGAAAGAAAAGTTACTTTTCTGGAGTGGCAACCTGAGCGATCCACAGGATGAATACACGTCTCTTTTCAACCGTGTTATAGATCTTTCCATTCTGGGTAACCGCCACCAGCCCGCGATGTACCGTAAAAGCAGCATTATTCAGTCGTTCCTTGATGAATTTTCCGCCTCAGTGCTGACTCTTCCCGTTCGCTTCAACGACGATACCCTTATCGCACTCTGGACGCCATGGGCAGAGCCCTTTAGTCAGTTCTCGCGCTTGCGGCCGGTTGAAGAAGATATGGTATACACGCCAACCCCGGGACAGGTGCGCTGGAAAAATGAAGATGTTCGCAGAAAAGTAACTTTTTCTCTCATCTCCCGGTTAATCGCGTCGGATGACCTGGCGTGTTCGGGAATTCTTCACGGCTGGAAAAATCATTACCTCAACAGAGAAAGCAACATTCGCCTGGCAGCCCTTTGGGCAGAGCTGTTCACTAATAAAACTGACTGACAGAGGTGTAAAATGGCTGGAAAGGATATGTCGGCGCAGAGAATGACGATGATCCGGTTTGGATTAGGGTTGGGTCTGCTGATTTATTTTCTGTTTAACGTTTACCTGGAAGACACTAACAAACTTTATAAGGATATCACCGCTGAGGTGAACGCCAGTAAGTTGCTTATGGATGTGGATAGATGGCAGGAGGTAACGCGTAATACGGAAAAGACGTTTAATTACCTTTTTGTCGAACTAAACATTACGGCTTACCTGAATAAGACTCTTTTGCCTGAGGATGATAAAACCAAACCGGCACGCGGAATGAATCTCGCGGCAAACAAATTCATGAGCCCGAGCTATACCGCTGCCCGAAACATCCCGTTAATGGTGTATCAGGCGATTTACCGCTGGTATTTGCTGGCTGGATGGTTTTTTACATTCCTCCCTCTGATGATAGCTCTGGCACTGGATGGTTATTACCAGTGGAAAATGAAGAGATTTGTTTTTGGCGATGTTACAATTCAGCTTTATCGCCTCTGGTTCCGTTCGCTGTCGATAATCGGTGTTTTGATAATTGCTTATCTGGTCATCCCTAACATGAATTTATTTTATGGACTGACACAGTATTTTCCGCCACTTGCCCTGGCGTTGCTCGCTATTGCAATTAACCGGCTTCTCGCGCACTACCAAAAACTCATGTGAGGAAGAATATGTTTAAAAAAAGACCATCGAAACCTGAAACTGGCTCGGTTCAGGACGTGGTATCGCGTGAAAGTAAGAAGTTTTACCGTCTGTATAAATCGCATGTGTTATCAAAAATAACCCTGACGATTATTGGTATTGGGTTTGCAGGTTTTAGCGGCTGGTCCATGTATCAGGATAAACAGAAAAACGGTAAAGGGGCAGACCATATCGCGGTTATCCGTATCCATGGTGAAATGGGTACTGGCTCGCCTACAGGCGACGGTGTCATTATTGCCCGCGCTTTACGTGAAGCATGGGATAACCCGCACGCAAAAGCGATCCTGATTGAGGCCGAATCTGGCGGCGGTGGTCCGTCTGACGCTATTAATATTTATCGTGAGATAAACGAGCTTCGCGACTCCCTCCATGGAGTACCGGGGCTCACAATTGAAAACTCCGACCCCACAACATCCCCGAATAAAAAGGATATGCCACCAGCGCCCTCTGAAGCGGTTAAACAGGCGTTGCTGAAAGCCGTGGGTTCTGGGCATGGCAAACTGCCAGCCGCCGCCCGGGACGTCCGCCCCATCATCGTCAGTATTAAAAATATGTGCGCCTCCGCCTGTTATTACGCAGCCTCACCGGCTGATGCGATCTATGCGGATCCCAACGCCATCATTGGCAGTATTGGCGTACGTATGGACCACTGGGATGTGTCCAGGATTATGGACCGTCTGGGTGTGGCTAACGAACCGTTGACGGCCGGAGCCTGGAAGGCCTCGCTTGACCCCTGGCGTCCGATTGATGACGAAACCAAGGCCTTTCTGCATAGTGAGTTACTCAACAAAATGCATGACCAGTTTATCAATGATGTCGAAGCCGGGCGTAAAGGAAAGTTACTTTCGCGTGAACAGGCGGACAAAGAACAGCTCTACACGGGGCGTTTCTGGCTGGGGGACCGTGCGAAGCAGTTTGGCCTTATCGATGATACAGCCACCAGCACAGAGGTGCGTGAACGCCTGAGTATTGTCTTCGGCACCACGCGTTTTCGCGACTACAACGCGCCAAAAGCATCGTTAAGCAGCATGTTAGGATTGTCACTGGACGTGAACCTTAAAGAAGCTGTATCCAGTGCGCTTCACACCACCAGCACAGTGAGGTAGCGATGGACCTGACCATGTTGTCGACCATTTTTCTTGTGTTTGTCATGCTGATCCTGTCATGCATCATCCTGTGCATCTGGCCGCTTATCAGTAACATGTTCAGCGAGCAGCGAACACGAAATGCATTAAAGGAGGTGTTAGCAGACCTTGAAGGGACGCTTATATCTGACATTACCCTACCGCTCAACGCCTCCCAGACAACGCAGATAGACCATATCTTTATCAGCACGAAGGGTATTTTCATTATCGAAGAGAAAAACTATACCGGTGACATTTATGGTGGTCTCGATGATAAAACATGGACGGTTGTATACGGTTTCGGTAAAGCGAAACATAAGATGTTAAACCCGTTTGTTCAGAACAAAACCCACATATCCGGAGTGTGTCGGGCCATAAAGCGGGGTGATGAGGGTATTGTTAATGTTGTGTTACTGACGGGCTCCAGTAAGTTTATGGTAGACCCAGCACCGGAGTGGTTGTGCCGTAATTGTGATGACCTCGGGAACAAGTTCACTGCGTACGATGCTGAGCCCGTGTTTAGTGTTGAGGAGACTGGCTGGATCGAAAATGACCTGCGTAAAACAATGCTGCCGCAGACGCTGTTGACCGACCTGGGTCACGTCTATTCACTGAAACTGAAACACCGACAACCAATATCTGTACCACACAGGGTGACCTATTTTACGCTACTGACTACCACCCTGTTCTTCCGTGCGCTGAAAAAGTTATTTTCGCGTAAGCGCTCAGAGGTCATCCACAAGCAGTACCGTGAATAGCTCGCATCCATTTTCCACCGTTCTATATGCACAGGGCCACCAGCTGGCCCTGTTTAGCTAAAGTAGTCAGATGCAGGAGGATTAAGGTACGGAACGGACTGCCAGGCGCGGATCATGTTAACCATCTGCTCAGCAATCCCCATTGACTGGTTTAACCGGTATGCCGTCCGGGCTACCATTCCTTCCTGACGTTCATCAGATTTCACATCCACTAGCCTGAAGCACCACCACTCTTTGCCGCAGCTGATGACACAGATATCAAACTCGGCATTAACCACCGGCAGATAAGTGTGTTGATTCAGTTCCAGCAAAAGCGAATATGCCTGTGGCATATACCGTCCATCGAATGACCCCGCCCAACGATATGTTGCGATGAACGGCGGCGAGTCCAGAGATTTGAGAAATGTCATGTCATATCCACCAGCAGTTCGAACTTGCTCCCATTATAAATATTCGAAAGCCTCCTCAAAGCCCCCTTTTCAAACATGCAACAAAGCGACTTTCCCGCGCCCTAAAAAAAGTGTCTTATATCGGCATTGTATTCGGGTCTGGAACTATGTTTAGTGCGAGTTTTTGTTACCAGTGCTTTTGGTGGGTCTTTAGCAACAAGATTCAGGTGATCGGGTATTCATAAACAACCAGAAATTATGTGGCGCATTAATGAGACTATTTCGGTGAGTTCCGTTGATGAAAAGTACCTTTTGTGCTGAATGCCGACCGGGATATCAGGGGGAGTCGCCGTATCCGGGAGGGCCCGGAATGAACAGCGACGTCCTGACAGATATACATTAACGTGCTTACTATCGAGCCCGGTCTATCAAGAGCACTGTATGCTGATGTTGATACTTCCATCCACTAACTGCAGGTTTTTTTACCTCTTAGCATGCATAACAGCATCACTACGGCGAGAATGAGGCATGGTCGGTGACAATTAAAGTTACTTTCTCTTAAATCAATTCAATACGAATCTGAAATTACTGTTGCTGTATACAGCAAGTGCAATCTTATTTTTTTCTTCATCAGACCAGCCTGCCATTTGCTCATTGAGCGGCGTTGACCTTACGATGATGTTTCTCGCTATGTTCAGAGGTTTCACGTCTTTACAGGAACCAGCGAGGATAAGGGCTTTACCGTCGTCCAATTTTTCATTGAATCTATCTAATTTTACAAATGATACTATTTTCGTAATCATCTCCATTTATCTGAATGCCTGTCATATAAACATATCGTTATTGTGCAACGACTTCCTCCCGGTCAGCGTACGCTATCCAATGAAATCAACCAGAACCCTACGGGCAATGCTTTGCTCTGGCAAATCACTGTAGATACGCCGCATTGCTGCTTTGTGGAATGGGGAACGATTAACCACGTCCACCAGCGCTAACCTGCTTTTGTTGAATGATGCCCTAACCTCACTGTAACGCCGGTAATGAAACAGCCTGTGGAACAGGTTCATGGACAACACCTGATCGCCTGTGACTTTGAATCGTATTACCGCCTCCCTTACCTCAATCTCTTCTGCCGGGATTTCACCATCAGCATAGGAACCCACAATGCCAGGGGAAACCAGGTATTCCTCATCAAGTGGATCGTTCATGAAACGGCTATACATTTGCGGCTCCTGTTTAAGGAAATCGTCGTACCGGGGCATCCTAAAAGTTTCGTATAGCATATAACTCATGTGGAGTTACCGTCTTTTCTTACTTTACGATGTGCGATAAAGGGAACCGCATGGATCCCCACCAGCAGCTGGCAATGATGGTACTATCAGGAAGACACCAGCGTTTTAATTTCTTCCACACCAAACGCTTTACACTTCATTTGCGTTTTCTGCCCGACAGTTTCAGGTGCTTTCCACATGCCGTATAACTTGTCTTTGTCTGATATAAATTTTGCGCCTTGCAACTTGCATGACGGAGCCTGTTTTTTATCATTCCATGTGGCATTTACAACGAACGTCCAGACCTTACCCGCCTTTAATTCTGTCGGCATATCGTAGGAGAAGGAGACAGTCGACGCGTGTTGGCTGTTATCCGCAACCGTCATCGATGAGGTATCTACCCCGGCAGCTTTGAGCTCATTGATAGCTGCCTCGCGGCTTGCACCGCTACTTTCCTGCTCTTCTATCTGTTGCTGAATCCACTCTTTGTCGCTGGATGTAAGCGAGGATGCATGGCTGTTGCTGCTGCTCGTTATCCAGTACAGCATCGCAAGATGCGAGAAACCGAAATGATTACTTTTATCTTTCTCTATGATGTTACTTACAAGGTTCTGTGAAGGTGGGATGAATTTTACAGATGAAGAGCCCCGCTCAGAACTTCCTGGAATGCTCTGAGACGACGGGAGAGACGACGATTTTTCGGATGTTGGACTTGATGCAGGTATAGTCCCTTTCTTAGCCACCAGCTCCGACCCGCTCACTGATTTCTTTGGCGTAGTGCCTGCAGCAGCGGCTTCGTTATCTCCCTTGGCCTGAGGTCGACTACTGACAACAGCATACCCTCCAGTCTGGTTCTCCACCTTCCCGGTGGTGCTCTCTGACGGTTTATTCCCTGAGGACGCGGAAACTGCCCCGACCGTTAATGCGGCTCCATAACCTGCAATCATCGCTTTCTGGCTGGTGGTCAGTGGTTTGGTGCGAGCCGGTGCTGGCGTATCGTTAACCGTGCGGCTTGCCTGGCTTCTGGTTGAAGAGTTGTACGACTTGGTAATGGTCGATGGGCGGAAGGATGATTTGTAGGAAGACCGATTGGATTTATACCCTGCTTCCGCAGAGGTGGCCACCAGCATCAGACAAATAAGTGAGATCGAGGTTTTGCTAATTTTGCTGCGCATGATTTATTCCTTTTTTGACGAGTCATTCTGAAAGTAACTTTTGGCACAGAGAGCGTTGATCAGCCGCTCACAGGTTTTTGAAAACGGAGTCCCCTCTTAATGCCAAATTAACACCCAGCCAGAGGAGGTTACCCAAAACCGAACAGGTCAGAATGTTAGTTAACATTCCTTGTTGCAGCAGGGTAGTCAAAGGTACCTCCGAGGAATCAAATGCTAATGCAAATCCTATCAGTACATAAAAAAACACGACCGGGAATGAGCGCAGATAATATTCCGTCATTATCGCCGTTGCTCTTACAGCATAAGCAATATTGCGGATTATGGTTTCTGACCTGGATGGGGCATCCTTTATATTTATCTTCATGCTCGAATCTCTTATTTTTGGGTTTAAGACAACATTTTACAGTAGCCATGTAGTGCCCTATCCCCTTAACTGTTGGATTTTGCCTTTCCGGGATATTTTTTTCCTTTACTCTAATTCACCATTCAACCTTCTCCAGGCATTTTGAATTCAGCGCGACAGATAGCGGAAAATGATAAACCCATCGTTCCTGGTTGCTGATAAGACAGAAGCCTGCCGGGAGCCGGCTGCTGTTTATTGTCATTTTCTGGACTGGATTACACAGAATGTTTATGGCAAATTTCTGGCTTCTTTCTTGTTCTCATCCATATGCTATTGGTGATGTAGTATGTCCAGGTTCCTGAAGGGTGTTGGTTTGGGTATGGCGGGCATTGTGTTGCTGCTGTGCGGACTTATCGCGCTGTATTATTTTGAGTCGAAAGCAGCGCTCAGAGCTGATATCAAGGCCTGTCCCACGGTTACAGCTGGTCAGGCAACCGATGCCGTCATTCAGGACATACTCGTGAACAGAGAGCGCATTTTCTCTAAGCCACAGCTGGAGCGTCGGGACATAGTGATTGAAGAACTGAACGTCCAGATAGGCTATTCAGGAACCCTTGTCCCTTTCAGGATCAACGGTGTCGATGATCGCCGGTTTTTTGGCATGTCGGGATGTGCCTCTCTCGACTCTGTTGAATATGCCACAGAGTTTTTGACCCAGCATTAGCTTGATCGGGCACAAGTAACGAACAACATATTTTTCCTGATTGTCCGTTTCGTTTGGCTCGGCCGATGTCACAGTACCGGAGATTTTGCATTCAGGAGAAATGATCTTAAGTGGTGGCCATAGACAGCCAACCGGCCAGCAACACCTGTTCCGGTCGATTCCGGTTCATAATGTTCGCGTCGGCCACCAGCTGACCATCAGTCAATACCAGCATCCTGATCTGCATTAAAAAGAGCCATCTCCTCATCTATAAACACCGGATACTCGAACTTCTCTACCGCCTGAATTACTTCCGGATGGTTACGCCAGCATTCTTCAACAAAACCGAGAGATAACTGTTCAGCTTGCCGCCGCAGCTGTCGTGCAGTCTCGTAGTTGTCCCAGCCACTCTCATAGCTTGCTTTCTGATAGAGGTCTTTTTGCTGTGCTTTTATCTTTTCGATCTCATCAGGACTGGTTAAATGGCGGTGCCACTCCAGTGTGCGGGCATTGCCTGTTAACACCAGCCTGTCACCCTTATCGCGGATCTCTATAGTCCTTTCGGAAAAACTCACCGGCCCCTGGTCACGTCCTGTCAGATGGTCAATGAACTCATCCCGCCCTTCTTCATCCTGGACAATCCATTCACCCCGCGTAAAAGCTTCTTTTGCGCACTCAAGGGCATCATGTATGGTTTTCGCTTTACCTACCAGGAACGTACCTTCTGTAACGTACGTGCCATACAGCGGGTCATCTTCCGGATACTCTACCTGACCAGTTACGTATACGAGGAAGGGGTACTGCCGTTCCCTATGACGGACAATAAATCGTTCGCGTTTTGCCATAGCCTCTTTCTTGTAATAACGCAGCGGCTGGACCGACCATGGCACGATTTGCTTCCACCAGTCTGGGGCTAAACGCATGGCCAGTTGCTCAACGTGTTTAACCATTTCATATACCGCAGGGCTCGTTATGGCACCACAATCCCTTAGCTGAACCACGCACTGAGCAGCTGAGTCCTGACTCACCCCCAGCATGCTATCCATCATCTCTTCATCTACCTCGATACCGTGCCGCAGAAGGCCTTCAAACGTCATTAGAGTGCCTTCATGTTTAGCAAGGTCCACCAGCGTATTCACGATATGGGTAAAAAGAATGTCGCTGTGAGTGGCTGGTGTGTTTTGAGTTTTCATTCGTGAGCCCCTGTTTAAAAAAATATTGGCAAGGTATAAGCGAATATTTCATTCATGCACACCAGGATACCAATAAAATAACGATCATCAACCCCTTATTATCACCGGAAGCTATTTCCAGCTTACGGGAAATGCATACCAAACCGGTTATAAACGCCTTAATCATTTACAGCATTCAGAATCATCCAGAGTTTTTATCAGTTAACATGCAGCATACCGGCGTATAAAATCCGACAGGAAAATTAGTATTAATGATTTTCCTGATTGTGTTTCATGGATTTAATTAGCCAGTAATTTAATATATTGATACCCCCCTCATCCATTGAGCAGACGTCAGGATAAAGCTGTGTCTCCGTCCGGTTTTCAGACTGATGACAGGGTGTCACATGGAGTGAAGTGTGCTATATTGATTTGCGATTCATTGAATCCATGTGTAGAAAGATGAATGTGTTTTTTTGCCCGTCGTCGTGCGGGCTTTTTTTATTTAATGTAGTCAGGAAAAAGGGGCTACCAGCGCACTGGTAACCCCTTCATAAAGCGCTTCAGGCACGTCCAGACAGTTCAGCCCCTGTACGGCGGAGGTTGCCCTCCGCCGGGGTTGGCTACTTAGCGGATTCGTAGGCCATAAAAGCCGCCACCTCCCTGGTTGTGTCCCTGTACCGGATTTCGCAGAGCGATTTTCTGGTCAGGTAGGTGAATGCCAGTAGTGTGAGACACACTATTAATACACACCATAACAGGTTACTAGGTGGCAGTTTCATAGCCTTTTTCTCCTGTGTAAGTTCACAGAGATATTGCAATTGCCTCAGAACACTAAAGGAGGGATTGCCAGATGTTGATGCAGCATATCGGTGTCGGCTATTTTGGGTATTACCGAGCAACTGCTTATGCGATGA
>NZ_MTEG01000039.1:0-32008 GCF_002108615.1 Klebsiella sp. YJ
GCATTCGACCAGATCGATAACGCACCGGAAGAAAAAGCTCGTGGTATCACCATCAACACTTCTCACGTTGAATATGACACCCCGACTCGCCACTACGCACACGTAGACTGCCCGGGCCACGCCGACTATGTTAAAAACATGATCACCGGTGCTGCTCAGATGGATGGCGCGATCCTGGTTGTTGCTGCGACTGACGGCCCGATGCCGCAGACTCGTGAGCACATCCTGCTGGGTCGTCAGGTAGGCGTTCCGTACATCATCGTGTTCCTGAACAAATGCGACATGGTTGATGACGAAGAGCTGCTGGAACTGGTTGAAATGGAAGTTCGTGAGCTGCTGTCTCAGTACGACTTCCCGGGCGACGACACTCCGATCGTTCGTGGTTCCGCTCTGAAAGCGCTGGAAGGCGAAGCAGACTGGGAAGCGAAAATCATCGAACTGGCTGGCTACCTGGATTCTTACATCCCGGAACCAGAGCGTGCGATTGACAAGCCGTTCCTGCTGCCTATCGAAGACGTATTCTCCATCTCCGGTCGTGGTACCGTTGTTACCGGTCGTGTAGAGCGCGGTATCATCAAAGTGGGCGAAGAAGTTGAAATCGTTGGTATCAAAGATACTGCGAAATCAACCTGTACCGGCGTTGAAATGTTCCGCAAACTGCTGGACGAAGGCCGTGCTGGTGAGAACGTTGGTGTTCTGCTGCGTGGTATCAAACGCGAAGAAATCGAACGTGGTCAGGTACTGGCTAAGCCGGGCTCTATCAAGCCGCACACCAAGTTCGAATCTGAAGTGTACATTCTGTCCAAAGACGAAGGCGGCCGTCATACTCCGTTCTTCAAAGGCTACCGTCCGCAGTTCTACTTCCGTACAACTGACGTGACTGGCACCATCGAACTGCCGGAAGGCGTAGAGATGGTAATGCCGGGCGACAACATCAAAATGGTTGTTACCCTGATTCACCCAATCGCGATGGACGACGGTCTGCGTTTCGCAATCCGTGAAGGCGGCCGTACCGTTGGCGCTGGCGTGGTAGCAAAAGTTCTCAGCTAATCGCTGATAACATTTGACGCAATGCGCAATAAAAGGGCATCATTTGATGCCCTTTTTGCACGCTTTCGAACCAGAACCTGGCTCATCAGTGATTTTTTTTGCCATAATCATTGCTGAGACAGGCTCTGTAGAGGGCGTTAAGTCCGAAACGCAGCAGAGCATTTCGGTTTGGTTGCCTCGCTCTCGCGGGGCAAAATTATTTGTCTGAATTCTTGTGACAGGTTGGTTTATGAGTGCGAATACCGAAGCTCAAGGGAGCGGGCGCGGCCTGGAAGCGATGAAGTGGGTGATCGTTGCTGCGCTGCTGATTGTGGCCATCGTAGGCAACTTCCTTTATCGTGACATTATGCTGGCGGTGCGTGCGCTGGCTGTAGTGATTCTGATCGCTGCTGCCGGTGGCGTCGCGCTGTTAACCACTAAAGGTAAGGCGACCGTCGCCTTCGCCCGCGAAGCGAGAACCGAAGTCCGCAAGGTTATCTGGCCAACTCGCCAGGAAACGCTGCACACCACGCTGATTGTTGCTGCGGTTACTGCGGTAATGTCACTGATCCTGTGGGGACTGGATGGTATTCTGGTTCGCCTGGTATCCTTTATCACTGGCCTGAGGTTCTGAGATGTCTGAAGCTCCTAAAAAACGTTGGTACGTCGTTCAGGCGTTTTCCGGTTTTGAAGGTCGCGTAGCTACCTCGTTGCGTGAACATATCAAATTACACAATATGGAAGAGTTGTTTGGCGAAGTCATGGTGCCGACCGAAGAAGTGGTCGAGATCCGTGGTGGCCAGCGCCGCAAGAGCGAGCGCAAATTCTTCCCGGGTTACGTTCTGGTCCAGATGGTAATGAACGACGCAAGCTGGCACCTGGTGCGCAGCGTACCGCGCGTGATGGGCTTTATCGGCGGTACTTCTGACCGTCCGGCACCGATCAGCGATAAAGAAGTGGATGCGATCATGAATCGCCTGCAGCAGGTTGGCGATAAGCCGCGTCCGAAAACTCTGTTCGAGCCGGGTGAAATGGTACGCGTTAGCGATGGTCCGTTCGCTGACTTTAACGGCGTGGTTGAAGAAGTTGACTACGAGAAATCTCGTCTGAAGGTCTCTGTTTCCATCTTCGGCCGTGCTACTCCGGTTGAACTGGACTTTGCCCAGGTAGAGAAAGCCTAACCGGCGATCAAAAAAGCAACGATTTAATCGTTGCATGAGGCGCGAAATTGACATACAATTTCGCGCCTTTTGTTTTTATGGGTCTGATTCCCATAAAGCGATATTTATCACGGGGAGCCTTTTCAGGCGCTACACCCAAACGAGGAAATTTAAATGGCTAAGAAAGTACAAGCCTACGTCAAGCTGCAGGTTGCAGCTGGTATGGCAAACCCGAGTCCGCCGGTTGGTCCAGCACTGGGTCAGCAGGGTGTGAACATCATGGAATTCTGCAAAGCGTTCAACGCCAAAACTGAATCCATGGAAAAAGGTCTGCCGATTCCGGTTGTTATTACCGTTTACGCTGACCGTTCTTTCACTTTCGTTACCAAAACTCCGCCGGCAGCAGTTCTGCTGAAAAAAGCGGCTGGTATCAAGTCTGGTTCCGGTAAACCGAACAAAGACAAAGTGGGTAAAATTTCCCGCGCTCAGCTGCAGGAAATCGCGCAGACCAAAGCTGCCGACATGACTGGTTCCGACATTGAAGCGATGACTCGCTCCATTGAAGGTACTGCACGTTCCATGGGCCTGGTAGTGGAGGACTAAGAAATGGCTAAACTGACCAAGCGCATGTCCGTGATTCGTGACAAAGTTGATGCGACCAAACAGTACGACATCAACGAAGCCATCTCTCTGCTGAAAGAACTGGCTACTGCTAAGTTCGTTGAAAGCGTAGACGTTGCCGTTAACCTCGGCATCGACGCTCGTAAATCTGACCAGAACGTCCGTGGCGCGACTGTACTGCCGCACGGTACTGGCCGTTCCGTTCGCGTAGCCGTATTTGCCCAGGGCCCGAACGCTGAAGCTGCTAAAGCTGCAGGCGCCGAGCTGGTAGGTATGGAAGATCTGGCTGACCAGATCAAAAAAGGCGAAATGAACTTTGACGTTGTTATCGCTTCTCCGGATGCAATGCGCGTTGTTGGCCAGCTGGGCCAGGTTCTGGGTCCGCGCGGCCTGATGCCAAACCCGAAAGTGGGTACCGTTACTCCGAACGTTGCTGAAGCTGTTAAGAACGCTAAAGCAGGTCAGGTTCGTTATCGTAACGACAAAAACGGCATCATCCACACCACCATCGGTAAAGTGGACTTTGACGCTGACAAACTGAAAGAAAACCTGGAAGCTCTGCTGGTTGCGCTGAAAAAAGCAAAACCGACTCAGGCTAAAGGCGTGTACATCAAGAAAGTTAGCATCTCCACCACCATGGGTGCTGGTGTTGCCGTTGATCAGGCTGGTCTGAGCGCTTCTGCGAACTAAGATTAGCTTTACGTGGGCGGTGGATTTGTCTACAATTCTACCCCCACGATTCTGTTAGCTTCGGCCAGACAGATAAAAACAGATTTGTTCGTTGGAGCCTGGCCTATCCAGGCCTCCGTCGAAGACCGCAGGTGTTTCGTCAGAAACTTAATCCCCTGCGTAGACGGTGACAGAACGCTAAGATTATTTTTTGGATACTCTGGCTTGTTTCTGCTCACCGTATTAAAGACGCTCTTTCGTTGGAAAGAGTGAAGTGAGTTCCAGAGCATAAGCTCTGGCAAACATCCAGGAGCAAAGCTAATGGCTTTAAATCTTCAAGACAAACAAGCGATTGTTGCTGAAGTCAGCGAAGTAGCCAAAGGTGCGCTGTCTGCAGTAGTTGCGGATTCCCGTGGCGTTACTGTTGATAAAATGACTGAACTGCGTAAAGCAGGTCGTGAAGCTGGCGTTTACATGCGTGTTGTTCGTAACACCCTGCTGCGCCGCGTCGTTGAAGGTACTCAGTTTGAGTGCCTGAAAGACACGTTTGTTGGTCCGACCCTGATTGCATACTCTATGGAACACCCGGGCGCTGCCGCTCGTCTGTTCAAAGAGTTCGCGAAAGCGAATGCAAAATTTGAGGTCAAAGCTGCAGCCTTTGAAGGTGAGCTGATCCCGGCGTCGCAAATCGACCGCCTGGCAACTCTGCCGACCTACGAAGAAGCAATTGCACGCCTGATGGCAACCATGAAAGAAGCTTCGGCTGGCAAACTGGTTCGCACTCTGGCTGCTGTACGCGATGCGAAAGAAGCTGCTTAATCGCAGTTGTCTTTATAAAGCGCTCGCTTACGTATAAACTTATTCTGATATTCAGGAACAATTTAAATGTCTATCACTAAAGATCAAATCATTGAAGCAGTATCCGCTATGTCCGTAATGGACGTTGTTGAGCTGATCTCTGCAATGGAAGAAAAATTCGGTGTTTCCGCTGCTGCTGCTGTAGCTGTAGCTGCTGGCCCGGCTGAAGCTGCTGAAGAAAAAACTGAATTCGACGTAATTCTGAAAGCTGCAGGCGCTAACAAAGTTGCTGTTATCAAAGCAGTACGTAGCGCAACTGGCCTGGGTCTGAAAGAAGCTAAAGACCTGGTAGAATCTGCACCGGCTGCACTGAAAGAAGGCATCAGCAAAGACGACGCTGAAGCTCTGAAAAAATCTCTGGAAGAAGCTGGCGCTGAAGTTGAAGTCAAATAAGCCAACCCTTCCGGTTGCAGCCTGAGAAATCAGGCTGAGGCTGGTGACTTTTTGGTCACCAGCCTTTTTGCGCTGTAAGGCACCAGTAGCGTTTCACGCTGTTTGACTACTGGGTTGTCCTTTCAATGCTTGTTTCTATAGACGACTTAATATACTGCGACAGGTCAGGGTCCCTGAGCTGTGTAAATCGCAACGAAATGGTTTAAGCGTGATAGAAACAGGCATTGCGGAAAGTGTTCCATTTTCCGGTCCACAAAATAGTGTTGCATAAAAAACTGCCTTATTTGGGCAGACGGGTCGACTTGTCAGCGAGCTGAGGAACCCTATGGTTTACTCCTATACCGAGAAAAAACGTATTCGTAAGGATTTTGGTAAACGTCCGCAGGTTCTGGACATACCTTATCTCCTTTCCATCCAGCTTGACTCGTTTCAGAAGTTTATCGAGCAAGATCCTGAAGGGCAGTACGGTCTGGAAGCTGCTTTCCGTTCCGTGTTCCCGATTAAAAGCTACAGCGGTAACTCTGAGCTGCAATACGTCAGCTACCGTCTGGGCGAACCTGTTTTTGATGTTAAAGAATGTCAGATCCGTGGCGTGACCTACTCGGCACCGCTGCGTGTTAAACTGCGTCTGGTGATCTACGAGCGTGAAGCGCCGGAAGGCACCGTTAAAGACATTAAAGAACAAGAAGTCTACATGGGCGAAATTCCGCTCATGACCGACAACGGTACCTTTGTTATCAACGGTACTGAACGTGTTATCGTTTCTCAGCTGCACCGTAGCCCGGGCGTCTTCTTTGACTCTGACAAAGGTAAGACTCACTCTTCCGGTAAGGTCCTGTATAACGCACGTATCATTCCTTACCGCGGTTCCTGGCTGGACTTCGAGTTCGATCCGAAAGACAACCTGTTTGTCCGTATCGACCGTCGTCGTAAGCTGCCGGCCACCATCATCCTGCGCGCGCTGAATTACACCACTGAGCAGATCCTTGACCTGTTCTTCGAGAAAGTGGTCTTTGAAATTCGCGACAACAAGCTGCAGATGGAACTGGTACCGGAGCGTCTGCGCGGTGAAACGGCTTCCTTCGACATCGAAGCGAACGGCAAAATCTACGTCGAGAAAGCCCGTCGCATTACCGCTCGCCATATCCGTCAGCTGGAAAAAGACGATATCAAGCATATCGAAGTTCCGGTTGAATATATTGCGGGTAAAGTTGCGGCCAAAGATTACATCGATGAAGCCACTGGCGAACTGATCTGCCCGGCGAACATGGAGCTGAGCCTGGATCTGCTGGCGAAACTGAGCCAGTCCGGTCACAAGCGCATCGAGACCCTGTTCACCAACGATCTGGACCACGGTCCGTACATTTCTGAAACGGTACGCGTCGACCCGACTAACGATCGTCTGAGCGCGCTGGTAGAAATCTACCGCATGATGCGCCCGGGTGAGCCGCCGACTCGTGAAGCGGCTGAAAGCCTGTTTGAGAACCTGTTCTTCTCCGAAGACCGCTACGATTTGTCTGCGGTAGGTCGTATGAAGTTCAACCGTTCTCTGCTGCGTGACGAAATCGAAGGTTCCGGTATCCTGAGCAAAGACGACATCATCGAAGTGATGAAGAAGCTCATCGATATCCGTAACGGTAAAGGCGAAGTCGATGATATCGACCACCTCGGCAACCGTCGTATCCGTTCCGTAGGCGAAATGGCGGAAAACCAGTTCCGCGTTGGCCTGGTACGTGTGGAGCGTGCGGTGAAAGAGCGTCTGTCTCTGGGCGATCTGGATACCCTGATGCCTCAGGATATGATCAACGCCAAGCCGATTTCTGCAGCAGTGAAAGAGTTCTTTGGTTCCAGCCAGCTGTCTCAGTTTATGGACCAGAACAACCCGCTGTCCGAGATTACGCACAAGCGTCGTATCTCCGCACTCGGCCCAGGCGGCCTGACCCGTGAACGTGCGGGCTTTGAAGTTCGAGACGTACACCCGACTCACTACGGTCGCGTATGTCCAATCGAAACGCCTGAAGGTCCGAACATCGGTCTGATCAACTCCCTGTCCGTGTACGCACAGACTAACGAATACGGCTTCCTCGAGACTCCGTATCGTAAAGTGACCGACGGTGTTGTGACCGACGAAATTCACTACCTGTCTGCTATCGAAGAAGGCAACTACGTTATCGCTCAGGCGAACTCCAACCTGGATGACGAAGGCCACTTTGTAGAAGATCTGGTGACCTGCCGTAGCAAAGGCGAATCCAGCTTGTTCAGCCGCGATCAGGTTGACTACATGGACGTTTCCACCCAACAGGTGGTTTCCGTCGGTGCGTCACTGATCCCGTTCCTGGAACACGATGACGCCAACCGTGCATTGATGGGTGCGAACATGCAACGTCAGGCGGTTCCGACTCTGCGCGCTGATAAGCCGCTGGTTGGTACCGGTATGGAACGTGCTGTTGCCGTCGACTCCGGTGTTACTGCAGTTGCTAAGCGTGGCGGTACCGTACAGTACGTCGATGCATCCCGTATCGTTATCAAAGTTAACGAAGATGAGATGTACCCGGGCGAAGCAGGTATCGACATCTATAACCTGACCAAGTACACCCGTTCTAACCAGAACACCTGCATCAATCAGATGCCTTGCGTGTCCCTGGGTGAGCCAATTGAGCGCGGCGACGTGCTGGCAGACGGTCCGTCCACCGACCTCGGTGAACTGGCTCTCGGTCAGAACATGCGCGTAGCGTTCATGCCGTGGAACGGCTACAACTTCGAAGACTCCATCCTCGTCTCCGAGCGTGTGGTTCAGGAAGATCGTTTCACCACGATTCATATTCAGGAACTGGCGTGTGTGTCCCGTGACACCAAGCTGGGGCCGGAAGAGATCACCGCTGATATCCCGAACGTGGGTGAAGCTGCGCTCTCTAAACTGGATGAATCCGGTATTGTTTACATCGGTGCAGAAGTGACCGGCGGCGACATTCTGGTTGGTAAGGTAACGCCGAAAGGTGAAACCCAGCTGACGCCAGAAGAGAAACTGCTGCGTGCGATCTTCGGCGAGAAAGCGTCTGACGTTAAAGACTCTTCTCTGCGCGTACCAAACGGTGTTTCCGGTACGGTTATCGACGTTCAGGTCTTCACCCGCGATGGCGTGGAAAAAGACAAACGTGCGCTGGAAATCGAAGAGATGCAGCTGAAGCAGGCCAAAAAAGACCTGTCTGAAGAACTGCAGATCCTCGAAGCTGGCCTGTTTGGTCGTATCTACGCGGTGCTGGTTGCCGGTGGTGTTGAAGCTGAGAAGCTCGACAAGCTGCCGCGCGATCGCTGGCTGGAACTGGGCCTGACCGACGAAGAGAAACAAAATCAGCTGGAACAGCTGGCTGAGCAGTACGACGAACTGAAACACGAGTTCGAGAAAAAACTCGAAGCGAAACGCCGCAAAATCACTCAGGGCGACGATCTGGCACCGGGCGTGCTGAAGATTGTTAAAGTGTATCTGGCCGTTAAACGTCAGATTCAGCCGGGTGACAAAATGGCAGGTCGTCACGGTAACAAGGGTGTTATTTCTAAGATCAACCCGATCGAAGATATGCCTTACGATGAAAACGGTACGCCGGTCGACATCGTACTGAACCCGCTGGGCGTACCATCTCGTATGAACATCGGTCAGATTCTGGAAACCCACTTGGGTATGGCTGCGAAAGGCATCGGTGAGAAAATCAACGCGATGCTCAAACAGCAGCAGGAAGTCGCCAAACTGCGCGAGTTCATCCAGAAAGCGTATGACCTGGGTACCGATGTTCGTCAGAAGGTCGATCTGAATACCTTCACCGATGATGAAGTTCTGCGTCTTGCTGAAAACCTGAAAAAAGGTATGCCGATCGCCACGCCGGTATTCGACGGTGCGAAAGAGTCTGAAATCAAGGAACTGTTACAGCTGGGTGGCCTGCCGACTTCCGGTCAGATCACTCTGTTCGACGGTCGTACCGGCGAGCAATTCGAGCGCCAGGTTACCGTTGGCTACATGTACATGCTGAAACTGAACCACCTGGTTGATGACAAGATGCATGCGCGTTCTACCGGTTCTTACAGCCTGGTTACTCAGCAGCCGCTGGGTGGTAAGGCTCAGTTCGGTGGTCAGCGCTTCGGTGAGATGGAAGTGTGGGCGCTGGAAGCTTACGGCGCAGCATACACCCTGCAGGAAATGCTCACCGTTAAGTCTGATGACGTCAACGGTCGTACCAAGATGTATAAAAACATCGTGGACGGCAACCATCAGATGGAACCGGGCATGCCGGAATCCTTCAACGTACTGTTGAAAGAGATTCGCTCGCTGGGCATCAACATCGAACTGGAAGACGAGTAACTCTCGCTCAAACAGGTCACTGGTGCCGGGGTAACCCCCGGCGCCAGATTGTGCTAACTCCGACGGGAGCAAATCCGTGAAAGACTTATTAAAGTTTCTGAAAGCGCAAACTAAAACCGAAGAGTTTGATGCGATCAAAATTGCTCTGGCATCGCCAGACATGATCCGTTCATGGTCTTTTGGTGAAGTTAAAAAGCCGGAAACCATTAACTACCGTACGTTCAAACCAGAGCGTGACGGCCTTTTCTGCGCCCGTATCTTTGGGCCAGTAAAAGATTACGAGTGCCTGTGCGGTAAGTACAAGCGCCTGAAACACCGTGGTGTTATCTGTGAGAAGTGCGGCGTTGAAGTGACCCAGACCAAAGTGCGTCGTGAGCGCATGGGCCACATCGAACTGGCCTCTCCGACCGCCCACATTTGGTTCCTGAAATCGCTGCCGTCCCGTATCGGCCTGCTGCTGGATATGCCGCTGCGCGATATCGAACGTGTTCTGTACTTCGAATCCTATGTGGTTATCGAAGGCGGGATGACCAACCTGGAACGTAATCAGATCCTGACTGAAGAGCAGTATCTGGATGCGCTGGAAGAGTTTGGTGACGAATTCGATGCGAAGATGGGTGCGGAAGCTATTCAGGCCCTGCTGAAAAGCATGGATCTGGAGCAAGAGTGCGAGCAGCTGCGTGAAGAGCTGAACGAAACTAACTCCGAAACCAAACGTAAAAAGCTGACCAAGCGTATCAAGCTGCTGGAAGCGTTTGTTCAGTCTGGCAACAAGCCGGAGTGGATGATCCTGACCGTTCTGCCGGTTCTGCCGCCAGATCTGCGTCCGCTGGTACCGCTGGATGGTGGTCGTTTCGCGACTTCTGACCTGAACGATCTGTATCGTCGCGTCATTAACCGTAACAACCGTCTGAAACGTCTGCTGGATCTGGCTGCGCCGGATATCATCGTACGCAACGAAAAACGTATGCTGCAGGAAGCGGTTGATGCCCTGCTGGATAACGGTCGTCGCGGTCGTGCGATCACCGGTTCTAACAAGCGTCCTCTGAAATCTTTGGCCGACATGATCAAAGGTAAGCAGGGTCGTTTCCGTCAGAACCTGCTCGGTAAGCGTGTTGACTACTCCGGTCGTTCTGTTATCACCGTAGGTCCATACCTGCGTCTGCATCAGTGCGGTCTGCCGAAGAAAATGGCGCTGGAGCTGTTCAAACCGTTCATTTACGGCAAGCTGGAACTGCGTGGCCTGGCCACCACCATCAAAGCCGCGAAGAAAATGGTTGAGCGTGAAGAAGCTGTGGTCTGGGATATCCTGGACGAAGTTATCCGCGAACACCCGGTACTGCTGAACCGTGCACCAACACTGCACCGTCTGGGTATCCAGGCATTTGAACCGGTACTGATCGAAGGTAAAGCTATCCAGCTGCACCCGCTGGTTTGTGCGGCATATAACGCCGACTTCGATGGTGACCAGATGGCTGTTCACGTACCGCTGACGCTGGAAGCCCAGCTGGAAGCGCGTGCGCTGATGATGTCTACCAACAACATCCTGTCCCCGGCGAACGGCGAGCCAATCATCGTTCCGTCTCAGGACGTTGTACTGGGTCTGTACTACATGACCCGTGACTGTGTTAACGCCAAAGGCGAAGGCATGGTGCTGACTGGCCCGAAAGAAGCGGAGCGTATTTATCGCGCCGGTCTGGCCTCTCTGCATGCGCGCGTTAAAGTGCGTATCACCGAATACGAAAAAGATGAAAACGGCCAGTTCGTTGCGAAAACCAGCCTGAAAGACACGACCGTTGGCCGTGCGATTCTGTGGATGATCGTGCCGAAAGGTCTGCCGTTCTCTATCGTGAACCAGGCGCTGGGTAAGAAAGCCATCTCTAAGATGCTGAATACCTGCTACCGTATTCTGGGCCTGAAACCGACCGTTATTTTTGCGGACCAGACGATGTACACCGGCTTTGCTTATGCAGCGCGTTCAGGTGCATCCGTTGGTATCGATGACATGGTCATCCCGGAGAAAAAACACGAGATCATCAGCGAAGCGGAAGCTGAAGTTGCTGAGATCCAGGAACAGTTCCAGTCCGGTCTGGTTACCGCGGGCGAACGCTACAACAAAGTTATCGATATCTGGGCTGCGGCGAACGATCGTGTATCCAAAGCGATGATGGATAACCTGCAAACCGAAACCGTGATTAACCGTGATGGCGTCGAAGAGCAGCAGGTTTCCTTCAACAGCATCTACATGATGGCCGACTCCGGTGCGCGTGGTTCTGCGGCACAGATTCGTCAGCTGGCGGGTATGCGTGGTCTGATGGCGAAGCCGGATGGCTCCATCATCGAAACGCCAATCACCGCGAACTTCCGTGAAGGTCTGAACGTACTCCAGTACTTCATCTCTACTCACGGTGCGCGTAAAGGTCTGGCGGATACCGCACTGAAAACAGCGAACTCCGGTTACCTGACCCGTCGTCTGGTTGACGTTGCCCAGGACCTGGTCGTTACTGAAGATGACTGTGGTACCCTGGAAGGCATCACCATGACCCCGGTTATCGAGGGTGGCGATGTTAAAGAGCCGCTGCGCGATCGCGTACTGGGTCGTGTGACCGCTGAAGACGTTCTGAAGCCGGGTACCGCGGACATTCTGGTTCCACGCAACACGCTGCTGCACGAGCACTGGTGTGACCTGCTGGAAGAGAACTCCGTTGACTCCGTCAAAGTGCGTTCCGTTGTATCCTGTGACACCGACTTTGGTGTATGTGCGCACTGCTACGGTCGTGACCTGGCGCGTGGCCACATCATCAACAAAGGTGAAGCAATCGGCGTTATCGCGGCACAGTCCATCGGTGAGCCGGGTACACAGCTGACGATGCGTACGTTCCACATTGGTGGTGCGGCATCTCGTGCGGCTGCTGAATCCAGCATTCAGGTGAAAAACAAGGGTAGCATCAAGCTGTCTAACGCCAAGTCGGTTGTTAACTCCGCTGGCAAGCTGGTTGTGACCTCTCGTAACACCGAGCTGAAGCTGATCGACGAATTCGGTCGTACTAAAGAAAGCTATAAAGTGCCTTACGGTGCTGTGATGGCGAAAGGCGATGGCGAGCAGGTTGCCGGCGGTGAAACCGTGGCAAACTGGGATCCGCACACCATGCCGGTTATCTCTGAAGTCAGTGGTTTCATCCGCTTTACTGACATGATTGACGGCCAGACCATTACCCGTCAGACCGACGAATTAACCGGCCTGTCATCCCTGGTTGTTCTGGATTCTGCAGAACGTACCGCGGGCGGTAAAGATCTGCGTCCAGCGCTGAAAATTGTTGATGCGCAGGGCAACGACGTTCTGATCCCAGGCACCGATATGCCTGCTCAGTACTTCCTGCCGGGCAAAGCGATTGTACAGCTGGAAGATGGCGTACAGATCAGTGCGGGTGACGCTCTGGCGCGTATTCCTCAGGAATCCAGTGGTACCAAGGACATCACCGGTGGTCTGCCGCGCGTTGCGGATCTGTTCGAAGCACGTCGTCCGAAAGAGCCGGCTATCCTGGCGGAAATCAGCGGTATCATTTCCTTCGGTAAAGAAACCAAAGGCAAACGTCGTCTGGTTATCACTCCGTTAGACGGCAGCGATCCGTACGAAGAGATGATTCCGAAATGGCGTCAGCTGAACGTGTTCGAAGGTGAACGTGTAGAACGTGGTGATGTGGTTTCCGACGGTCCGGAAGCACCGCACGACATTCTGCGTCTTCGTGGCGTACACGCGGTAACGCGTTATATCACCAACGAAGTACAGGACGTTTACCGTCTGCAAGGCGTTAAGATTAACGATAAACACATCGAAGTTATCGTTCGTCAGATGCTGCGTAAAGCGACCATCGAAAGCGCAGGTAGCTCCGACTTCCTGGAAGGCGAACAGGTTGAATACTCCCGCGTCAAGATTGCTAACCGCGATCTGGAAGCGAACGGCAAAGTGGCGGCGACTTACTCCCGCGACCTGCTGGGTATCACCAAAGCGTCTCTGGCAACCGAGTCGTTCATCTCTGCCGCATCGTTCCAGGAGACCACGCGTGTCCTGACCGAAGCAGCCGTTGCGGGCAAACGCGACGAACTGCGCGGCCTGAAAGAGAACGTTATCGTCGGTCGTCTGATCCCGGCGGGTACCGGCTATGCGTACCACCAGGATCGTATGCGCCGCCGCGCCGCGGGCGAACAGCCTGCAGCACCTCAGGTGAGCGTGGAAGAAGCTTCTGCTAACCTGGCAGAACTGCTGAACGCAGGCCTGGGCGGTTCCGACAACGATTAATCGTTGACGCTACGCTTAAAAAGCCAGTCAGGTCTCCTGACTGGCTTTTTTATTATCCCGGCATGGCGCCACGATAATATCCGCTTCTGCCCTCTCATAATGAATTACATTCCATTAATATTTCCCCCTCAATTAAGCAGCAAACAATTCATATAAAAGTCGACTGGCTGTTTTTTCTTAATACCCACACTTATTGATGGGTAAAAATTCTACACGTATCAAAAAATCAGCAAATCAAAGGCGATATAGTCAAAAAGTCCAATTAATCATGTGATTACTTTTTCTTTTATCTTCGGTTTCATGACGCCGAGGAGGGCGGTTTATACCCGTAAAAAGCGATGGGGGAGATGGCTAAATAATACGGCAGCGGAAGATAAGTCTTTTGATTTTCATAGCCAGGGGCTGGGGGATGCATGGAATTCGCAATACAACTCATCATTATCTTAATTTGTCTCTTTTATGGTGCCAGAAAAGGCGGTATCGCACTGGGCCTTTTAGGCGGTATCGGGCTGGTTATTTTAGTCTTTGTCTTTCATCTTCAGCCGGGCAAGCCGCCGGTTGATGTGATGCTGGTGATTATTGCGGTTGTTGCCGCCTCGGCGACGCTTCAGGCTTCCGGCGGGTTAGATGTGATGCTGCAGATTGCAGAGAAACTTCTGCGGCGCAATCCAAAATATGTCTCCATCGTGGCTCCCTTCGTCACCTGTACGCTGACCATTCTTTGCGGCACTGGCCACGTGGTTTATACGATTCTGCCGATTATTTATGACGTCGCTATCAAGAACAATATTCGCCCCGAGCGCCCGATGGCGGCAAGCTCCATTGGCGCACAGATGGGGATTATCGCCAGCCCGGTGTCCGTTGCGGTGGTGTCCCTGGTGGCGATGCTGGGCAACTTTACCTTCAACGGTAAGCACCTCGAATTCCTCGATCTGCTGGCGATTACCATTCCCTCTACGCTACTGGGGATTCTGGCAATCGGTATTTTTAGCTGGTTTCGCGGTAAAGACTTAGATAAAGACGAAGCGTTTCAGGCTTTCATCTCAACGCCGGAAAACCGTCATTATGTTTATGGCGATACGGCAACGCTGCTGGACAGAAAATTGCCGACCAGTAACTGGGTCGCTATGTGGATCTTCCTGGCGTCGATTGCCGTGGTTGCCGTTCTGGGGGCCTTCTCCGAACTGCGTCCGGCATTCAACGGCAAGCCGCTGTCGATGGTCCTGGTGATTCAGATGTTCATGCTGCTCTCCGGCGCACTTATCATCATCATTACCAAAACTAACCCGGCGTCGATTTCTAAGAATGAGGTTTTCCGCTCGGGGATGATCGCCATTGTGGCGGTATACGGTATCGCCTGGATGGCGGAAACGATGTTCGGCGCGCACATGACGGAGATTAAAGGCGTACTCGGCGAAATGGTGAAGGAGTATCCGTGGGCCTATGCCATCGTACTGCTGCTGGTCTCCAAATTTGTCAATTCCCAGGCCGCAGCACTGGCGGCGATTGTCCCGGTGGCGCTGGCGATTGGCGTCGATCCGGCCTACATCGTCGCCTCCGCGCCAGCCTGCTACGGCTATTATATTCTGCCAACCTACCCGAGCGACCTGGCGGCGATTCAGTTCGATCGCTCAGGGACGACGCATATCGGCCGTTTTGTGATTAACCATAGCTTTATTCTACCGGGGCTCATTGGCGTCAGCGTTTCGTGCGTGTTTGGCTGGGTCTTCGCCGCGCTTTACGGCTTCTTATAATAAAAAAGCAGGTGCCTGAAGGGCACCTGCTATTCACTGCGTTTATTGACTACGCGGTGCGACGATACAGTTCAATCATATCGGTTGCCAGATCCTGTATCACCATGGCATTCATCAGATGATCCTGGGAGTGAACGGTAATCAGGTTCACCGGCAGCTTACCTGTGCCTTCATCCAGGCCGATGAGCTGGGTCTGGATTTTATGCGCGTGCTTCACAAACTCATGTGATTCTGCCATTGCCTGCTCAGAAGCCGCAAAATCACCTTTGCGGGCCAGCTGCAGAGCCGTTAATGCTGAACTGCGGGCAGAACCAGCATTCACCAACAGCTCCATAATGATCGTTTCTAAATCTTCCATGACTTACTCCATCAACTTCAGGGCTTTGTCGAGAACAGCATCGCCTTTCATCATGCCGTAGTCCATCATATCGATAACGGCGACTTTTTTACCAAACGGGTCGGCCAGCGCCTGGAGTTTAGCTTGCTCGTACTTCACCTGCGGACCGAGCAGGATAATATCGGCAGTAGCAAGGTTATCTTTAAACTCGGCAACCGGTACGGCTTTGATGGAGACTTCCACACCTTTTTGTTGTGCAGCAGCCTGCATGCGTTGAACCAGCATGCTGGTGGACATTCCAGCGGCGCAGCATAAAACGATATTCTTCATAGTAGATGGCCCTTATGTTCCCTTGATGCATCATCTTTATCGCGGGCCGACAGACACGACAACCGCTTTGCCGTGATTGTGTGTAAAGCATCACAAAATAATGAAACCGGTTTCGGTTTTGGGGTTGAAAACAGTAAAATCCGGGCTGACGGGCCTGCGGATGCAGGCGGTTTTAAGCGCGGACGATACGGTTTTTTCCCTGCTGCTTGGCTTTATAAAGCGCTTCATCGACGCTCACCACTAGCTGCTCCAGAGGCTCCATATTCCATTCTCCCAGGCCCGCGCTGAAGGTTACCGTCAGTCCTTCTTCACGCCAGGTGCGTTGGGCAATGTTGAGTCGCCAGCTTTCCAGTATCGCCGGCGCATTGGCAATATGCTCGCCGGTGAAAATCACGGCAAACTCTTCGCCGCCATAGCGGTAGAGTGAAATTTGCAGGGGCTGGAAGATCTGCAGCCCTTCCCGGGCGACATTGCGCAAAACGATATCGCCATTGAGGTGACCCCAGGTGTCGTTTATCGTCTTGAAGTTATCAATATCAACCAGCGCAAGAGAGAAAGGCTGGTGATCGTTCATCAGCGCGGCGATATCGCTGTCGAAGGCGCGGCGGTTTTTACAGCCGGTGAGCGCATCGATGGTAGCCTGGCGGACATAGATCAGTTCGCGCTGTTTATTACTTTCGATGGCTTTACTCAGCATCGCTTCCAGCCGCGGAGCACGGTTGACGTCGCCGGTTTTAATCGCGTTGATGATATTCATCAGCACCGTGTGCGACGCATGGCGCAGGTAGAGGCCAAAGAGAATAATCACAATGGCGGCCAGGGCAAACCCCCAAAGCACAATATCGGTTTCATAGCGGGTTAAATCGACCAGCGTGGTGTTATCAACGCGGTAGATGACAAACCAGTCTGGATTGGTGAACGAATAATAGTAATACCAGATGCCATTTTTCTCGTCATACAGCTGACCCTCGGCGCTGGTCATTTTGTCCATGAGATCGTCGCGGACATAGGGTTTAAAAAGCGCGCCGGTATCCGGATGAAGTACGACTTTCCCGTCGCGCTGCACGACGAAAAACTCGCCCTGAACAGGGGCAACCATCTGGCGCAAAGCGTATCCCATTGACGTCAGATCCAGATGAAATGCGAGGCTGCCTTTGAGCCGGCCTTCCGGTGAGATGACCGGTTTGTAGAGCGTAATGGTGGGATGCTGTGTAAAGAAATCCAGATAGGGACTGGTATAGTGGCTGAAAGTACTGGCTTCCGCCTGTTTGATAAACCACGGTCTGGACTTCGGATCGAAGGCGCGGCTGTTATCATTTTCCAGCACCTCAGGTGCCCGGAGGTAATGGCCCTGGGTATCCGCCAGCGAAATAGAAGAGACGGTTGGCATCAGCTCCTGCAGCTGCATTAATTCCTGCAACCCACTTTGCGGGTCTATATTAATGGCCTGATTTAACTTGTCGTTTTTCGCAAAGAACTTGGTTGCCCTGGCGAGGATATAATCATTTCCACGCAGCAGCGATTCCGTATAGTTAACGGCCAGGTTATGGGTGAAATTGCGATTAACGTGGTGATAGTCCTCAAGGAAGTTCTGTCTCTGCGTCGTGGTGACGAATACGGCGATCAGCAAAAAGCTGAGTAAAATCCCTGTAAAGCCAATAAGAATTGGCATGGTAAAAGAGAGCTTTCTACTGTGACGAGCCATGTGTTTTAAATCGTTCCAGAAGGTTTTTTCCATGGGAAGAAGCGCAGGATTAGTCGCAATGCCTGGCAAGCGAATCAGATGTTGCCTGGTTAATTATAACTGTGGCCAGCGGGAGGATGGGATTTATCTTCGATCGTGATGGCTATCAATGCGATGGAGCAGGGCGAAAGTGAGGAAGAGATATCATTCGCCCTGGACAGCATCCACTGCTGACCAGGACAGAATAGAGAAACGGAAAGATGACCACCATCGCCCGTTTCTCTTATTGCGATCGTCCACGAAGAACGTTTAAGGCGTTACATTCCTCATCATGATGACCGGGAAGCGCGTCCCAGCCAGCTATCCCAGTCTTTCCATACCGGCTGCAGTCCGTTGGCTACCAGCGCGCTGGCGACCTCTTCCGGGCGACGGTCATCGTGAGGCGCGAACTGCTCCAGCTCCGGGTGGTTATCGGCATACCCGCCGGGCTGGGTTTTCGAAAATGCGCTGACGTTGTTGATGGCCAGCGGGATAACCCGATCGCGGAACCAGGGGGATTCACGGGTGGAGAGCGAGAGCTCCACTTCCGGGGCCAGCAGACGGAAGGCGCAAATGGTTTGCACCAGCTGCCGTTCATCCATTAATGAGGCAGGCTCGATACCCCCGGCGCAAGGGCGTAGTCGCGGAAAGGAGATGGAGTAGCGGCTGCGCCAGTAGCGTTGCTGGAGCCACAGCAGATGTTCCGCCACCATAAAGCAATCCACGCGCCAGCTGTCGGAGAGGCCAATTAATGCGCCAAGGCCAATCTTATCAATCCCCGCCTGTCCAAGTCTGTCCGGCGTATCCAGCCGCCAGAAGAAATCCTGCTTTTTGCCTTTCAGATGATGTTTCGCATACATGCTTTCATGATAGGTCTCCTGATAGACCATCACGCCGTCCAACCCGAGGGTTTTCAGCTCGGCGTACTCCTCCATCGCCAGCGGCTGGACCTCCATATGCAGCGAGGCGAACTGGCGGCGAATCGCGGGCAGATGCTGGCGAAAATAGTCCATGCCGACTTTGCCCTGATGTTCGCCGGTCACCAGCAGCAGATGCTCAAAGCCCATTTCGCGGATCGCCGTGCATTCACGGGCAATTTCCGCCTCATCCAGGGTCTTGCGCTTGATGCGGTTACTCATTGAGAAACCGCAGTAGGTACAATCGTTGGCGCACAGATTAGAGAGATACAGCGGGACATAAAAGCTGACGGTATTCCCAAAGCGCTGGCGAGTCAGGCGCTGCGCGCGCTGCGCCAGAGGCTCCAGATAACCCGCGGCGGCAGGAGAGAGCAGGGCCATCATATCGTCACGGCTGAGCTGTTTTGCCGCCAGGGCACGTTCTACGTCGGCGGGGGTTTTACTGTTGATACGCAGGCGAATGTCGTCCCACTCCAGCTGCCGCCAGCGGTCAGTGAAGGTCTTCATACCAGCGCCTCCAGAAAGCCGGTCAGTGGGCTGGTGGCCTGCGCCTGAGCGCTGCGCGCCCCCGGGCCAGCCTGTCGCGCCAGCAATCCGGCATCAATCGCCAGGCGGAAAGCGCGGGCCATGGTGACCGGGTCGTCGGCAACGGCGATGGCGGTATTCACCAGTACCGCGTCAGCGCCCATTTCCAGCGCCTGAGCCGCATGGCTTGGCACGCCAATACCGGCATCAACCACCACAGGTACCGTGGCCTGCTCGATAATAATTTCCAGCATCGCTTTGGTTTCCAGCCCCTGGTTGGAACCGATCGGCGCGCCGAGCGGCATCACCGCCGCGCAGCCCGCTTCTTCCAGACGCTTGCACAGTACCGGATCGGCGCCGCAGTAGGGCAGCACGACGAAGCCTTCCCGTACCAGAATTTCTGCCGCTTTCAGCGTTTCAATCGGATCGGGGAGCAGCCAGCGCGCGTCCGGGTGGATTTCCAGTTTCAGCCAGTGGGTACCCAGCGCCTCCCGCGCCAGACGCGCGGCAAATACGGCTTCTTCTGCCGTTTTGGCCCCGGAGGTATTGGGCAGCAGGCTCACGCCAGCCGCCAGCAGCGGCGCGAGGATAGCGTCATTATGCTGACGGAGATCGACGCGTTTCATCGCCAGCGTCACCAGCTGACTGCCGGAGGCGCGAATGGCCTCCACCATGACGTCGGGGGTGGCGAATTTACCGGTACCGGTGAAAAGATGTGATTCAAATGTTTTATCCGCAATACGTAACATGTCAGCCTCCGGCGATAACCTGAAAAAGCAGGATTTGGTCGCCTTCCTGCAGAAGATGGTGATCCCACCGCTCGCGCGGCAGGATGTGTTGATTGAGCGCCAGCGCGACGCCCGGCTGCTGCTGTTCCAGTTGAGTGAGCAGAGCGGCGACGGATGTCGCTTCGGCGCACTGCAACGGTTCATCGTTAAACCACACCTGCATGCTGCCCTCCACATACCGGGCAACCCTGAGCCCGCTGTAATGCAAGCGCGCGCCAGCTGCTGGTGCGGGCATCGAACAACCGCAAAGTATTACGCGGCGTCGCCATACCGCTGAGCAGCTTGATAGCCTCCAGCGCCTGCAGGGTGCCCATCATGCCGACCACCGGGCCGATAATGCCCGCCGTACGACAGTTGCGTTCGGGCTCGTGAGCGTCCGGCCACAGGCAGCGATAGCAGCCCTGTTCCCACGGCGGCGTCAGTACCATCAGTTGGCCTCCCAGCCCGACGGCGCTGGCGGTAATCAGTGGTGTTGCCAGTGCGACGCAGGCGGCATTGATCGCCTGGCGGGTCACCATGTTATCGGTGCAATCCAGTACCACATCGGCTTTCGCCACTTCATCCAGCAGGGCCTTTCCGCCTAACCGCTGCTTCAGTGCAATCAGCTCAATCTGCGGGTTGAGACGAGCCAGCCTTGCTCTGGCGGTCGTGGTTTTGGGTTGCGCGATATCATCGCTGGTGAACAGAATTTGCCGCTGTAGGTTGCTGACGTGCACGTCGTCATCGTCGGCCAGCACCAGCGTGCCGACACCGGCGCCAGCCAGATACAGCGCAGCAGGCGAGCCCAGCCCGCCGAGACCGACGATCAATACCCGGCTGGCCAGCAGCTTTTGCTGGCCTTCGATGGCGATATCCTCCAGCAGCAGCTGGCGGCTATAGCGCATAAAATCGCTGTTATTCATCGCCTGCTCCTGCGATTTCCAGCAGCTGGGCGGTGGCCTGTTGCCAGTCTGCCGCCTGGGTAATTGCGCTGACGACCGCAATACTGCCGACGCCGGTGTCCAGCACCGCCGGCGCGCGCGCCAGGCTGATGCCGCCGATCGCCACCGTCGGGTAATCCCGCAGGCGCTGGATATGTTGAGCGAGCTGCGTCAGTCCCTGAGGGGCGGAAGGCATCTGTTTGGTTTGCGTAGGAAAAACGTGGCCCAGGGCGATATAGGAGGGGCGTGCGGCCAACGCAACGTCGATCTCCATATCGTCATGGGTCGAGACCCCAAGACGCAGGCCGGCGTGGCGAATAGCGCTGAGGTCTGTGGTTTCCAGATCCTCCTGGCCTAAATGCACGCCGTAAGCCTGATGTTTGATGGCCAGCTGCCAGTAGTCGTTGATAAACAGCCGGGCATGATATTGACGACCAAGCGCGATAGCGGCGATCACATCGTCCTCAACGTCGCTGTCGCGCTTATCTTTGATGCGCAGCTGAAGGGTACGCACGCCGGCTTTCAGCAGGCGCTCAATCCATACCACGCTATCAACAACCGGATAGAGGCCTAAACGGAACGGGACGGGAGGAAAATCGGGTTGATACATCAGGCTTGCTCCTTACGTAAATAGATCTCACCGCCAAGAGCGCGGAAATCCTGGGATTTATCGGCCATACCGGCTGCGATATGCTGCCGGGCGGCATAATCGCGGACCTCCTGGGTGATTTTCATTGAACAGAATTTAGGCCCGCACATGGAGCAGAAGTGGGCGACTTTGCCGGACTCCTGCGGCAGCGTTTCATCGTGATAGGCGCGGGCGGTGAACGGGTCGAGCGCGAGGTTAAACTGGTCTTCCCAGCGGAATTCAAACCGCGCTTTGGACATGGCGTTGTCGCGGATCTGCGCTCCGGGGTGCCCTTTGGCGAGGTCAGCGGCATGGGCGGCGATTTTGTAGGTGATCAATCCTTGCTTCACGTCCTCTTTATTGGGCAGGCCGAGATGCTCTTTCGGCGTGACGTAGCAGAGCATGGCGCAGCCGAACCAGCCGATCATCGCCGCGCCGATACCGGAGGTGAAGTGGTCATAGCCGGGAGCGATATCGGTGGTTAATGGCCCAAGCGTGTAGAACGGCGCTTCGTGGCAGTGGGTCAGCTCTTCAGTCATATTGCGGCGGATCATCTGCATGGGTACATGGCCTGGACCTTCGATCATGACCTGCACATCATATTCCCAGGCGATTTTTGTCAGCTCCCCCAGGGTGTGCAGCTCGGCGAACTGCGCTTCGTCGTTGGCATCCTGAATGGAGCCCGGGCGCAGGCCATCGCCTAAGGAGAGCGAGACATCATAGGCGGCGCAGATTTCGCAGATTTCGCGAAAATGCTGGTAGAGGAAGTTTTCCTGATGATGCGACAGGCACCACTTCGCCATGATCGACCCGCCGCGGGAGACGATGCCGGTCAGCCGTCCGGCGGTCATCGGCACGTAGCGCAGCAGGACGCCGGCATGGATGGTGAAATAGTCAACGCCTTGCTCTGCCTGCTCCAGCAGGGTGTCGCGAAAGGCTTCCCAGGTGAGGTTTTCGGCGATACCGTTCACCTTCTCCAGCGCCTGGTAGATGGGGACGGTACCGATAGGGACCGGGCTGTTGCGCAGGATCCACTCGCGGGTTTCGTGAATATAACGTCCGGTGGACAAATCCATGACCGTGTCAGCGCCCCAGCGTGTCGACCACACCAGTTTTTCTACCTCCTCTTCGATGGAGGAGGTGACCGCCGAGTTACCGATGTTGGCGTTGACCTTCACCAGAAAATTGCGGCCGATAATCATCGGTTCCGACTCAGGATGGTTGATATTTGCTGGAATGATTGCGCGACCGGCGGCGACTTCATCACGGACGAACTCCGCGGAGATATTCTCCGGCAGGCGGGCGCCAAAACCTTCGCCCGGATGCTGGTGGCGCAGCACCTCGCTGCGAATGCGCTCGCGGCCCATATTTTCCCGGATAGCGATAAACGCCATCTCCGGCGTGACGATGCCCTGACGTGCGTAGTGGAGCTGCGTGACGCATTTGCCTGATTTTGCGCGTTTGGGGGCCAGCGAGCCGCTAAAGCGCAGCGCATCCAGCTCCTCATCGGCCAGACGCGCTTTGGTGTAGAGGGAGCTGCGTTCGCGTAGCGGCTCGCAATCGTGGCGAGCGTCAATCCACGGCTGACGCAGCTTCGCCAGTCCCTGCCGGACGTCGATGGCGATATCAGGATCGCCATAGGGGCCGGAGGTGTCATACACCGGTATGGCTTCGTTCTCTTCATACTGCGGGTTGATTTTGTCGCCGCCGATCGGCGTGGGGCTGAGCTGGATTTCGCGCATCGGTACGCGAATATTATCCTGCGCGCCCTGAACATAGATGCGTCGTGAGCGGGGAAAGGCGGTGCCTTCCAGAGTGTCAATAAAGTGTTGCGCGCGTTCGCGCTGTTCCCGGCGGGTCGGTTTGCTTGCGGACATAGCTCATTCCAGATAAAGAGGAGATGGCTTGTCAGACGACGGATGGAGTAACAGAGGCGATCGGTCCTGAACGGACGGTCGCGAATAGCAGTTTACTCTTGTTCCCTTCGCAGGTATTAGCCTGATCAGGTTCCGCGGATCCCGAATTAACGGTCTCAGCCTTTTCCACTTTATTCTTCGCGCTGCCCCTTCGTTGGCTTCGTCCGCTCACTCCAGTCACTTACTGATGTAAGCTCCTGGAAGTTCACTGACTGGCCGTCTTGAGGCATCACGAATGCTTTTGTGGAAAATAGGCACTCCGACAAGATAGCACTCCCTCCGCAGAGGGAGAATGTCTGTAAATTACTCGTTAACGGTTCACAACTCAAGCAGTCGGCGCGATATTGTCGCTGACGTTGCCCTGCAGGTTGTACGAAATGGCGAGGGCGATCAGCTTATCTTCCAGCGCAAAGCGGGCTTCCAGCGCTTCGCCGATATCGGACAGCGCCTGCTGGAACTCAAGATAATTATCGTGATCGATGGCGTTTTCGAGGCAGGTGTCGTAGTAATCCATAATTTGCTGGGTATTGGCTTCCAGCTGCGGATAGAGCCTGGTAGCTGCCAAAAGTGGCGTATCACCTTCCATTTCGCCAAGAATACGTTCATAAATACTAAAATGGCCGGAGGAGAGGTAATCCACCAGGCTTTGGCAAAAGCTATCCAGCGCCTTTTCGTTAAGTCGCATAAAGGATTCTTTTCCCGGTTTCAGGCCAACCAGCTTGTAGTAAGCGACGAGCAAATGCTTACGTACATGCAGCCAGCGATCGACCAGTTCATTACTGCCTCCAACACGTTCCGTTAGGTTTTCCAGCTGGTTTAACATGGTTGACTCCGCAAGATTAAGAAAATAACGTTGCTCACCAAAATGTAAATATAATGTTAAAAGTGCCAGTAAAACGAAGGTAGTGCAATAGATATGGATCGTATTATTGAAAAATTAGATCGCGGCTGGTGGATCGTCAGTCACGAACAAAAATTATGGTTACCCGACGGGGAATTACCACATGGCGAAGCGGTAAATTTTAATCTTGTCGGCCAGCACGCACTGCATATTGGCGAATGGCAAGGCGACGCGGTGTGGATGGTGTGCCAGGATCGTCGGCATGATATGGGATCGTTGCGTCAGTTATTGGATCAGGATCCAGGTCTGTTTCAACTGGCGGGGCGCGGGATCCAACTGGCCGAATTTTACCGCTCGCATAAATTCTGCGGTTACTGCGGGCATCCTATGCATCCCAGCAAAACTGAATGGGCGATGCTATGCAGCCACTGCCGCGAACGTTATTACCCGCAAATCGCGCCCTGCATGATCGTGGCGATTCGCCGGGACGATTCTATCTTGCTGGCACAGCATACCCGCCATCGCAATGGCGTACATACGGTACTGGCCGGGTTTGTCGAAGTGGGAGAGACCCTTGAGCAGGCGGTTGCCCGCGAGGTCATGGAAGAGTGCGGTCTGAAGGTGAAAAATCTGCGCTACGTGACCTCCCAGCCGTGGCCGTTCCCGCAGTCGCTAATGACCGCATTTATGGCGGAATATGACAGCGGCGACATTGTGATCGATAAGAAAGAGCTGTTGCAGGCTGGCTGGTATCGCTATGACGATTTACCGCTGCTGCCGCCGCCGGGTACCGTCGCGCGCCGCCTGATAGAAGACACCGTGGCAATCTGTCGGGCCGACGAGGAATGACGTGATACAATAACGGCCTGACGCTTAAGGAACTGCAAAATGACCGAACTGAAGAACGATCGTTACCTGCGTGCGCTGCTGCGCCAACCCGTTGATGTGACCCCGGTGTGGATGATGCGCCAGGCGGGCCGCTATTTACCGGAGTACAAAGCCACTCGCGCAGAAGCGGGCGACTTTATGTCGCTGTGTAAAAACGCCGAGCTGGCCTGCGAAGTGACATTGCAGCCGCTGCGCCGCTATGCGCTGGATGCGGCGATCCTCTTCTCGGACATTTTGACCATCCCTGACGCAATGGGGCTGGGGCTCTATTTCGAAACCGGCGAAGGCCCACGTTTTACTTCGACGATTACCGGCAAGGCTGACGTCGACAAACTGCCGATCCCCGATCCGGAAGATGAACTCGGTTACGTGATGAATGCCGTGCGCACCATTCGTCGTGAGCTAAAAGGCGAAGTTCCGCTGATTGGTTTCTCGGGCAGTCCGTGGACCCTGGCGACCTATATGGTTGAAGGGGGCAGCAGTAAGGCCTTCACTGTCATCAAAAAAATGATGTATGCCGACCCGCAGGCGCTGCACGCGCTGCTCGAAAAGCTGGCTAAAAGCGTCACGCTGTACCTGAACGCGCAAATCAAAGCGGGCGCCCAGTCGGTGATGATTTTCGATACCTGGGGGGGCGTGCTGACCGGCCGCGATTACCAGCAGTTCTCGCTCTATTACATGCACAAAATCGTTGATGGCCTGCTGCGTGAAAACGAAGGCCGCCGCGTACCGGTGACCCTATTCACCAAAGGCGGCGGACAGTGGCTGGAAGCGATGGCCGAAACCGGCTGCGATGCGCTGGGTCTCGACTGGACCACCGATATCGCCGACGCTCGCCGTCGCGTCGGCCACAAAGTGGCGCTACAGGGCAATATGGACCCTTCCATGCTCTACGCGCCCGCTGGCCGTATTGAAGAAGAAGTGGCGACCATACTGGCCGGCTTTGGTCAGGGAGAGGGCCATGTCTTCAACCTGGGTCATGGCATCCATCAGGATGTGAATCCTGAACACGCCGGCGTATTTGTGGAAGCAGTGCACCGGCTGTCGGCGCAATACCATCGCTAAGGAGCGAATATGGATCTGGCGTCGCTACGCGAACGGCAGCAGGAGCTGGCCGCGTCGGTCATTCGTGAGGATCGACTGGATCGGGAGCCTCCGCGGCTGATCGGCGGTGCGGACGTTGGCTTCGAGCAAGAAGGTGAAGTGACGCGGGCGGCTATTGTGCTGCTCGCTTATCCATCTCTGGAACTGGTTGAGTATCAGGTGGCGCGAGTGGCCACCACCATGCCGTATATCCCCGGTTTTCTCTCCTTTCGTGAAACGCCCGCGCTGCTGGCGGCGTGGGAACAGCTTTCCCAAAAACCCGATCTCTTATTTGTCGACGGCCACGGGATTTCTCATCCCCGGCGCCTGGGCGTCGCCAGCCATTTTGGCCTGCTGGTGGATGTCCCGACCATTGGGGTGGCGAAAAAGCGCCTGTGCGGGCGCTTTACGCTTCCCGGCGATGAACCGGGGGCACTGGCGCCGCTGATGGATAAAAACGAACAGCTGGCGTGGGTCTGGCGCAGCAAAGCGCGTTGCAACCCGCTGTTTGTCAGCACCGGTCACCGGGTGGCTCTCGATAGTGCGCTGACATGGGTTCAGCGCTGCATCAAGGGCTACCGCCTGCCGGAGCCTACGCGCTGGGCCGATGCGGTTGCCTCGCGGCGTCCGGCATTTGTGCGTTGGCAAGCAAATCAGCGCTGATTCAGGTACACTGCGGCTAATTTCTGACTTCGAGAATTCATCATGTTACAAAACCCGATTCATCTGCGCCTGGAGAAGCTGGAAAGTTGGCAGCACGTCACCTTTATGGCCTGTTTGTGCGAGCGCATGTACCCCAATTACGCGATGTTCTGCCAGCAAACCGGATTTGCCGATGGCCAGCTGTATCGTCGTATCCTCGATCTGATTTGGGAAACCCTGACCGTCAAAGATGCGAAGGTGAATTTCGATAGCCAGCTGGAAAAACTGGAAGAGGCGATTCCGGTTGCCGACGACTATGATCTGTACGGCGTGTACCCGGCTATCGATGCCTGTGTTGCTCTGAGTGAACTGATTCATTCGCGTCTGAGCGGAGAAACGCTTGAGCATGCCATTGAGGTGAGCAAGAGTTCGATTACGACCGTCGCGATGCTGGAAATGACCCAGGCAGGTCGTGAAATGACCGACGAAGAGCTCAAAGAGAACCCGGCGGTTGAGCAAGAATGGGATATTCAGTGGGAAATTTTCCGTCTGCTGGCCGAGTGTGAAGAACGCGATATTGAACTGATCAAAGGGCTGCGCGCAGACCTTCGTGAAGCCGGCGAGAGCAATATTGGTATAAATTTTCAGCAGTGAGACCAGAAAACGTGATTTACCGCCTGAATTGTAGCGTCTGAAGGCTTCCATTCCGCCCCCCGTCTGGTCTACATTTGGAGGGCGAAAAAAAGTGGCTATCGGTGCGTGTATGCAGGAGAGTGCTTTTCAGGCATTTCCGTCGCACTCGGTGCTTAGCAAGCGATAAACACATTGTAAGGATAACTTATGAACAAGACTCAACTGATTGATGTAATTGCGGACAAAGCTGACCTGTCCAAAGCACAGGCAAAAGCTGCCCTGGAATCTACCCTGGCTGCAATTACTGAGTCTCTGAAAGAAGGTGATGCTGTTCAACTGGTTGGTTTCGGTACCTTCAAAGTGAACCACCGCGCTGAGCGTACTGGCCGCAACCCGCAGACCGGTAACGAAATCAAAATTGCCGCTGCTAACGTGCCGGCGTTTGTTTCTGGTAAAGCACTGAAAGACGCAGTTAAGTAAGACCGCGTGGCAGTGTACAGTTTTAACGAAGGGGCCTTAAAGCCCCTTTTGTCTATCTGGCGTCGCGTATTGATGCTGGCAGGCGTCGTGCTGATCTCTGCCTGTAGCCATGATTCTTCTGTCCCGCCTTTTACCGCCAGCGGGTATGCGGACAACCAGGGCGCGATGCGTATCTGGCGTCTGGACTCCAACGGCGAAGTACATCTGCTTGCTGCCTTTAGCCCGTGGCATCACGGCAATACTTCAACCAGCGAATACCGCTGGCAGGGTGACCGACTCACGCTTATCGAACTCAACGTCTACGGCAAACCGACGGAACACATTCGCGCCCGTTTTGATGACCAGGGCGAGCTGAGCTTTATGCAGCGCGAAGTGGACGGACAAAAGCAGCAGCTTTCCAGCGATCAGGTGGCGCTTTACCGCTACCGGGCAACGCAAATTCGCCAGACCAGCGATGCATTGCGGCAAGGGCGCGTTGTTCTGCGTCAGGGGCGCTGGCATGCCAACCAGACGGTGACGACCTGTGAAGGGCAAACCGTGAAGCCGGATCTGGATGCCCGGGCCTTAGCCCATATTGAACGCCGCCAGAATCACTCCTCCGTTGAGGTGAGCGTGGCGTGGCTGGAAGCCTCAGACGGCGCTCAGCTTTTGCTGGTGGCCAATGAAGACTTCTGTACCTGGCAGCCGCAGGAAAAAACCTTCTGACCTCCGGTCAGAGCCGCTTTGCGCTATCAGCGCGGTTACCATTCCCTCTGTCCTTCTCCACCATACGCTTCTCTGAGGCGCGTAGCCGCATATCCTCCGCGACAGGATGGCGGGCTGAAATAAAAAACGGGCGACTCCAGAATGAAGCCGCCCGTCAATGAGGCCTGTTATGAGGTCTCGCTCAGGCGCTAGCGTTGCTCGCGGGCAATAGCGCGCCAGCCAATATCGCTACGGCTGAAGCTTCCTTCCCAATGAATACCGGTCAGGAGTTCGTAGGCGCGCTGCTGCGCCAGGGCTACGGTGTCGCCCAACGCCGTCACGCACAGTACGCGGCCGCCGTTAGTCACCACGCGCTGGTCGTCGGCAAGCTTCGTCCCGGCATGGAAGACCTTGCCATCCACCGCTTCTTCCTGCGGCAGGCCGAAGATTTCGTCGCCGGTGGCGTAGCTGCCCGGATAGCCGCCTGCGGCAACCACGATGCCCAGCGAGGCGCGATCGTCCCACTCGGAGGTTTTCTCATCCAGCTTACCGTCACAGGCGGCGAGGCACAGCTCCACCATGTCGGATTTCATACGCAGCATAATGGGCTGCGTTTCCGGATCGCCGAAACGACAGTTGAACTCGATGACTTTTGGATTGCCCTGTTTGTCGATCATCAGACCGGCGTACAGGAAGCCGGTATAGGTATTGCCTTCCGCCGCCATGCCTTTGACCGTTGGCCAAATAATGCGATCCATGGTGCGCTGATGCACCTCATCCGTGACCACCGGGGCGGGTGAATAGGCGCCCATACCACCGGTGTTCGGTCCGGTATCGCCATTGCCTACGCGTTTGTGGTCCTGGCTGGTGGCCATCGGCAGAACGTGCTCGCCGTCGACCATGACGATAAAGCTGGCCTCTTCACCATCGAGGAACTCTTCAATCACGATCCGATGGCCCGCGTCGCCAAAGGCGTTGCCGGCCAGCATATCCTGAACCGCCTCTTCCGCTTCTTGCAGCGTCATCGCGACAATCACGCCTTTACCGGCCGCCAGACCGTCCGCCTTGATAACAATCGGGGCGCCTTTTTCGCGCAGATAGGCCAGTGCAGGTTCGACTTCGGTAAAGTTCTGATATTCCGCGGTCGGAATGTTATGCCGCGCGAGGAAATCTTTGGTAAAGGCTTTTGAGCCTTCCAGCTGGGCGGCGCCTTCGGTCGGGCCGAAGATTTTCAGGCCCGCAGCGCGGAACGCATCGACAATGCCAATCACCAGCGGCGCTTCCGGGCCGACGATGGTCAGATCGATCTTCTCGCGCTGGGCAAAGTCCAGCAGCGCCGGAATATCGGTCACGCCGATATTGACGTTTTGCAGCGCAGGTTCCAGGGCTGTGCCGGCGTTACCCGGCGCCACGTAGACGGTATCAACCAGCGGAGACTGTGCCGCTTTCCATCCCAGCGCGTGCTCGCGGCCGCCGTTGCCAATCACTAATACTTTCATGTTCTGCTCCGTGAATTAATGGCGGAAGTGACGCATGTCGGTGAAGATCATCGCAATGCCGTGTTCGTCAGCTGCGGCAATGACTTCGTCGTCACGGATAGAGCCGCCAGGCTGGATAACACAGGTAATGCCCACTGCAGCAGCAGCGTCGATACCGTCACGGAACGGGAAGAAGGCGTCAGAAGCCATTGCCGAGCCTTTCACTTCCAGATCTTCATCGCCCGCTTTGATACCGGCAATTTTCGCCGAGTAAACGCGGCTCATCTGGCCTGCACCTATCCCGATGGTCATGTTCTCTTTTGCATAGACAATGGCGTTGGATTTCACGAACTTCGCCACTTTCCAGCAGAACAGCGCGTCACGCAGTTCCTGCTCGGTAGGCTGGCGTTTCGTCACCACGCGCAGATCGCCTTCGGTGACCATGCCCAGGTCGCGATCCTGAACCAGCAGGCCGCCGTTAACGCGTTTGAAATCGAGTCCCGGAACGCGTGCCGCCCACTCGCCGCAGGTCAGAACGCGGACGTTCTGCTTGGCCGCAGTAATCTTCAGGGCCTCTTCGCTGGCCGATGGCGCAATGATCACTTCAACAAACTGGCGAGAAATGATGGCCTGTGCGGTTTCCGCATCCAGTTCGCGGTTGAAGGCGATAATGCCGCCGAATGCGGAGGTCGGGTCGGTTTTGTAGGCGCGATCGTAAGCATCCAGAATTGAGTCGCTGACCGCAACGCCGCACGGGTTGGCGTGTTTAACAATCACGCAGGCCGGTTCGCTGAACTCTTTCACGCACTCCAGCGCCGCATCGGTATCCGCGATGTTGTTATAAGAAAGGGCTTTGCCTTGAACCTGAGTGGCGGTCGCCACCGACGCTTCTTTAATGTCTTCTTCTATATAGAAGGCAGCCTGCTGATGGCTGTTCTCGCCGTAGCGCATATCCTGCTTCTTAATGAAGTTCAGGTTCAGCGTACGCGGGAAGCGGCCGGAGGCTTCCTGAGTCTCACCATGATAGGCCGGAACCATGCTGCCGAAGTAGTTGGCAATCATGCTGTCGTAGGCAGCGGTGTGCTCGAAAGCTTTAATGGCGAGATCGAAGCGGGTTTCCAGAGTCAGGGAACCGTCGTTCGCATCCATCTCTTTAATAATGGCGTGGTAGTCATGGCTCTTCACGACGATAGCCACGTCTTTATGGTTCTTGGCCGCGGAGCGCACCATGGTCGGGCCGCCGATATCGATATTCTCCACCGCATCTTCCAGCGAGCACCCTTCGCGGGCGACGGTCTGGGCAAACGGATAAAGGTTAACAACAACCATATCGATAGGAGAGATCGCGTGCTGGGCCATGATCTCGTCATCCTGGCCGCGACGGCCAAGAATGCCGCCGTGTACTTTTGGATGCAGGGTCTTAACGCGTCCATCCATCATTTCCGGGAAACCGGTGTAGTCAGAGACTTCGGTTACCGGCAGACCTTTCTCAGCCAGCAGGCGTGCGGTACCACCCGTAGACAGTAGCTCAACACCACGAGCGGAAAGAGCCTGCGCGAATTCGACGATACCGGCCTTGTCAGAAACACTGAGCAGAGCGCGGCGGACTGGACGACGTTGTTGCATGGTATTAAATCCCCAGGATTTGAACATTACAGAGAGCGTTAGGTGAGTTTTTGTCTAAAAACTCACCTAACGCACCCAGCCGGGCATCCTTGTCATAGCGCGGCATTGTAACGAAAACGTTTGCGCAACGCTCGCGAATTTTTATCTTTCTCTTTTTGCCGATCTCTTCTCTATATAGAAGGGGCTTTTGACGGCCTTTATCAGCTAAGAACAGGCGTGGTCTGTGGATAATTCTGTGTGTAACAGGGTATAAAGCGGGGTTTTGCTGGGGAATGCAGCAGTCAGTCATTTTTCTGCAATTTTTCTATTGCGGGCGCTCGAGAACTCCCTATAATGCGCCTCCATCGACACGGAACAACGGCAAACAAGCCGCCGGGTTGAAAGAGAAAACTTCTGAAATTCAGGGTTGACTCTGAAAGAGGAAAGCGTAA
>NZ_MTEG01000040.1:0-300 GCF_002108615.1 Klebsiella sp. YJ
ATCGAAGACGTATTCTCCATCTCCGGTCGTGGTACCGTTGTTACCGGTCGTGTAGAGCGCGGTATCATCAAAGTGGGCGAAGAAGTTGAAATCGTTGGTATCAAAGAGACTGCTAAGTCTACCTGTACCGGCGTTGAAATGTTCCGCAAACTGCTGGACGAAGGCCGTGCTGGTGAGAACGTTGGTGTTCTGCTGCGTGGTATCAAACGCGAAGAAATCGAACGTGGTCAGGTACTGGCTAAGCCGGGCTCTATCAAGCCGCACACCAAGTTCGAATCTGAAGTGTACATTCTGTCCAAA
>NZ_MTEG01000041.1:0-31046 GCF_002108615.1 Klebsiella sp. YJ
AATCGCGATGGACGACGGTCTGCGTTTCGCAATCCGTGAAGGCGGCCGTACCGTTGGCGCTGGCGTGGTAGCAAAAGTTCTCAGCTAATCGCTGATAACATTTGACGCAATGCGCAATAAAAGGGCATCATTTGATGCCCTTTTTGCACGCTTTCGAACCAGAACCTGGCTCATCAGTGATTTTTTTTGCCATAATCATTGCTGAGACAGGCTCTGTAGAGGGCGTTAAGTCCGAAACGCAGCAGAGCATTTCGGTTTGGTTGCCTCGCTCTCGCGGGGCAAAATTATTTGTCTGAATTCTTGTGACAGGTTGGTTTATGAGTGCGAATACCGAAGCTCAAGGGAGCGGGCGCGGCCTGGAAGCGATGAAGTGGGTGATCGTTGCTGCGCTGCTGATTGTGGCCATCGTAGGCAACTTCCTTTATCGTGACATTATGCTGGCGGTGCGTGCGCTGGCTGTAGTGATTCTGATCGCTGCTGCCGGTGGCGTCGCGCTGTTAACCACTAAAGGTAAGGCGACCGTCGCCTTCGCCCGCGAAGCGAGAACCGAAGTCCGCAAGGTTATCTGGCCAACTCGCCAGGAAACGCTGCACACCACGCTGATTGTTGCTGCGGTTACTGCGGTAATGTCACTGATCCTGTGGGGACTGGATGGTATTCTGGTTCGCCTGGTATCCTTTATCACTGGCCTGAGGTTCTGAGATGTCTGAAGCTCCTAAAAAACGTTGGTACGTCGTTCAGGCGTTTTCCGGTTTTGAAGGTCGCGTAGCTACCTCGTTGCGTGAACATATCAAATTACACAATATGGAAGAGTTGTTTGGCGAAGTCATGGTGCCGACCGAAGAAGTGGTCGAGATCCGTGGTGGCCAGCGCCGCAAGAGCGAGCGCAAATTCTTCCCGGGTTACGTTCTGGTCCAGATGGTAATGAACGACGCAAGCTGGCACCTGGTGCGCAGCGTACCGCGCGTGATGGGCTTTATCGGCGGTACTTCTGACCGTCCGGCACCGATCAGCGATAAAGAAGTGGATGCGATCATGAATCGCCTGCAGCAGGTTGGCGATAAGCCGCGTCCGAAAACTCTGTTCGAGCCGGGTGAAATGGTACGCGTTAGCGATGGTCCGTTCGCTGACTTTAACGGCGTGGTTGAAGAAGTTGACTACGAGAAATCTCGTCTGAAGGTCTCTGTTTCCATCTTCGGCCGTGCTACTCCGGTTGAACTGGACTTTGCCCAGGTAGAGAAAGCCTAACCGGCGATCAAAAAAGCAACGATTTAATCGTTGCATGAGGCGCGAAATTGACATACAATTTCGCGCCTTTTGTTTTTATGGGTCTGATTCCCATAAAGCGATATTTATCACGGGGAGCCTTTTCAGGCGCTACACCCAAACGAGGAAATTTAAATGGCTAAGAAAGTACAAGCCTACGTCAAGCTGCAGGTTGCAGCTGGTATGGCAAACCCGAGTCCGCCGGTTGGTCCAGCACTGGGTCAGCAGGGTGTGAACATCATGGAATTCTGCAAAGCGTTCAACGCCAAAACTGAATCCATGGAAAAAGGTCTGCCGATTCCGGTTGTTATTACCGTTTACGCTGACCGTTCTTTCACTTTCGTTACCAAAACTCCGCCGGCAGCAGTTCTGCTGAAAAAAGCGGCTGGTATCAAGTCTGGTTCCGGTAAACCGAACAAAGACAAAGTGGGTAAAATTTCCCGCGCTCAGCTGCAGGAAATCGCGCAGACCAAAGCTGCCGACATGACTGGTTCCGACATTGAAGCGATGACTCGCTCCATTGAAGGTACTGCACGTTCCATGGGCCTGGTAGTGGAGGACTAAGAAATGGCTAAACTGACCAAGCGCATGTCCGTGATTCGTGACAAAGTTGATGCGACCAAACAGTACGACATCAACGAAGCCATCTCTCTGCTGAAAGAACTGGCTACTGCTAAGTTCGTTGAAAGCGTAGACGTTGCCGTTAACCTCGGCATCGACGCTCGTAAATCTGACCAGAACGTCCGTGGCGCGACTGTACTGCCGCACGGTACTGGCCGTTCCGTTCGCGTAGCCGTATTTGCCCAGGGCCCGAACGCTGAAGCTGCTAAAGCTGCAGGCGCCGAGCTGGTAGGTATGGAAGATCTGGCTGACCAGATCAAAAAAGGCGAAATGAACTTTGACGTTGTTATCGCTTCTCCGGATGCAATGCGCGTTGTTGGCCAGCTGGGCCAGGTTCTGGGTCCGCGCGGCCTGATGCCAAACCCGAAAGTGGGTACCGTTACTCCGAACGTTGCTGAAGCTGTTAAGAACGCTAAAGCAGGTCAGGTTCGTTATCGTAACGACAAAAACGGCATCATCCACACCACCATCGGTAAAGTGGACTTTGACGCTGACAAACTGAAAGAAAACCTGGAAGCTCTGCTGGTTGCGCTGAAAAAAGCAAAACCGACTCAGGCTAAAGGCGTGTACATCAAGAAAGTTAGCATCTCCACCACCATGGGTGCTGGTGTTGCCGTTGATCAGGCTGGTCTGAGCGCTTCTGCGAACTAAGATTAGCTTTACGTGGGCGGTGGATTTGTCTACAATTCTACCCCCACGATTCTGTTAGCTTCGGCCAGACAGATAAAAACAGATTTGTTCGTTGGAGCCTGGCCTATCCAGGCCTCCGTCGAAGACCGCAGGTGTTTCGTCAGAAACTTAATCCCCTGCGTAGACGGTGACAGAACGCTAAGATTATTTTTTGGATACTCTGGCTTGTTTCTGCTCACCGTATTAAAGACGCTCTTTCGTTGGAAAGAGTGAAGTGAGTTCCAGAGCATAAGCTCTGGCAAACATCCAGGAGCAAAGCTAATGGCTTTAAATCTTCAAGACAAACAAGCGATTGTTGCTGAAGTCAGCGAAGTAGCCAAAGGTGCGCTGTCTGCAGTAGTTGCGGATTCCCGTGGCGTTACTGTTGATAAAATGACTGAACTGCGTAAAGCAGGTCGTGAAGCTGGCGTTTACATGCGTGTTGTTCGTAACACCCTGCTGCGCCGCGTCGTTGAAGGTACTCAGTTTGAGTGCCTGAAAGACACGTTTGTTGGTCCGACCCTGATTGCATACTCTATGGAACACCCGGGCGCTGCCGCTCGTCTGTTCAAAGAGTTCGCGAAAGCGAATGCAAAATTTGAGGTCAAAGCTGCAGCCTTTGAAGGTGAGCTGATCCCGGCGTCGCAAATCGACCGCCTGGCAACTCTGCCGACCTACGAAGAAGCAATTGCACGCCTGATGGCAACCATGAAAGAAGCTTCGGCTGGCAAACTGGTTCGCACTCTGGCTGCTGTACGCGATGCGAAAGAAGCTGCTTAATCGCAGTTGTCTTTATAAAGCGCTCGCTTACGTATAAACTTATTCTGATATTCAGGAACAATTTAAATGTCTATCACTAAAGATCAAATCATTGAAGCAGTATCCGCTATGTCCGTAATGGACGTTGTTGAGCTGATCTCTGCAATGGAAGAAAAATTCGGTGTTTCCGCTGCTGCTGCTGTAGCTGTAGCTGCTGGCCCGGCTGAAGCTGCTGAAGAAAAAACTGAATTCGACGTAATTCTGAAAGCTGCAGGCGCTAACAAAGTTGCTGTTATCAAAGCAGTACGTAGCGCAACTGGCCTGGGTCTGAAAGAAGCTAAAGACCTGGTAGAATCTGCACCGGCTGCACTGAAAGAAGGCATCAGCAAAGACGACGCTGAAGCTCTGAAAAAATCTCTGGAAGAAGCTGGCGCTGAAGTTGAAGTCAAATAAGCCAACCCTTCCGGTTGCAGCCTGAGAAATCAGGCTGAGGCTGGTGACTTTTTGGTCACCAGCCTTTTTGCGCTGTAAGGCACCAGTAGCGTTTCACGCTGTTTGACTACTGGGTTGTCCTTTCAATGCTTGTTTCTATAGACGACTTAATATACTGCGACAGGTCAGGGTCCCTGAGCTGTGTAAATCGCAACGAAATGGTTTAAGCGTGATAGAAACAGGCATTGCGGAAAGTGTTCCATTTTCCGGTCCACAAAATAGTGTTGCATAAAAAACTGCCTTATTTGGGCAGACGGGTCGACTTGTCAGCGAGCTGAGGAACCCTATGGTTTACTCCTATACCGAGAAAAAACGTATTCGTAAGGATTTTGGTAAACGTCCGCAGGTTCTGGACATACCTTATCTCCTTTCCATCCAGCTTGACTCGTTTCAGAAGTTTATCGAGCAAGATCCTGAAGGGCAGTACGGTCTGGAAGCTGCTTTCCGTTCCGTGTTCCCGATTAAAAGCTACAGCGGTAACTCTGAGCTGCAATACGTCAGCTACCGTCTGGGCGAACCTGTTTTTGATGTTAAAGAATGTCAGATCCGTGGCGTGACCTACTCGGCACCGCTGCGTGTTAAACTGCGTCTGGTGATCTACGAGCGTGAAGCGCCGGAAGGCACCGTTAAAGACATTAAAGAACAAGAAGTCTACATGGGCGAAATTCCGCTCATGACCGACAACGGTACCTTTGTTATCAACGGTACTGAACGTGTTATCGTTTCTCAGCTGCACCGTAGCCCGGGCGTCTTCTTTGACTCTGACAAAGGTAAGACTCACTCTTCCGGTAAGGTCCTGTATAACGCACGTATCATTCCTTACCGCGGTTCCTGGCTGGACTTCGAGTTCGATCCGAAAGACAACCTGTTTGTCCGTATCGACCGTCGTCGTAAGCTGCCGGCCACCATCATCCTGCGCGCGCTGAATTACACCACTGAGCAGATCCTTGACCTGTTCTTCGAGAAAGTGGTCTTTGAAATTCGCGACAACAAGCTGCAGATGGAACTGGTACCGGAGCGTCTGCGCGGTGAAACGGCTTCCTTCGACATCGAAGCGAACGGCAAAATCTACGTCGAGAAAGCCCGTCGCATTACCGCTCGCCATATCCGTCAGCTGGAAAAAGACGATATCAAGCATATCGAAGTTCCGGTTGAATATATTGCGGGTAAAGTTGCGGCCAAAGATTACATCGATGAAGCCACTGGCGAACTGATCTGCCCGGCGAACATGGAGCTGAGCCTGGATCTGCTGGCGAAACTGAGCCAGTCCGGTCACAAGCGCATCGAGACCCTGTTCACCAACGATCTGGACCACGGTCCGTACATTTCTGAAACGGTACGCGTCGACCCGACTAACGATCGTCTGAGCGCGCTGGTAGAAATCTACCGCATGATGCGCCCGGGTGAGCCGCCGACTCGTGAAGCGGCTGAAAGCCTGTTTGAGAACCTGTTCTTCTCCGAAGACCGCTACGATTTGTCTGCGGTAGGTCGTATGAAGTTCAACCGTTCTCTGCTGCGTGACGAAATCGAAGGTTCCGGTATCCTGAGCAAAGACGACATCATCGAAGTGATGAAGAAGCTCATCGATATCCGTAACGGTAAAGGCGAAGTCGATGATATCGACCACCTCGGCAACCGTCGTATCCGTTCCGTAGGCGAAATGGCGGAAAACCAGTTCCGCGTTGGCCTGGTACGTGTGGAGCGTGCGGTGAAAGAGCGTCTGTCTCTGGGCGATCTGGATACCCTGATGCCTCAGGATATGATCAACGCCAAGCCGATTTCTGCAGCAGTGAAAGAGTTCTTTGGTTCCAGCCAGCTGTCTCAGTTTATGGACCAGAACAACCCGCTGTCCGAGATTACGCACAAGCGTCGTATCTCCGCACTCGGCCCAGGCGGCCTGACCCGTGAACGTGCGGGCTTTGAAGTTCGAGACGTACACCCGACTCACTACGGTCGCGTATGTCCAATCGAAACGCCTGAAGGTCCGAACATCGGTCTGATCAACTCCCTGTCCGTGTACGCACAGACTAACGAATACGGCTTCCTCGAGACTCCGTATCGTAAAGTGACCGACGGTGTTGTGACCGACGAAATTCACTACCTGTCTGCTATCGAAGAAGGCAACTACGTTATCGCTCAGGCGAACTCCAACCTGGATGACGAAGGCCACTTTGTAGAAGATCTGGTGACCTGCCGTAGCAAAGGCGAATCCAGCTTGTTCAGCCGCGATCAGGTTGACTACATGGACGTTTCCACCCAACAGGTGGTTTCCGTCGGTGCGTCACTGATCCCGTTCCTGGAACACGATGACGCCAACCGTGCATTGATGGGTGCGAACATGCAACGTCAGGCGGTTCCGACTCTGCGCGCTGATAAGCCGCTGGTTGGTACCGGTATGGAACGTGCTGTTGCCGTCGACTCCGGTGTTACTGCAGTTGCTAAGCGTGGCGGTACCGTACAGTACGTCGATGCATCCCGTATCGTTATCAAAGTTAACGAAGATGAGATGTACCCGGGCGAAGCAGGTATCGACATCTATAACCTGACCAAGTACACCCGTTCTAACCAGAACACCTGCATCAATCAGATGCCTTGCGTGTCCCTGGGTGAGCCAATTGAGCGCGGCGACGTGCTGGCAGACGGTCCGTCCACCGACCTCGGTGAACTGGCTCTCGGTCAGAACATGCGCGTAGCGTTCATGCCGTGGAACGGCTACAACTTCGAAGACTCCATCCTCGTCTCCGAGCGTGTGGTTCAGGAAGATCGTTTCACCACGATTCATATTCAGGAACTGGCGTGTGTGTCCCGTGACACCAAGCTGGGGCCGGAAGAGATCACCGCTGATATCCCGAACGTGGGTGAAGCTGCGCTCTCTAAACTGGATGAATCCGGTATTGTTTACATCGGTGCAGAAGTGACCGGCGGCGACATTCTGGTTGGTAAGGTAACGCCGAAAGGTGAAACCCAGCTGACGCCAGAAGAGAAACTGCTGCGTGCGATCTTCGGCGAGAAAGCGTCTGACGTTAAAGACTCTTCTCTGCGCGTACCAAACGGTGTTTCCGGTACGGTTATCGACGTTCAGGTCTTCACCCGCGATGGCGTGGAAAAAGACAAACGTGCGCTGGAAATCGAAGAGATGCAGCTGAAGCAGGCCAAAAAAGACCTGTCTGAAGAACTGCAGATCCTCGAAGCTGGCCTGTTTGGTCGTATCTACGCGGTGCTGGTTGCCGGTGGTGTTGAAGCTGAGAAGCTCGACAAGCTGCCGCGCGATCGCTGGCTGGAACTGGGCCTGACCGACGAAGAGAAACAAAATCAGCTGGAACAGCTGGCTGAGCAGTACGACGAACTGAAACACGAGTTCGAGAAAAAACTCGAAGCGAAACGCCGCAAAATCACTCAGGGCGACGATCTGGCACCGGGCGTGCTGAAGATTGTTAAAGTGTATCTGGCCGTTAAACGTCAGATTCAGCCGGGTGACAAAATGGCAGGTCGTCACGGTAACAAGGGTGTTATTTCTAAGATCAACCCGATCGAAGATATGCCTTACGATGAAAACGGTACGCCGGTCGACATCGTACTGAACCCGCTGGGCGTACCATCTCGTATGAACATCGGTCAGATTCTGGAAACCCACTTGGGTATGGCTGCGAAAGGCATCGGTGAGAAAATCAACGCGATGCTCAAACAGCAGCAGGAAGTCGCCAAACTGCGCGAGTTCATCCAGAAAGCGTATGACCTGGGTACCGATGTTCGTCAGAAGGTCGATCTGAATACCTTCACCGATGATGAAGTTCTGCGTCTTGCTGAAAACCTGAAAAAAGGTATGCCGATCGCCACGCCGGTATTCGACGGTGCGAAAGAGTCTGAAATCAAGGAACTGTTACAGCTGGGTGGCCTGCCGACTTCCGGTCAGATCACTCTGTTCGACGGTCGTACCGGCGAGCAATTCGAGCGCCAGGTTACCGTTGGCTACATGTACATGCTGAAACTGAACCACCTGGTTGATGACAAGATGCATGCGCGTTCTACCGGTTCTTACAGCCTGGTTACTCAGCAGCCGCTGGGTGGTAAGGCTCAGTTCGGTGGTCAGCGCTTCGGTGAGATGGAAGTGTGGGCGCTGGAAGCTTACGGCGCAGCATACACCCTGCAGGAAATGCTCACCGTTAAGTCTGATGACGTCAACGGTCGTACCAAGATGTATAAAAACATCGTGGACGGCAACCATCAGATGGAACCGGGCATGCCGGAATCCTTCAACGTACTGTTGAAAGAGATTCGCTCGCTGGGCATCAACATCGAACTGGAAGACGAGTAACTCTCGCTCAAACAGGTCACTGGTGCCGGGGTAACCCCCGGCGCCAGATTGTGCTAACTCCGACGGGAGCAAATCCGTGAAAGACTTATTAAAGTTTCTGAAAGCGCAAACTAAAACCGAAGAGTTTGATGCGATCAAAATTGCTCTGGCATCGCCAGACATGATCCGTTCATGGTCTTTTGGTGAAGTTAAAAAGCCGGAAACCATTAACTACCGTACGTTCAAACCAGAGCGTGACGGCCTTTTCTGCGCCCGTATCTTTGGGCCAGTAAAAGATTACGAGTGCCTGTGCGGTAAGTACAAGCGCCTGAAACACCGTGGTGTTATCTGTGAGAAGTGCGGCGTTGAAGTGACCCAGACCAAAGTGCGTCGTGAGCGCATGGGCCACATCGAACTGGCCTCTCCGACCGCCCACATTTGGTTCCTGAAATCGCTGCCGTCCCGTATCGGCCTGCTGCTGGATATGCCGCTGCGCGATATCGAACGTGTTCTGTACTTCGAATCCTATGTGGTTATCGAAGGCGGGATGACCAACCTGGAACGTAATCAGATCCTGACTGAAGAGCAGTATCTGGATGCGCTGGAAGAGTTTGGTGACGAATTCGATGCGAAGATGGGTGCGGAAGCTATTCAGGCCCTGCTGAAAAGCATGGATCTGGAGCAAGAGTGCGAGCAGCTGCGTGAAGAGCTGAACGAAACTAACTCCGAAACCAAACGTAAAAAGCTGACCAAGCGTATCAAGCTGCTGGAAGCGTTTGTTCAGTCTGGCAACAAGCCGGAGTGGATGATCCTGACCGTTCTGCCGGTTCTGCCGCCAGATCTGCGTCCGCTGGTACCGCTGGATGGTGGTCGTTTCGCGACTTCTGACCTGAACGATCTGTATCGTCGCGTCATTAACCGTAACAACCGTCTGAAACGTCTGCTGGATCTGGCTGCGCCGGATATCATCGTACGCAACGAAAAACGTATGCTGCAGGAAGCGGTTGATGCCCTGCTGGATAACGGTCGTCGCGGTCGTGCGATCACCGGTTCTAACAAGCGTCCTCTGAAATCTTTGGCCGACATGATCAAAGGTAAGCAGGGTCGTTTCCGTCAGAACCTGCTCGGTAAGCGTGTTGACTACTCCGGTCGTTCTGTTATCACCGTAGGTCCATACCTGCGTCTGCATCAGTGCGGTCTGCCGAAGAAAATGGCGCTGGAGCTGTTCAAACCGTTCATTTACGGCAAGCTGGAACTGCGTGGCCTGGCCACCACCATCAAAGCCGCGAAGAAAATGGTTGAGCGTGAAGAAGCTGTGGTCTGGGATATCCTGGACGAAGTTATCCGCGAACACCCGGTACTGCTGAACCGTGCACCAACACTGCACCGTCTGGGTATCCAGGCATTTGAACCGGTACTGATCGAAGGTAAAGCTATCCAGCTGCACCCGCTGGTTTGTGCGGCATATAACGCCGACTTCGATGGTGACCAGATGGCTGTTCACGTACCGCTGACGCTGGAAGCCCAGCTGGAAGCGCGTGCGCTGATGATGTCTACCAACAACATCCTGTCCCCGGCGAACGGCGAGCCAATCATCGTTCCGTCTCAGGACGTTGTACTGGGTCTGTACTACATGACCCGTGACTGTGTTAACGCCAAAGGCGAAGGCATGGTGCTGACTGGCCCGAAAGAAGCGGAGCGTATTTATCGCGCCGGTCTGGCCTCTCTGCATGCGCGCGTTAAAGTGCGTATCACCGAATACGAAAAAGATGAAAACGGCCAGTTCGTTGCGAAAACCAGCCTGAAAGACACGACCGTTGGCCGTGCGATTCTGTGGATGATCGTGCCGAAAGGTCTGCCGTTCTCTATCGTGAACCAGGCGCTGGGTAAGAAAGCCATCTCTAAGATGCTGAATACCTGCTACCGTATTCTGGGCCTGAAACCGACCGTTATTTTTGCGGACCAGACGATGTACACCGGCTTTGCTTATGCAGCGCGTTCAGGTGCATCCGTTGGTATCGATGACATGGTCATCCCGGAGAAAAAACACGAGATCATCAGCGAAGCGGAAGCTGAAGTTGCTGAGATCCAGGAACAGTTCCAGTCCGGTCTGGTTACCGCGGGCGAACGCTACAACAAAGTTATCGATATCTGGGCTGCGGCGAACGATCGTGTATCCAAAGCGATGATGGATAACCTGCAAACCGAAACCGTGATTAACCGTGATGGCGTCGAAGAGCAGCAGGTTTCCTTCAACAGCATCTACATGATGGCCGACTCCGGTGCGCGTGGTTCTGCGGCACAGATTCGTCAGCTGGCGGGTATGCGTGGTCTGATGGCGAAGCCGGATGGCTCCATCATCGAAACGCCAATCACCGCGAACTTCCGTGAAGGTCTGAACGTACTCCAGTACTTCATCTCTACTCACGGTGCGCGTAAAGGTCTGGCGGATACCGCACTGAAAACAGCGAACTCCGGTTACCTGACCCGTCGTCTGGTTGACGTTGCCCAGGACCTGGTCGTTACTGAAGATGACTGTGGTACCCTGGAAGGCATCACCATGACCCCGGTTATCGAGGGTGGCGATGTTAAAGAGCCGCTGCGCGATCGCGTACTGGGTCGTGTGACCGCTGAAGACGTTCTGAAGCCGGGTACCGCGGACATTCTGGTTCCACGCAACACGCTGCTGCACGAGCACTGGTGTGACCTGCTGGAAGAGAACTCCGTTGACTCCGTCAAAGTGCGTTCCGTTGTATCCTGTGACACCGACTTTGGTGTATGTGCGCACTGCTACGGTCGTGACCTGGCGCGTGGCCACATCATCAACAAAGGTGAAGCAATCGGCGTTATCGCGGCACAGTCCATCGGTGAGCCGGGTACACAGCTGACGATGCGTACGTTCCACATTGGTGGTGCGGCATCTCGTGCGGCTGCTGAATCCAGCATTCAGGTGAAAAACAAGGGTAGCATCAAGCTGTCTAACGCCAAGTCGGTTGTTAACTCCGCTGGCAAGCTGGTTGTGACCTCTCGTAACACCGAGCTGAAGCTGATCGACGAATTCGGTCGTACTAAAGAAAGCTATAAAGTGCCTTACGGTGCTGTGATGGCGAAAGGCGATGGCGAGCAGGTTGCCGGCGGTGAAACCGTGGCAAACTGGGATCCGCACACCATGCCGGTTATCTCTGAAGTCAGTGGTTTCATCCGCTTTACTGACATGATTGACGGCCAGACCATTACCCGTCAGACCGACGAATTAACCGGCCTGTCATCCCTGGTTGTTCTGGATTCTGCAGAACGTACCGCGGGCGGTAAAGATCTGCGTCCAGCGCTGAAAATTGTTGATGCGCAGGGCAACGACGTTCTGATCCCAGGCACCGATATGCCTGCTCAGTACTTCCTGCCGGGCAAAGCGATTGTACAGCTGGAAGATGGCGTACAGATCAGTGCGGGTGACGCTCTGGCGCGTATTCCTCAGGAATCCAGTGGTACCAAGGACATCACCGGTGGTCTGCCGCGCGTTGCGGATCTGTTCGAAGCACGTCGTCCGAAAGAGCCGGCTATCCTGGCGGAAATCAGCGGTATCATTTCCTTCGGTAAAGAAACCAAAGGCAAACGTCGTCTGGTTATCACTCCGTTAGACGGCAGCGATCCGTACGAAGAGATGATTCCGAAATGGCGTCAGCTGAACGTGTTCGAAGGTGAACGTGTAGAACGTGGTGATGTGGTTTCCGACGGTCCGGAAGCACCGCACGACATTCTGCGTCTTCGTGGCGTACACGCGGTAACGCGTTATATCACCAACGAAGTACAGGACGTTTACCGTCTGCAAGGCGTTAAGATTAACGATAAACACATCGAAGTTATCGTTCGTCAGATGCTGCGTAAAGCGACCATCGAAAGCGCAGGTAGCTCCGACTTCCTGGAAGGCGAACAGGTTGAATACTCCCGCGTCAAGATTGCTAACCGCGATCTGGAAGCGAACGGCAAAGTGGCGGCGACTTACTCCCGCGACCTGCTGGGTATCACCAAAGCGTCTCTGGCAACCGAGTCGTTCATCTCTGCCGCATCGTTCCAGGAGACCACGCGTGTCCTGACCGAAGCAGCCGTTGCGGGCAAACGCGACGAACTGCGCGGCCTGAAAGAGAACGTTATCGTCGGTCGTCTGATCCCGGCGGGTACCGGCTATGCGTACCACCAGGATCGTATGCGCCGCCGCGCCGCGGGCGAACAGCCTGCAGCACCTCAGGTGAGCGTGGAAGAAGCTTCTGCTAACCTGGCAGAACTGCTGAACGCAGGCCTGGGCGGTTCCGACAACGATTAATCGTTGACGCTACGCTTAAAAAGCCAGTCAGGTCTCCTGACTGGCTTTTTTATTATCCCGGCATGGCGCCACGATAATATCCGCTTCTGCCCTCTCATAATGAATTACATTCCATTAATATTTCCCCCTCAATTAAGCAGCAAACAATTCATATAAAAGTCGACTGGCTGTTTTTTCTTAATACCCACACTTATTGATGGGTAAAAATTCTACACGTATCAAAAAATCAGCAAATCAAAGGCGATATAGTCAAAAAGTCCAATTAATCATGTGATTACTTTTTCTTTTATCTTCGGTTTCATGACGCCGAGGAGGGCGGTTTATACCCGTAAAAAGCGATGGGGGAGATGGCTAAATAATACGGCAGCGGAAGATAAGTCTTTTGATTTTCATAGCCAGGGGCTGGGGGATGCATGGAATTCGCAATACAACTCATCATTATCTTAATTTGTCTCTTTTATGGTGCCAGAAAAGGCGGTATCGCACTGGGCCTTTTAGGCGGTATCGGGCTGGTTATTTTAGTCTTTGTCTTTCATCTTCAGCCGGGCAAGCCGCCGGTTGATGTGATGCTGGTGATTATTGCGGTTGTTGCCGCCTCGGCGACGCTTCAGGCTTCCGGCGGGTTAGATGTGATGCTGCAGATTGCAGAGAAACTTCTGCGGCGCAATCCAAAATATGTCTCCATCGTGGCTCCCTTCGTCACCTGTACGCTGACCATTCTTTGCGGCACTGGCCACGTGGTTTATACGATTCTGCCGATTATTTATGACGTCGCTATCAAGAACAATATTCGCCCCGAGCGCCCGATGGCGGCAAGCTCCATTGGCGCACAGATGGGGATTATCGCCAGCCCGGTGTCCGTTGCGGTGGTGTCCCTGGTGGCGATGCTGGGCAACTTTACCTTCAACGGTAAGCACCTCGAATTCCTCGATCTGCTGGCGATTACCATTCCCTCTACGCTACTGGGGATTCTGGCAATCGGTATTTTTAGCTGGTTTCGCGGTAAAGACTTAGATAAAGACGAAGCGTTTCAGGCTTTCATCTCAACGCCGGAAAACCGTCATTATGTTTATGGCGATACGGCAACGCTGCTGGACAGAAAATTGCCGACCAGTAACTGGGTCGCTATGTGGATCTTCCTGGCGTCGATTGCCGTGGTTGCCGTTCTGGGGGCCTTCTCCGAACTGCGTCCGGCATTCAACGGCAAGCCGCTGTCGATGGTCCTGGTGATTCAGATGTTCATGCTGCTCTCCGGCGCACTTATCATCATCATTACCAAAACTAACCCGGCGTCGATTTCTAAGAATGAGGTTTTCCGCTCGGGGATGATCGCCATTGTGGCGGTATACGGTATCGCCTGGATGGCGGAAACGATGTTCGGCGCGCACATGACGGAGATTAAAGGCGTACTCGGCGAAATGGTGAAGGAGTATCCGTGGGCCTATGCCATCGTACTGCTGCTGGTCTCCAAATTTGTCAATTCCCAGGCCGCAGCACTGGCGGCGATTGTCCCGGTGGCGCTGGCGATTGGCGTCGATCCGGCCTACATCGTCGCCTCCGCGCCAGCCTGCTACGGCTATTATATTCTGCCAACCTACCCGAGCGACCTGGCGGCGATTCAGTTCGATCGCTCAGGGACGACGCATATCGGCCGTTTTGTGATTAACCATAGCTTTATTCTACCGGGGCTCATTGGCGTCAGCGTTTCGTGCGTGTTTGGCTGGGTCTTCGCCGCGCTTTACGGCTTCTTATAATAAAAAAGCAGGTGCCTGAAGGGCACCTGCTATTCACTGCGTTTATTGACTACGCGGTGCGACGATACAGTTCAATCATATCGGTTGCCAGATCCTGTATCACCATGGCATTCATCAGATGATCCTGGGAGTGAACGGTAATCAGGTTCACCGGCAGCTTACCTGTGCCTTCATCCAGGCCGATGAGCTGGGTCTGGATTTTATGCGCGTGCTTCACAAACTCATGTGATTCTGCCATTGCCTGCTCAGAAGCCGCAAAATCACCTTTGCGGGCCAGCTGCAGAGCCGTTAATGCTGAACTGCGGGCAGAACCAGCATTCACCAACAGCTCCATAATGATCGTTTCTAAATCTTCCATGACTTACTCCATCAACTTCAGGGCTTTGTCGAGAACAGCATCGCCTTTCATCATGCCGTAGTCCATCATATCGATAACGGCGACTTTTTTACCAAACGGGTCGGCCAGCGCCTGGAGTTTAGCTTGCTCGTACTTCACCTGCGGACCGAGCAGGATAATATCGGCAGTAGCAAGGTTATCTTTAAACTCGGCAACCGGTACGGCTTTGATGGAGACTTCCACACCTTTTTGTTGTGCAGCAGCCTGCATGCGTTGAACCAGCATGCTGGTGGACATTCCAGCGGCGCAGCATAAAACGATATTCTTCATAGTAGATGGCCCTTATGTTCCCTTGATGCATCATCTTTATCGCGGGCCGACAGACACGACAACCGCTTTGCCGTGATTGTGTGTAAAGCATCACAAAATAATGAAACCGGTTTCGGTTTTGGGGTTGAAAACAGTAAAATCCGGGCTGACGGGCCTGCGGATGCAGGCGGTTTTAAGCGCGGACGATACGGTTTTTTCCCTGCTGCTTGGCTTTATAAAGCGCTTCATCGACGCTCACCACTAGCTGCTCCAGAGGCTCCATATTCCATTCTCCCAGGCCCGCGCTGAAGGTTACCGTCAGTCCTTCTTCACGCCAGGTGCGTTGGGCAATGTTGAGTCGCCAGCTTTCCAGTATCGCCGGCGCATTGGCAATATGCTCGCCGGTGAAAATCACGGCAAACTCTTCGCCGCCATAGCGGTAGAGTGAAATTTGCAGGGGCTGGAAGATCTGCAGCCCTTCCCGGGCGACATTGCGCAAAACGATATCGCCATTGAGGTGACCCCAGGTGTCGTTTATCGTCTTGAAGTTATCAATATCAACCAGCGCAAGAGAGAAAGGCTGGTGATCGTTCATCAGCGCGGCGATATCGCTGTCGAAGGCGCGGCGGTTTTTACAGCCGGTGAGCGCATCGATGGTAGCCTGGCGGACATAGATCAGTTCGCGCTGTTTATTACTTTCGATGGCTTTACTCAGCATCGCTTCCAGCCGCGGAGCACGGTTGACGTCGCCGGTTTTAATCGCGTTGATGATATTCATCAGCACCGTGTGCGACGCATGGCGCAGGTAGAGGCCAAAGAGAATAATCACAATGGCGGCCAGGGCAAACCCCCAAAGCACAATATCGGTTTCATAGCGGGTTAAATCGACCAGCGTGGTGTTATCAACGCGGTAGATGACAAACCAGTCTGGATTGGTGAACGAATAATAGTAATACCAGATGCCATTTTTCTCGTCATACAGCTGACCCTCGGCGCTGGTCATTTTGTCCATGAGATCGTCGCGGACATAGGGTTTAAAAAGCGCGCCGGTATCCGGATGAAGTACGACTTTCCCGTCGCGCTGCACGACGAAAAACTCGCCCTGAACAGGGGCAACCATCTGGCGCAAAGCGTATCCCATTGACGTCAGATCCAGATGAAATGCGAGGCTGCCTTTGAGCCGGCCTTCCGGTGAGATGACCGGTTTGTAGAGCGTAATGGTGGGATGCTGTGTAAAGAAATCCAGATAGGGACTGGTATAGTGGCTGAAAGTACTGGCTTCCGCCTGTTTGATAAACCACGGTCTGGACTTCGGATCGAAGGCGCGGCTGTTATCATTTTCCAGCACCTCAGGTGCCCGGAGGTAATGGCCCTGGGTATCCGCCAGCGAAATAGAAGAGACGGTTGGCATCAGCTCCTGCAGCTGCATTAATTCCTGCAACCCACTTTGCGGGTCTATATTAATGGCCTGATTTAACTTGTCGTTTTTCGCAAAGAACTTGGTTGCCCTGGCGAGGATATAATCATTTCCACGCAGCAGCGATTCCGTATAGTTAACGGCCAGGTTATGGGTGAAATTGCGATTAACGTGGTGATAGTCCTCAAGGAAGTTCTGTCTCTGCGTCGTGGTGACGAATACGGCGATCAGCAAAAAGCTGAGTAAAATCCCTGTAAAGCCAATAAGAATTGGCATGGTAAAAGAGAGCTTTCTACTGTGACGAGCCATGTGTTTTAAATCGTTCCAGAAGGTTTTTTCCATGGGAAGAAGCGCAGGATTAGTCGCAATGCCTGGCAAGCGAATCAGATGTTGCCTGGTTAATTATAACTGTGGCCAGCGGGAGGATGGGATTTATCTTCGATCGTGATGGCTATCAATGCGATGGAGCAGGGCGAAAGTGAGGAAGAGATATCATTCGCCCTGGACAGCATCCACTGCTGACCAGGACAGAATAGAGAAACGGAAAGATGACCACCATCGCCCGTTTCTCTTATTGCGATCGTCCACGAAGAACGTTTAAGGCGTTACATTCCTCATCATGATGACCGGGAAGCGCGTCCCAGCCAGCTATCCCAGTCTTTCCATACCGGCTGCAGTCCGTTGGCTACCAGCGCGCTGGCGACCTCTTCCGGGCGACGGTCATCGTGAGGCGCGAACTGCTCCAGCTCCGGGTGGTTATCGGCATACCCGCCGGGCTGGGTTTTCGAAAATGCGCTGACGTTGTTGATGGCCAGCGGGATAACCCGATCGCGGAACCAGGGGGATTCACGGGTGGAGAGCGAGAGCTCCACTTCCGGGGCCAGCAGACGGAAGGCGCAAATGGTTTGCACCAGCTGCCGTTCATCCATTAATGAGGCAGGCTCGATACCCCCGGCGCAAGGGCGTAGTCGCGGAAAGGAGATGGAGTAGCGGCTGCGCCAGTAGCGTTGCTGGAGCCACAGCAGATGTTCCGCCACCATAAAGCAATCCACGCGCCAGCTGTCGGAGAGGCCAATTAATGCGCCAAGGCCAATCTTATCAATCCCCGCCTGTCCAAGTCTGTCCGGCGTATCCAGCCGCCAGAAGAAATCCTGCTTTTTGCCTTTCAGATGATGTTTCGCATACATGCTTTCATGATAGGTCTCCTGATAGACCATCACGCCGTCCAACCCGAGGGTTTTCAGCTCGGCGTACTCCTCCATCGCCAGCGGCTGGACCTCCATATGCAGCGAGGCGAACTGGCGGCGAATCGCGGGCAGATGCTGGCGAAAATAGTCCATGCCGACTTTGCCCTGATGTTCGCCGGTCACCAGCAGCAGATGCTCAAAGCCCATTTCGCGGATCGCCGTGCATTCACGGGCAATTTCCGCCTCATCCAGGGTCTTGCGCTTGATGCGGTTACTCATTGAGAAACCGCAGTAGGTACAATCGTTGGCGCACAGATTAGAGAGATACAGCGGGACATAAAAGCTGACGGTATTCCCAAAGCGCTGGCGAGTCAGGCGCTGCGCGCGCTGCGCCAGAGGCTCCAGATAACCCGCGGCGGCAGGAGAGAGCAGGGCCATCATATCGTCACGGCTGAGCTGTTTTGCCGCCAGGGCACGTTCTACGTCGGCGGGGGTTTTACTGTTGATACGCAGGCGAATGTCGTCCCACTCCAGCTGCCGCCAGCGGTCAGTGAAGGTCTTCATACCAGCGCCTCCAGAAAGCCGGTCAGTGGGCTGGTGGCCTGCGCCTGAGCGCTGCGCGCCCCCGGGCCAGCCTGTCGCGCCAGCAATCCGGCATCAATCGCCAGGCGGAAAGCGCGGGCCATGGTGACCGGGTCGTCGGCAACGGCGATGGCGGTATTCACCAGTACCGCGTCAGCGCCCATTTCCAGCGCCTGAGCCGCATGGCTTGGCACGCCAATACCGGCATCAACCACCACAGGTACCGTGGCCTGCTCGATAATAATTTCCAGCATCGCTTTGGTTTCCAGCCCCTGGTTGGAACCGATCGGCGCGCCGAGCGGCATCACCGCCGCGCAGCCCGCTTCTTCCAGACGCTTGCACAGTACCGGATCGGCGCCGCAGTAGGGCAGCACGACGAAGCCTTCCCGTACCAGAATTTCTGCCGCTTTCAGCGTTTCAATCGGATCGGGGAGCAGCCAGCGCGCGTCCGGGTGGATTTCCAGTTTCAGCCAGTGGGTACCCAGCGCCTCCCGCGCCAGACGCGCGGCAAATACGGCTTCTTCTGCCGTTTTGGCCCCGGAGGTATTGGGCAGCAGGCTCACGCCAGCCGCCAGCAGCGGCGCGAGGATAGCGTCATTATGCTGACGGAGATCGACGCGTTTCATCGCCAGCGTCACCAGCTGACTGCCGGAGGCGCGAATGGCCTCCACCATGACGTCGGGGGTGGCGAATTTACCGGTACCGGTGAAAAGATGTGATTCAAATGTTTTATCCGCAATACGTAACATGTCAGCCTCCGGCGATAACCTGAAAAAGCAGGATTTGGTCGCCTTCCTGCAGAAGATGGTGATCCCACCGCTCGCGCGGCAGGATGTGTTGATTGAGCGCCAGCGCGACGCCCGGCTGCTGCTGTTCCAGTTGAGTGAGCAGAGCGGCGACGGATGTCGCTTCGGCGCACTGCAACGGTTCATCGTTAAACCACACCTGCATGCTGCCCTCCACATACCGGGCAACCCTGAGCCCGCTGTAATGCAAGCGCGCGCCAGCTGCTGGTGCGGGCATCGAACAACCGCAAAGTATTACGCGGCGTCGCCATACCGCTGAGCAGCTTGATAGCCTCCAGCGCCTGCAGGGTGCCCATCATGCCGACCACCGGGCCGATAATGCCCGCCGTACGACAGTTGCGTTCGGGCTCGTGAGCGTCCGGCCACAGGCAGCGATAGCAGCCCTGTTCCCACGGCGGCGTCAGTACCATCAGTTGGCCTCCCAGCCCGACGGCGCTGGCGGTAATCAGTGGTGTTGCCAGTGCGACGCAGGCGGCATTGATCGCCTGGCGGGTCACCATGTTATCGGTGCAATCCAGTACCACATCGGCTTTCGCCACTTCATCCAGCAGGGCCTTTCCGCCTAACCGCTGCTTCAGTGCAATCAGCTCAATCTGCGGGTTGAGACGAGCCAGCCTTGCTCTGGCGGTCGTGGTTTTGGGTTGCGCGATATCATCGCTGGTGAACAGAATTTGCCGCTGTAGGTTGCTGACGTGCACGTCGTCATCGTCGGCCAGCACCAGCGTGCCGACACCGGCGCCAGCCAGATACAGCGCAGCAGGCGAGCCCAGCCCGCCGAGACCGACGATCAATACCCGGCTGGCCAGCAGCTTTTGCTGGCCTTCGATGGCGATATCCTCCAGCAGCAGCTGGCGGCTATAGCGCATAAAATCGCTGTTATTCATCGCCTGCTCCTGCGATTTCCAGCAGCTGGGCGGTGGCCTGTTGCCAGTCTGCCGCCTGGGTAATTGCGCTGACGACCGCAATACTGCCGACGCCGGTGTCCAGCACCGCCGGCGCGCGCGCCAGGCTGATGCCGCCGATCGCCACCGTCGGGTAATCCCGCAGGCGCTGGATATGTTGAGCGAGCTGCGTCAGTCCCTGAGGGGCGGAAGGCATCTGTTTGGTTTGCGTAGGAAAAACGTGGCCCAGGGCGATATAGGAGGGGCGTGCGGCCAACGCAACGTCGATCTCCATATCGTCATGGGTCGAGACCCCAAGACGCAGGCCGGCGTGGCGAATAGCGCTGAGGTCTGTGGTTTCCAGATCCTCCTGGCCTAAATGCACGCCGTAAGCCTGATGTTTGATGGCCAGCTGCCAGTAGTCGTTGATAAACAGCCGGGCATGATATTGACGACCAAGCGCGATAGCGGCGATCACATCGTCCTCAACGTCGCTGTCGCGCTTATCTTTGATGCGCAGCTGAAGGGTACGCACGCCGGCTTTCAGCAGGCGCTCAATCCATACCACGCTATCAACAACCGGATAGAGGCCTAAACGGAACGGGACGGGAGGAAAATCGGGTTGATACATCAGGCTTGCTCCTTACGTAAATAGATCTCACCGCCAAGAGCGCGGAAATCCTGGGATTTATCGGCCATACCGGCTGCGATATGCTGCCGGGCGGCATAATCGCGGACCTCCTGGGTGATTTTCATTGAACAGAATTTAGGCCCGCACATGGAGCAGAAGTGGGCGACTTTGCCGGACTCCTGCGGCAGCGTTTCATCGTGATAGGCGCGGGCGGTGAACGGGTCGAGCGCGAGGTTAAACTGGTCTTCCCAGCGGAATTCAAACCGCGCTTTGGACATGGCGTTGTCGCGGATCTGCGCTCCGGGGTGCCCTTTGGCGAGGTCAGCGGCATGGGCGGCGATTTTGTAGGTGATCAATCCTTGCTTCACGTCCTCTTTATTGGGCAGGCCGAGATGCTCTTTCGGCGTGACGTAGCAGAGCATGGCGCAGCCGAACCAGCCGATCATCGCCGCGCCGATACCGGAGGTGAAGTGGTCATAGCCGGGAGCGATATCGGTGGTTAATGGCCCAAGCGTGTAGAACGGCGCTTCGTGGCAGTGGGTCAGCTCTTCAGTCATATTGCGGCGGATCATCTGCATGGGTACATGGCCTGGACCTTCGATCATGACCTGCACATCATATTCCCAGGCGATTTTTGTCAGCTCCCCCAGGGTGTGCAGCTCGGCGAACTGCGCTTCGTCGTTGGCATCCTGAATGGAGCCCGGGCGCAGGCCATCGCCTAAGGAGAGCGAGACATCATAGGCGGCGCAGATTTCGCAGATTTCGCGAAAATGCTGGTAGAGGAAGTTTTCCTGATGATGCGACAGGCACCACTTCGCCATGATCGACCCGCCGCGGGAGACGATGCCGGTCAGCCGTCCGGCGGTCATCGGCACGTAGCGCAGCAGGACGCCGGCATGGATGGTGAAATAGTCAACGCCTTGCTCTGCCTGCTCCAGCAGGGTGTCGCGAAAGGCTTCCCAGGTGAGGTTTTCGGCGATACCGTTCACCTTCTCCAGCGCCTGGTAGATGGGGACGGTACCGATAGGGACCGGGCTGTTGCGCAGGATCCACTCGCGGGTTTCGTGAATATAACGTCCGGTGGACAAATCCATGACCGTGTCAGCGCCCCAGCGTGTCGACCACACCAGTTTTTCTACCTCCTCTTCGATGGAGGAGGTGACCGCCGAGTTACCGATGTTGGCGTTGACCTTCACCAGAAAATTGCGGCCGATAATCATCGGTTCCGACTCAGGATGGTTGATATTTGCTGGAATGATTGCGCGACCGGCGGCGACTTCATCACGGACGAACTCCGCGGAGATATTCTCCGGCAGGCGGGCGCCAAAACCTTCGCCCGGATGCTGGTGGCGCAGCACCTCGCTGCGAATGCGCTCGCGGCCCATATTTTCCCGGATAGCGATAAACGCCATCTCCGGCGTGACGATGCCCTGACGTGCGTAGTGGAGCTGCGTGACGCATTTGCCTGATTTTGCGCGTTTGGGGGCCAGCGAGCCGCTAAAGCGCAGCGCATCCAGCTCCTCATCGGCCAGACGCGCTTTGGTGTAGAGGGAGCTGCGTTCGCGTAGCGGCTCGCAATCGTGGCGAGCGTCAATCCACGGCTGACGCAGCTTCGCCAGTCCCTGCCGGACGTCGATGGCGATATCAGGATCGCCATAGGGGCCGGAGGTGTCATACACCGGTATGGCTTCGTTCTCTTCATACTGCGGGTTGATTTTGTCGCCGCCGATCGGCGTGGGGCTGAGCTGGATTTCGCGCATCGGTACGCGAATATTATCCTGCGCGCCCTGAACATAGATGCGTCGTGAGCGGGGAAAGGCGGTGCCTTCCAGAGTGTCAATAAAGTGTTGCGCGCGTTCGCGCTGTTCCCGGCGGGTCGGTTTGCTTGCGGACATAGCTCATTCCAGATAAAGAGGAGATGGCTTGTCAGACGACGGATGGAGTAACAGAGGCGATCGGTCCTGAACGGACGGTCGCGAATAGCAGTTTACTCTTGTTCCCTTCGCAGGTATTAGCCTGATCAGGTTCCGCGGATCCCGAATTAACGGTCTCAGCCTTTTCCACTTTATTCTTCGCGCTGCCCCTTCGTTGGCTTCGTCCGCTCACTCCAGTCACTTACTGATGTAAGCTCCTGGAAGTTCACTGACTGGCCGTCTTGAGGCATCACGAATGCTTTTGTGGAAAATAGGCACTCCGACAAGATAGCACTCCCTCCGCAGAGGGAGAATGTCTGTAAATTACTCGTTAACGGTTCACAACTCAAGCAGTCGGCGCGATATTGTCGCTGACGTTGCCCTGCAGGTTGTACGAAATGGCGAGGGCGATCAGCTTATCTTCCAGCGCAAAGCGGGCTTCCAGCGCTTCGCCGATATCGGACAGCGCCTGCTGGAACTCAAGATAATTATCGTGATCGATGGCGTTTTCGAGGCAGGTGTCGTAGTAATCCATAATTTGCTGGGTATTGGCTTCCAGCTGCGGATAGAGCCTGGTAGCTGCCAAAAGTGGCGTATCACCTTCCATTTCGCCAAGAATACGTTCATAAATACTAAAATGGCCGGAGGAGAGGTAATCCACCAGGCTTTGGCAAAAGCTATCCAGCGCCTTTTCGTTAAGTCGCATAAAGGATTCTTTTCCCGGTTTCAGGCCAACCAGCTTGTAGTAAGCGACGAGCAAATGCTTACGTACATGCAGCCAGCGATCGACCAGTTCATTACTGCCTCCAACACGTTCCGTTAGGTTTTCCAGCTGGTTTAACATGGTTGACTCCGCAAGATTAAGAAAATAACGTTGCTCACCAAAATGTAAATATAATGTTAAAAGTGCCAGTAAAACGAAGGTAGTGCAATAGATATGGATCGTATTATTGAAAAATTAGATCGCGGCTGGTGGATCGTCAGTCACGAACAAAAATTATGGTTACCCGACGGGGAATTACCACATGGCGAAGCGGTAAATTTTAATCTTGTCGGCCAGCACGCACTGCATATTGGCGAATGGCAAGGCGACGCGGTGTGGATGGTGTGCCAGGATCGTCGGCATGATATGGGATCGTTGCGTCAGTTATTGGATCAGGATCCAGGTCTGTTTCAACTGGCGGGGCGCGGGATCCAACTGGCCGAATTTTACCGCTCGCATAAATTCTGCGGTTACTGCGGGCATCCTATGCATCCCAGCAAAACTGAATGGGCGATGCTATGCAGCCACTGCCGCGAACGTTATTACCCGCAAATCGCGCCCTGCATGATCGTGGCGATTCGCCGGGACGATTCTATCTTGCTGGCACAGCATACCCGCCATCGCAATGGCGTACATACGGTACTGGCCGGGTTTGTCGAAGTGGGAGAGACCCTTGAGCAGGCGGTTGCCCGCGAGGTCATGGAAGAGTGCGGTCTGAAGGTGAAAAATCTGCGCTACGTGACCTCCCAGCCGTGGCCGTTCCCGCAGTCGCTAATGACCGCATTTATGGCGGAATATGACAGCGGCGACATTGTGATCGATAAGAAAGAGCTGTTGCAGGCTGGCTGGTATCGCTATGACGATTTACCGCTGCTGCCGCCGCCGGGTACCGTCGCGCGCCGCCTGATAGAAGACACCGTGGCAATCTGTCGGGCCGACGAGGAATGACGTGATACAATAACGGCCTGACGCTTAAGGAACTGCAAAATGACCGAACTGAAGAACGATCGTTACCTGCGTGCGCTGCTGCGCCAACCCGTTGATGTGACCCCGGTGTGGATGATGCGCCAGGCGGGCCGCTATTTACCGGAGTACAAAGCCACTCGCGCAGAAGCGGGCGACTTTATGTCGCTGTGTAAAAACGCCGAGCTGGCCTGCGAAGTGACATTGCAGCCGCTGCGCCGCTATGCGCTGGATGCGGCGATCCTCTTCTCGGACATTTTGACCATCCCTGACGCAATGGGGCTGGGGCTCTATTTCGAAACCGGCGAAGGCCCACGTTTTACTTCGACGATTACCGGCAAGGCTGACGTCGACAAACTGCCGATCCCCGATCCGGAAGATGAACTCGGTTACGTGATGAATGCCGTGCGCACCATTCGTCGTGAGCTAAAAGGCGAAGTTCCGCTGATTGGTTTCTCGGGCAGTCCGTGGACCCTGGCGACCTATATGGTTGAAGGGGGCAGCAGTAAGGCCTTCACTGTCATCAAAAAAATGATGTATGCCGACCCGCAGGCGCTGCACGCGCTGCTCGAAAAGCTGGCTAAAAGCGTCACGCTGTACCTGAACGCGCAAATCAAAGCGGGCGCCCAGTCGGTGATGATTTTCGATACCTGGGGGGGCGTGCTGACCGGCCGCGATTACCAGCAGTTCTCGCTCTATTACATGCACAAAATCGTTGATGGCCTGCTGCGTGAAAACGAAGGCCGCCGCGTACCGGTGACCCTATTCACCAAAGGCGGCGGACAGTGGCTGGAAGCGATGGCCGAAACCGGCTGCGATGCGCTGGGTCTCGACTGGACCACCGATATCGCCGACGCTCGCCGTCGCGTCGGCCACAAAGTGGCGCTACAGGGCAATATGGACCCTTCCATGCTCTACGCGCCCGCTGGCCGTATTGAAGAAGAAGTGGCGACCATACTGGCCGGCTTTGGTCAGGGAGAGGGCCATGTCTTCAACCTGGGTCATGGCATCCATCAGGATGTGAATCCTGAACACGCCGGCGTATTTGTGGAAGCAGTGCACCGGCTGTCGGCGCAATACCATCGCTAAGGAGCGAATATGGATCTGGCGTCGCTACGCGAACGGCAGCAGGAGCTGGCCGCGTCGGTCATTCGTGAGGATCGACTGGATCGGGAGCCTCCGCGGCTGATCGGCGGTGCGGACGTTGGCTTCGAGCAAGAAGGTGAAGTGACGCGGGCGGCTATTGTGCTGCTCGCTTATCCATCTCTGGAACTGGTTGAGTATCAGGTGGCGCGAGTGGCCACCACCATGCCGTATATCCCCGGTTTTCTCTCCTTTCGTGAAACGCCCGCGCTGCTGGCGGCGTGGGAACAGCTTTCCCAAAAACCCGATCTCTTATTTGTCGACGGCCACGGGATTTCTCATCCCCGGCGCCTGGGCGTCGCCAGCCATTTTGGCCTGCTGGTGGATGTCCCGACCATTGGGGTGGCGAAAAAGCGCCTGTGCGGGCGCTTTACGCTTCCCGGCGATGAACCGGGGGCACTGGCGCCGCTGATGGATAAAAACGAACAGCTGGCGTGGGTCTGGCGCAGCAAAGCGCGTTGCAACCCGCTGTTTGTCAGCACCGGTCACCGGGTGGCTCTCGATAGTGCGCTGACATGGGTTCAGCGCTGCATCAAGGGCTACCGCCTGCCGGAGCCTACGCGCTGGGCCGATGCGGTTGCCTCGCGGCGTCCGGCATTTGTGCGTTGGCAAGCAAATCAGCGCTGATTCAGGTACACTGCGGCTAATTTCTGACTTCGAGAATTCATCATGTTACAAAACCCGATTCATCTGCGCCTGGAGAAGCTGGAAAGTTGGCAGCACGTCACCTTTATGGCCTGTTTGTGCGAGCGCATGTACCCCAATTACGCGATGTTCTGCCAGCAAACCGGATTTGCCGATGGCCAGCTGTATCGTCGTATCCTCGATCTGATTTGGGAAACCCTGACCGTCAAAGATGCGAAGGTGAATTTCGATAGCCAGCTGGAAAAACTGGAAGAGGCGATTCCGGTTGCCGACGACTATGATCTGTACGGCGTGTACCCGGCTATCGATGCCTGTGTTGCTCTGAGTGAACTGATTCATTCGCGTCTGAGCGGAGAAACGCTTGAGCATGCCATTGAGGTGAGCAAGAGTTCGATTACGACCGTCGCGATGCTGGAAATGACCCAGGCAGGTCGTGAAATGACCGACGAAGAGCTCAAAGAGAACCCGGCGGTTGAGCAAGAATGGGATATTCAGTGGGAAATTTTCCGTCTGCTGGCCGAGTGTGAAGAACGCGATATTGAACTGATCAAAGGGCTGCGCGCAGACCTTCGTGAAGCCGGCGAGAGCAATATTGGTATAAATTTTCAGCAGTGAGACCAGAAAACGTGATTTACCGCCTGAATTGTAGCGTCTGAAGGCTTCCATTCCGCCCCCCGTCTGGTCTACATTTGGAGGGCGAAAAAAAGTGGCTATCGGTGCGTGTATGCAGGAGAGTGCTTTTCAGGCATTTCCGTCGCACTCGGTGCTTAGCAAGCGATAAACACATTGTAAGGATAACTTATGAACAAGACTCAACTGATTGATGTAATTGCGGACAAAGCTGACCTGTCCAAAGCACAGGCAAAAGCTGCCCTGGAATCTACCCTGGCTGCAATTACTGAGTCTCTGAAAGAAGGTGATGCTGTTCAACTGGTTGGTTTCGGTACCTTCAAAGTGAACCACCGCGCTGAGCGTACTGGCCGCAACCCGCAGACCGGTAACGAAATCAAAATTGCCGCTGCTAACGTGCCGGCGTTTGTTTCTGGTAAAGCACTGAAAGACGCAGTTAAGTAAGACCGCGTGGCAGTGTACAGTTTTAACGAAGGGGCCTTAAAGCCCCTTTTGTCTATCTGGCGTCGCGTATTGATGCTGGCAGGCGTCGTGCTGATCTCTGCCTGTAGCCATGATTCTTCTGTCCCGCCTTTTACCGCCAGCGGGTATGCGGACAACCAGGGCGCGATGCGTATCTGGCGTCTGGACTCCAACGGCGAAGTACATCTGCTTGCTGCCTTTAGCCCGTGGCATCACGGCAATACTTCAACCAGCGAATACCGCTGGCAGGGTGACCGACTCACGCTTATCGAACTCAACGTCTACGGCAAACCGACGGAACACATTCGCGCCCGTTTTGATGACCAGGGCGAGCTGAGCTTTATGCAGCGCGAAGTGGACGGACAAAAGCAGCAGCTTTCCAGCGATCAGGTGGCGCTTTACCGCTACCGGGCAACGCAAATTCGCCAGACCAGCGATGCATTGCGGCAAGGGCGCGTTGTTCTGCGTCAGGGGCGCTGGCATGCCAACCAGACGGTGACGACCTGTGAAGGGCAAACCGTGAAGCCGGATCTGGATGCCCGGGCCTTAGCCCATATTGAACGCCGCCAGAATCACTCCTCCGTTGAGGTGAGCGTGGCGTGGCTGGAAGCCTCAGACGGCGCTCAGCTTTTGCTGGTGGCCAATGAAGACTTCTGTACCTGGCAGCCGCAGGAAAAAACCTTCTGACCTCCGGTCAGAGCCGCTTTGCGCTATCAGCGCGGTTACCATTCCCTCTGTCCTTCTCCACCATACGCTTCTCTGAGGCGCGTAGCCGCATATCCTCCGCGACAGGATGGCGGGCTGAAATAAAAAACGGGCGACTCCAGAATGAAGCCGCCCGTCAATGAGGCCTGTTATGAGGTCTCGCTCAGGCGCTAGCGTTGCTCGCGGGCAATAGCGCGCCAGCCAATATCGCTACGGCTGAAGCTTCCTTCCCAATGAATACCGGTCAGGAGTTCGTAGGCGCGCTGCTGCGCCAGGGCTACGGTGTCGCCCAACGCCGTCACGCACAGTACGCGGCCGCCGTTAGTCACCACGCGCTGGTCGTCGGCAAGCTTCGTCCCGGCATGGAAGACCTTGCCATCCACCGCTTCTTCCTGCGGCAGGCCGAAGATTTCGTCGCCGGTGGCGTAGCTGCCCGGATAGCCGCCTGCGGCAACCACGATGCCCAGCGAGGCGCGATCGTCCCACTCGGAGGTTTTCTCATCCAGCTTACCGTCACAGGCGGCGAGGCACAGCTCCACCATGTCGGATTTCATACGCAGCATAATGGGCTGCGTTTCCGGATCGCCGAAACGACAGTTGAACTCGATGACTTTTGGATTGCCCTGTTTGTCGATCATCAGACCGGCGTACAGGAAGCCGGTATAGGTATTGCCTTCCGCCGCCATGCCTTTGACCGTTGGCCAAATAATGCGATCCATGGTGCGCTGATGCACCTCATCCGTGACCACCGGGGCGGGTGAATAGGCGCCCATACCACCGGTGTTCGGTCCGGTATCGCCATTGCCTACGCGTTTGTGGTCCTGGCTGGTGGCCATCGGCAGAACGTGCTCGCCGTCGACCATGACGATAAAGCTGGCCTCTTCACCATCGAGGAACTCTTCAATCACGATCCGATGGCCCGCGTCGCCAAAGGCGTTGCCGGCCAGCATATCCTGAACCGCCTCTTCCGCTTCTTGCAGCGTCATCGCGACAATCACGCCTTTACCGGCCGCCAGACCGTCCGCCTTGATAACAATCGGGGCGCCTTTTTCGCGCAGATAGGCCAGTGCAGGTTCGACTTCGGTAAAGTTCTGATATTCCGCGGTCGGAATGTTATGCCGCGCGAGGAAATCTTTGGTAAAGGCTTTTGAGCCTTCCAGCTGGGCGGCGCCTTCGGTCGGGCCGAAGATTTTCAGGCCCGCAGCGCGGAACGCATCGACAATGCCAATCACCAGCGGCGCTTCCGGGCCGACGATGGTCAGATCGATCTTCTCGCGCTGGGCAAAGTCCAGCAGCGCCGGAATATCGGTCACGCCGATATTGACGTTTTGCAGCGCAGGTTCCAGGGCTGTGCCGGCGTTACCCGGCGCCACGTAGACGGTATCAACCAGCGGAGACTGTGCCGCTTTCCATCCCAGCGCGTGCTCGCGGCCGCCGTTGCCAATCACTAATACTTTCATGTTCTGCTCCGTGAATTAATGGCGGAAGTGACGCATGTCGGTGAAGATCATCGCAATGCCGTGTTCGTCAGCTGCGGCAATGACTTCGTCGTCACGGATAGAGCCGCCAGGCTGGATAACACAGGTAATGCCCACTGCAGCAGCAGCGTCGATACCGTCACGGAACGGGAAGAAGGCGTCAGAAGCCATTGCCGAGCCTTTCACTTCCAGATCTTCATCGCCCGCTTTGATACCGGCAATTTTCGCCGAGTAAACGCGGCTCATCTGGCCTGCACCTATCCCGATGGTCATGTTCTCTTTTGCATAGACAATGGCGTTGGATTTCACGAACTTCGCCACTTTCCAGCAGAACAGCGCGTCACGCAGTTCCTGCTCGGTAGGCTGGCGTTTCGTCACCACGCGCAGATCGCCTTCGGTGACCATGCCCAGGTCGCGATCCTGAACCAGCAGGCCGCCGTTAACGCGTTTGAAATCGAGTCCCGGAACGCGTGCCGCCCACTCGCCGCAGGTCAGAACGCGGACGTTCTGCTTGGCCGCAGTAATCTTCAGGGCCTCTTCGCTGGCCGATGGCGCAATGATCACTTCAACAAACTGGCGAGAAATGATGGCCTGTGCGGTTTCCGCATCCAGTTCGCGGTTGAAGGCGATAATGCCGCCGAATGCGGAGGTCGGGTCGGTTTTGTAGGCGCGATCGTAAGCATCCAGAATTGAGTCGCTGACCGCAACGCCGCACGGGTTGGCGTGTTTAACAATCACGCAGGCCGGTTCGCTGAACTCTTTCACGCACTCCAGCGCCGCATCGGTATCCGCGATGTTGTTATAAGAAAGGGCTTTGCCTTGAACCTGAGTGGCGGTCGCCACCGACGCTTCTTTAATGTCTTCTTCTATATAGAAGGCAGCCTGCTGATGGCTGTTCTCGCCGTAGCGCATATCCTGCTTCTTAATGAAGTTCAGGTTCAGCGTACGCGGGAAGCGGCCGGAGGCTTCCTGAGTCTCACCATGATAGGCCGGAACCATGCTGCCGAAGTAGTTGGCAATCATGCTGTCGTAGGCAGCGGTGTGCTCGAAAGCTTTAATGGCGAGATCGAAGCGGGTTTCCAGAGTCAGGGAACCGTCGTTCGCATCCATCTCTTTAATAATGGCGTGGTAGTCATGGCTCTTCACGACGATAGCCACGTCTTTATGGTTCTTGGCCGCGGAGCGCACCATGGTCGGGCCGCCGATATCGATATTCTCCACCGCATCTTCCAGCGAGCACCCTTCGCGGGCGACGGTCTGGGCAAACGGATAAAGGTTAACAACAACCATATCGATAGGAGAGATCGCGTGCTGGGCCATGATCTCGTCATCCTGGCCGCGACGGCCAAGAATGCCGCCGTGTACTTTTGGATGCAGGGTCTTAACGCGTCCATCCATCATTTCCGGGAAACCGGTGTAGTCAGAGACTTCGGTTACCGGCAGACCTTTCTCAGCCAGCAGGCGTGCGGTACCACCCGTAGACAGTAGCTCAACACCACGAGCGGAAAGAGCCTGCGCGAATTCGACGATACCGGCCTTGTCAGAAACACTGAGCAGAGCGCGGCGGACTGGACGACGTTGTTGCATGGTATTAAATCCCCAGGATTTGAACATTACAGAGAGCGTTAGGTGAGTTTTTGTCTAAAAACTCACCTAACGCACCCAGCCGGGCATCCTTGTCATAGCGCGGCATTGTAACGAAAACGTTTGCGCAACGCTCGCGAATTTTTATCTTTCTCTTTTTGCCGATCTCTTCTCTATATAGAAGGGGCTTTTGACGGCCTTTATCAGCTAAGAACAGGCGTGGTCTGTGGATAATTCTGTGTGTAACAGGGTATAAAGCGGGGTTTTGCTGGGGAATGCAGCAGTCAGTCATTTTTCTGCAATTTTTCTATTGCGGGCGCTCGAGAACTCCCTATAATGCGCCTCCATCGACACGGAACAACGGCAAACAAGCCGCCGGGTTGAAAGAGAAAACTTCTGAAATTCAGGGTTGACTCTGAAAGAGGAAAGCGTAA
>NZ_MTEG01000042.1:0-28958 GCF_002108615.1 Klebsiella sp. YJ
TCGATGGATTTCGTCATGGACGCACTTTCCACCGGTCGCAGGATCAAGTGTCTTACCTGCGTCGATGATTTCACAAAGGAATGCCTGACGGTCACTGTTGCCTTTGGGATTTCAGGCGTTCAGGTCTCGCGTATTCTGGACAGCATTGCACTGTTTCGAGGCTATCCGGCGACGATAAGAACTGACCAGGGGCCGGAGTTCACTTGCCGTGCACTGGATCAATGGGCCTTTGAGCATGGTGTTGAGTTGCGCTTAATCCAGCCGGGCAAGCCAACGCAGAACGGATTTATTGAGAGCTTTAACGGACGATTTCGCGATGAATGCCTGAATGAGCACTGGTTCAGCGATATCGTTCACGCAAGGAAAATCATTAATGACTGGCGGCAGGATTATAACGAGTGTCGTCCACATTCAGCACTGAATTATCAGACGCCATCAGAGTTTGCAGCACGGTGGCGAAATGGAAAATGTGAACGTAAACAAACCGACCTTACTAACTGACGGTTGTATCTAATCCTGGGGGCAGGTCAAGGCATATCAGCCATCTTTATTAAAAAAATACAAAAACCAGCCAGAAGCTGGTTTTTGGCGTGGTTAATAATTATTTTAGTTGAGGGAATTCAACAATAAAACCGGAGGCACCGACAACGCCAGATACTCCAGGGAATATAGGGACAACAACGTCATTTCCTACAGAACCTAAATCTATTTGAATTTCTTTCGTTTCACCTGGAGAAACAATGTTTCCAATAACACTAATTGGGAATGCTGAGTCACCCCTAACAGTAATTAAAGCTGTCTGAACGCCTTTTGCTAAGGAACCATCATTACGGCGTAACTGACTTGCTTTAAGAACAGCCAGAGGTTCACCTGAAGAAAGGTTTAACGGTTTGTTAACCGCAAGGGTATTAAGTTTATCAAGAACAATGAGATTCTTAGGATAATATGCAAAACGGATAGATTTTGATGACTCATTACCTGCATCATCTATAGCTTTAACTACAAGTGTGTATTTATCAGTTTTTTCATCAAGTGAGGGAAACAAACGAGGATAAAGTGGTGTGTATGAACCATCTGTGTTATGGGTAAATCCTAATTCTACATCATCTGATGCAGGGCCTCCTTGAAGAACCATTTGAGAAATCTTGGACTTACTTAAAGCATCAGATACATCTACTGAGATGTTTTCTAATCCATAGACTGTACTTTCTGATAACAGTGGTTTACCTTCATACGAAAAAGAAATTGAAGGAGGGGAGTTATCAATAACAAGAGATCTGAACGGCAACTGAGAACTGTTGTTAAAAGTATCAGTGGCCCTGAATGTTAAATCATACTTCCCTTCAGGTATAGCCGATAAATCAAATGCATAAGTATAGTCCTCTCCAGACATCGCAACTTTTGTGCCCGTCAGAAGAACCGTATTAGAAATTGTATCCAGTATCTCTACCTTAGAAAGCATCAAGACATCACGCCAATTGCCATTGCCGGGTTGTGTGACATAAACAAGGACAGACTTATTCTCTTCTTTGTAATCATACCCTGTGATCTTAGGTATTAAATCTGTATTCCAAATGCTACGAATCTCAAATTGATTTGATGTAAGTGTCTTATCTTGATTGCGAACTATAAAATAATGAGCTATGTAACCATTCCCTTTGTTTATTGCGTATGAAAAAGGACCTGTGCAAGAACTTTCTCCGGGCTCAATAGTACAAACTTCGTAGCCTTGTGTAATGTTATAAAATGACTGCACATAATCTCTAGGATCTACAAACACAGTTATACTTTGATATTCACCTGGCAAATCTATGTTTGTGAATTTCATTGTGCCAGCAGAAAAATCGCCAATTGTTGAAAAGTTTGCTGCGAAGGATTTTATTGATGGGGATTTCGGAGCGGTTGAACTTAACTTAACATTATACGAAGCGTTACCACCACCGTACTGGTATCCATTGTGAATAGTAAATGATGTTCCAACTGGGGTGGATTGTTTTATATATACATAACTATTATCCTCAGTAAGCAAAGAACCGAAGGATAAACCAGCTTTGTTATAAGCCCTATAATTATGTTTGGGAATTTTGTACACAAGAGTGACAGGGTTAGTATTAACAGTCATCCCTGCGGTATATTTAATGTAGCCAGACGAAATGCCGGGAACAACACTAGTTGAAGAATTGGGGTCTGCAACTGCAAATAGCTCATATTCACCTGCAGAAGAATCAAATACAAATTTTTGGTCGGGGACTTGAGTAACATTTCCGGCTTTATCATAAAGGAATGCTCGAAAGCGAAACTCTACATCGGCATCCGACACTGGCATCCAGGTAGCTTTGGCTATCGTTCCTCCACCTTTAGTTATAGGGGCTGTAGCAGCTCTTGACCCTTCGTCGTAGGTCATTGTATAGCTGGATTGTGTTGATCCATCTGGTTTTATTATTTGAACAATAGCCTTATCAAAACCAGATAGATCATTGATATTCTTAATTGCAAGATTTATAGCAGACTCTTGACCTTGGCCAAGTTCCCAGCGAGGTCCCGTTACAACCATGTTGTACCCAGGAATCCATGGTACAGAGAAGTTATCAGACGTAGGGCCTACCGTATCTATTATAAAAGGATGAGATGTTGTTGAAACAACGGTAGATTTTGAGTCTAAAATCTCAGATTTTATGGTGTACCGACCATCACTGATAGGTGGAATAGTGACGGTCTTTCCGTAAAAGATATTTCCATTAGCGGAAGAAATCCTGTCATCAACAGAGATGATACTTGTTGTTGTGCTGTAAACAGCACTGTTATCAGCATCGCGAGTTACGGTTAAGCGAATTTGTTGATCCAAGCCACCAATGAGGAGAGCGTTAAAATTCCCATGTGGATTAAGATAGGGCGCACTTTCAGGGACACTTTTTTGCGCCCCATTGATATCTGTAAAGGTGTACTCGTATACCCGGGCCTGGGCGTTGGAAAACATGCTCGCGGCTATTGAGAGACTCAAAGCAAAAGCAGAATGATGTAAGAATAGTGAAAAGCGCATAGGAAACCTTTTTATGTGAGAAGCCACGAAAGTTACTTTTCAAAGACACTCATAGGTCTATACGAGAATAGTATCATGTGAAATTTTTGGGTTTCCGACATAAGAGAGCAAAAGAAAGAAATGTCACCATCTTTTGATAGTGACATTTTCACTCCGAGGTTCAGCTGAGTTGGGAAAGGATACTTTCTGCAACAGCAATCTGCTTAGTTGAAAGATGACGACCACTTTGAATCGTAAGCGTAAGGCTTTTAAGGAAGGGGTTTTTGTTGCTTGAAGACATGATTTGTCTCTCAAGGGCTGATAAATTTTTTCCTTGACTCTCACGCCAGTGTCGTGAAGAAACAATCTTTTTAGCAGCTAGATAATTCTTTTTAAAAAGCATTTGAAGCGTGAAACACTCTTTTATTAAGGTACCTTGTTTGCCCGTACCTTTACACGAGGTACATTTTCCTAAAGAATTTGCATAACTGATACGATGACGACCTGACCCTTTACAATATGAGCAGATAAAATTTTTTTCATACCGAGCAGTGCCGTTGAATTCATTAATATTGAAAACAAGTTTATTATCAATTAACTGACCGTCAACTGAATACCAACTTTCATTCGAATGTGTCATGGATAGGCCCCACCATCGCGTTATGTATGACACAATTAAATCAAATGAAAAAGGCTTGTACATACCCTATTTTAAAAATACAAAAAGGGCGAATAAGGAGTTAATTTATAGACATCAAAAACATTCACTAATAACAGCGGAATTGATTTTATTCAGTGTCTATAACGATAGGAAGGTATTTTTAGGTTAAGTTACAATAAAATAAGGAGCTGTAAAATAGCCCCTTACTTTAAAGACGAATAGGTTCAAAGAAGTAGTTAATCCTCTTCTGGATTAGCCTCCGGAAAATTATTCATTGCTACCGGTGGAACCAATACTGCAACAGGTTCTCCATTTTCTGGAAAAGGGGGGATTCCCTGCATCTCGTTGATTTTACTATCAGACATAGCCCAATCCTCTATCATTTAAATTATCTCGTTGTTTAAATTCAAACTGCGGAATCTAAATTCAATAGCGAAAATTCGTTTTCCTGACTTTCTGAAGCGGGCTCCTCCATAGGATCATTAGCTGGCAGCGCATTAGAGTTTACCTCTGATGTTACTGATGGGTCAGAACTAGAAAGTTTTCCCTTTGTTGTTTTACGCTCGAGCTTAGCTTCATGGCCACGAATAGAGTCATCTGAGTTAAATATAAGTTCAATTAGATGTCTGTCAACTTCAATATTTATTTTTTCGTTGGGTCCAATCTGATTGAGATCAAACGAAGAGGGCAGGGAGGCTCGTAATCTGTTGCAAACCTCTTTAGTACTGGCTGCGAGATTTTGTGCCAGTTTACGAGGAATTGGTTGCACTCCCAGTGAAGATTTAGTGACCCTGACAGCCTTAGGACTACCATGAGACTTAATTATTTCGGCAACATTCAGAGGAAGGGTATCACTCCCGGTGGAATTATTAATAACCTTTATCTTGGCGTTTAGGTCGGCCCGAATTTTATCAAGAGCTTCCTTTTCACCAAGATCACGAATTAATTCAAGACAGAGTGTGTACGAAATCACATCCTGACTGATCAACGTCTTTAATTCGTCATCGATGGTTGCAAGAGAAATGATTTGGCGAACTGCCATTTCAGAAATGTTTTCCCGTTGTGCAACCTGCTCAACAGACATCCCGGCATCATTTACCAGTCTGCTATAGGCAATGCCGCGACCTACGGGGCAAAGGGGAAGAGATTTCGCCCCATCCAGAGAATGCCATTCTTGTTCTATCTCGTCCCCCTGGAACTCACGCAATCTAACTAGGATGGGCAGACCTGATTCTTGTTGAGCCAAAAGCGCAGCTCTTGTACGACAGTTCCCCTGTCGAACAAGTGGTTTACCGTCAACAATAACGACAGTTATAGGGTCAATGTCTGCCCCATTCAGAAATGCTTTTTTAAGATTCTGAATATGCTCGGCAGGTTTAGGTAATTTGTAGTATGCCTCACCCAAGCCCATCTCACGGCAGTTCCAGTTTGGAACTAACACTAATGCCCTTGGATCGATCATAAACGGTTGGCCATTAACCGCTTTGTGGCAAATGTCAGGATTTGCGTCACTAAATTCCCGCAAATTTTTGACTAGCCTCCCGTTCCGCTCTGTAGAGATAAAAAAGTCAGCTGTTTGTTTCATTTTCTTACCTATGACTGATTCAATCCTGAAATTAGACTGTACAGTATTATTTTGTAAAAATTTCTCGCTATGTGGTCAAAAAAGCTAGTTTGGAATATTTTTTATGAAAGTTACTTTTACTGGTTGTTTACAATGGGTAGAGACCTTCAATTAAAACGCTAACACTATGAATATCAAGTATTTTATGCTTTTTAGTGTAGGTGACGAGGCCATGACGGCATAACAACTGTACGTGTTGAAACGTTGCAGGAGCAATGTCACTAAGGGAAACCTCTTCAGTTTTTGAAAGTAACTTTTGCAGTAGGCAGTATAGTTCCGGGCGCTTGGCAAAAAAGAGAGTTGTCAAAAAAACAGACGCCGAATTAGTCAGTTCCCAAAGTTTGTCAACCACTCTAGGATTGATAGTAACACTAGCCATGCTGATAGACTGAAAATCTATATCGTGACTGATTTCTGTAAAAACCGAGCAGGTTTGACAGATATTACTTTTTTGTATCTCGATTCTGAACTCTATGAGCAGCAACAAAAAGTAAGAAACTTCAGCAAGTGTATAGTTGACTTGCCTGATTCCGAGTGCCTGACAAACACGTCCCGATTTTTCTATAAGTTCAACAAGTGAAATATTGAACTGAAGTTCTTGATGGATTGGTTGTCTCGCGTTCAGCCCCAGCAAAATAGCAAACCATAAAGGTTGATACCGCAAATGCATCACCGGTCCGGATAAACAAAACTTAGCCTGTTGAAAGTTACTTTTACCTTTAACAAGAAGTGGAGTGATATCACAAGAGGTGATCTCAACTTTATTTTGATCACAATTAAAAGTAGCTTTATGGTTTTTTCTAAAAAAATCCTGCAATAACCCTAACTCTTTGTAATTCTTATGACTATTCATAACGAGTAAGTATTGCCTCTTTAAAAGACTTATAATTTCTGTTTGGTAACCACTGTCACTTAATCAGAGAAGATGAGATCATTTTCACCAGCAATATACTCATATTATTAACCCAGAGTCGTTTAACAACTTGGATATTGCAATTAATTATACTGCCCAGATTGAACCCTGATGGGTGCGTATCATAAGCAATAAAATGCCGGTGGTCAGAGGTCTCCAAAAGTAAAGACGAAAAATTCTCAGAAGAGTATTTTCTGGTGAGCACCTGAATTTTAATTACGGTGAGAGCCAGATACAGTTTGGTACCGATTTTGGCAGTAAAGGGCCGAACTTGAAGGCCGATTGCTGAACTTTTTCTATACCCATTAGGTTTCAGACATCGAAATTGTAACTTTGTAGGAAAGTAACTTTTATCCAATTTTTGGATGAGTGCTGAGTAAAAATTACTTTTACCCTGATTGGGAGCCTCTAAAATAACTTTAAGAAAGCTTTTAATAAGTGCTTGTTCAGGTGATTTAAATGGCATCTGTAGAGAGTTTTTAGAAGCCCACTCGTACACAGGATATACTTTTTCCATAACAGGCGGCAATGAGCCAGAACCAGCACACTGGAGGCAGTTTATACCTGAACCTAAACAGTCAGGGCATGGACGGCGAACTTCCATAAAACCGTCTGAATCCGGTTCAGCATCTGAGATAATTTCATTATCTTTGGTGACCCACATATTTACCTCCCTCACAAATATGCCAATCCTATCAGGAAAAGATCGCTAGGTAAGGGGGTATTTTTATGTCACCAGAACCAGCTGACATCACAAGCAGGGGAGCGGTAATACTTCCGATTATCCCTATGGTATCTATACGATTAATCAGTAATTCTTGAAACAAGACGCCATTACTCCAGCTGCAACGTTAACCTGTTTAGCTTGAGTCTGTATAGGTATTACGCAGACATTAGAATGTACGATGTTGTTTATCTGCTTGATATTTACAGAAAAAACTTTGCTAACAAAATCAGCGTCAATTCTTGAGAAAATCTCAGATTCGGTTAGTTTTGAGTTGCGAATAATACGACTTGTATTGTAAATACTGAGCCCGTCAATATTATAACTCAAAGCTAACATATTGTTATGTAAGGTAATTTTAAGACTTAACCCAGCGACCTCTACCATCCGACTTTTCATGATATTCCTTTCATGACAAACATAAGAATTCTCCTAAATTTACATTTAGAAATGGCCCATGGGAAGAGGGTAAAAGCGTAAGTTTTATCTTCTATAGCTGATTATGTTCCAACGTGCTATGTGTAACCGTAGTCTTTTAGATAATTATTCTAAAAATGACATTAAAATATTAAGAATCAATATGTTGCGTGGGTTACAATTTATTCAAAATTTCTCCATTTTCTCTACATTTTAGGACCATTTTTGGAGGATTTGTGCGCCTCTTTTGATGACCCACTAATTATGGTAGTAAAGCTGGAAGGGGAAAATTAACACCTGAACTGTATCACAGCCAAAAAGTGACTTTTCTCAACTCCCTGGTTGTCCTTGCTGCAGAAGTGAACATAAAGATGGTGACCAATAGTCACTTTTTTAAAGGACATCTAAATTTATCAGGTCCAAAAGTAACTTTTATGATCGCAAAAACAGTGTTTGCATGGACAAAAAAGTGACTTTTTCGAAGAAACCAAGAATGTACAGGAGGATAAAAAAGATATCGGGAGAAAATAAGTTGTCAAAATCTACTTTAAAATCAATATGTTTTCTTTGGCAAAGTGAAATGAATGAAACAGGGCGCAATTTGTAACTAATTGATAATGACATGTCGATAAGAAAAAAACTCATTGAAAAGTAACTTTTATAACTTCAGCGTTTTCTCTTTTTTGTTTAAAAAATTTGTTTCTTAGTTTGAAAATCAAAAATTAACCCAGGGTATTCTCCAATTGCTGGTTAGTCACCAGAATACATATACAATTTTCGCATTCAGGAGTTTCACAATGATCCAGAAATCAATGGCTATGAGCGGCACTACTGCTAACTACACTCTGGCTGAAAGCCTGCGTAATATGCTTAGCAATAAAATGTTCCAGGTATTTATTGCGCTGTTGTGCGCTGCGTTGTTCTCATCTATTGCTTTGGCGGGCGGGGATGACGGAGCCTTGGGTGAAATTTGGACCCAACTTTCAGAAGCTTTAAGTGGCGCGCCCGGGAAGGCCCTGGCCGCATGTATGCTGATCTCTGCATTCTACTTCTCCATCGGCCGTCCGAACCCGGGTTTGGCACTCGTTTCATTCCTTATGATGATGATTTTGGCTAACGGCGAAAAAATCATCACCGGATTCCTTGATGCGGGTGTTGTGCTTTAAAAAAAATTTTTGCTAAACGAGCAAAACAACAATTTGGGGACGAAAGTCCCCTTTTTATTACCTGTACAATAGAGAGCATGATGACTACTGGTGGTAACTGAATGGAAAATAACTACACATACCGCTTTCCATACCGGATTAATTTACCTTTGCTGATTCTCTTTTTTGATGCAAAGCAGATTGGTGTTGTTATGGGACTCTTGGCTTTCGGGAACATTTTTGAATGCATGACGATAGCCACAGTAACCGCAGTTGTTTACTGGGTCTCATACAACAAAGCTAAGGAAAGCTCTGTACGGGGGAGATTGAAACATAAACTTTGGTGGAATGGTTTTCTTCCTGGAAGAACTGTTTACCAGAGTCGATATTTCTCTGATCCCTTTATGAGAGTGCTGTACAGCTAAATTAACCCCGGAGAAGTAATGAACGAGAAAAAGTCACTTTTAGAGAACGTCATGAACTTCTTCAGGTTTGTACCGAAGAAGAAGACAGTTGATAAATCAAAGGATGATGAGGCTGACGACGTCCAGCATGAAAAAACTGAAAGTTACAGCAATGATAAAATTCAGCGTCATAAGTCCATCCTGAATTTGTCAAAAGAACTCGAGCCTCCCAAAAAAGGGAAGAAAACGGGTGCTGAACTTACCTACAGTCAGTTAATTCAGCGTGACAAAAAATTAATCTTAAACAATGGATTATTGACGGTGATTGCTGGCCTTTTGGTAATTAAAGTGGTCTTTTTTTCCACAACTGAGGTCATTGCCATCCCTCCGGATATGACTGAGGAAGTTTCCGTTGCCGGAAGTAAGGCCAGTGAGTCATATAAGACGCAATGGGGGCTATTTATAGCAACCACATTGGGGAACATTAACCCTAAGAATGTTACTTTCGTTACCAGTTATATTCTTAAGATGTTTCCGGCATCTAAACAGAGCGAGTTAGAAGCAGAACTCAAAAAAGCCTCGGATTTAATGCTTGCCAGAAAGGTTGATCAAACGTTTGTTGCAGAGGACGTCAACTTTTTACCCAGTGATAATGTTCTTTATGTATGGGGTACTCGCAAAACTAAATTCCTAAACGTCTCTGATAAGGAACAAACTGAGCGTTGGACTTACGAGATGGTTTTGAGTGTGAAAAGTGGGCGACCTCGAATACTGTATCTGAACCAGTATTCAGGGACCCCTAATATCAAAAAAGTTACAGTTAACGGGAAGGTATTGGAAAAAGAGTTCACTGAAAATACCGATATGAACAAGCAACTGAACGAAGCAGAAGCTCAATAATATGAAAAGAAAACTCTTAGGTATACTAATCACATTAAACGTGCTGGCTCCATTTGTTCATGCAGATGAACCGTTCAGTATTCCGGCGTCGGCAGTGAATACACAAGCTTTCGATGAACCACCAGATTCCGCCGAAGCTATGAATATTGTAACTAATGCAGTTAAACAAGTTCCGGGGACAGTGGCTGTTAATCAACCACCAATTGACAGCAATCAGCCGCCTGTTAATTCGAACCGCCCGACAACTGCACTACCTGCTGCCCCCGGACTTTCACCAGCGAGTGCTTCTTCACCAGCGGTTCGGTCAATGACCGATTCCCTGTTGAACAATACCCCTTCTGAGGGGCCTGGGCAGAAAGCGGTAAACGAAGCAAAAAAACGGTATCAGCCAATGCAAAACGTCACGGTGCCGCCGGGTGGAAACATTGTTCTCCCTGTTTCATTAGGTTTACAAAACCGTATCCAGACGACTTTTAAGAACGTAAGCGTTTCTACAACTGCACCGTCAGAAGATACAACCATCTATGTAGAAGGTGGCAGTGTCTTTATAACAACTGTAAAAGATGCGCCTATAGGTATCATGTTGTCCGAAGAAGGGGTTCCTGAATCAACATATAACCTGACATTGATCCCCATCGATGTACCGGGAGCTATGATTCGTGTTCAAACACAGTTAACGCGAAACATGGCCATTGAACGTGATCGCCATATCGCTGAAAACACAAATAAAGAACTTCTTGAAAAAGCGCAATCGGGTGAGCTTGACGAAAAAGCTATTGCTCAGGATGACCGCAAACAAAGGATAATAGATATTCTTTATCCCGTTGCTAACGGTGAGGTACCTACCGGTTTTGCACTCCAACTAGATAAACTTTCGGTTATACCTAATAACGAAAAATCCCCTTGCCGGTTTAATTTTTACGCAAAACTTGGGCAACGTCTTATTGGGGCTCGTGAACTGGTTGATGTCATTCTTGTGCAAAACACACTGACATATCCATCGGTTGTTGATGACCAAAAATGCATAACACCAGGTGTGATTGCTACCGCAATCTTTGATAAAGCATTCTTACAACCGGGTGAAAAAACTGAGCTGTATATCCTTCGTGACAAGCTTTACCAGGAACGGGAGTCACGTGTAACTAAACGACCAAGTCTGATTAATGAATGACAAAAAAAAGTAACTTTTCAATTTTCACTTGGGGCATTTTGTTCAGTGTCGGTCTAGGGATGGGGTTTTTTATAGGGAATTTAGCAAAGGAACGCACCGCGATAGTTCAAATTGTGCCATCGGAATATACAGTGCAAGAATCAGCGCCCCCTGGCTTTGATGATTTTAAGGTATATGACTCTGACAAATTGCTATCTGATAAGGATTTCACTCGAAAGGGTAGCTTTGATTCAAAACCGGATGAAAGTTTTGATGAAAAAAGCATCACCACACTTGATCAGAAAACCAATGAACAGGCAATAGAGTTGCCTCACATTGAACTGGATAGTGATAGTCAGTTCTATGAGCAACTCGAAAATAACGTTTTCAAAAATTTACGGGCTGAGCCTCCTTACTCTGTACCGCAGATAGATGAAAAGGTCAGGTCATTGAGGGTAAAGAGATATTTACCACCAAGTAATAAAGGTCAATATAATGAAAACTTTGAAGCTGAAGGAATTGTGGGAAGAAAATAAAGCAATTCGAATTGCTTTTTTGCTTGTCCTAGCATTAGCGGCTCTTGTGATGGTAACCATCACGCTTATGGGCGGAGATGATTCGAGCAAGAAAGCTAAAAAAATTAAGCCTGTGACTAACTTGCTTGACACTTCTTCCATCGTCAATATGGATGAAGAAGGTCAGAAAAGGTTTTTGCAAACAGTTCAGCAGGAAAACCGTAAAGATCAACAAAACATGTTGGATCAGGTAAAGCAAATGGAAAAATATAAGGCCGAAAATTCCAGTGAGCTGACTGAACTTAAAATCCAAATTAAGCAACTGAACCAACAGATCTCTGATATGCAGAATGGAAAGGGACCTGCGAGCAATCGTAGTCTTGATAACCGCGTAGGCCAGCCGGTCTATGAAAATCAGCAGCAAAATCCAGCCTATCAGCTAAACCGTAATGCAGAAGGGAATCGCAATCAGGAAATACCAGTTGCAGGAGGGATTGCGCCTCAACGCACTCAGTTGGTACGCACTATAACCAGCAACAGCATTACCACGGCCAATAACGGTGTTCTTGAAGTCACACCAATTGTTGAAAAGAACATTACTAACGCGAATCAAAAGCGGGTCGTTAAAGCTGGACCTGGAGCTGCTATCGCAGGAGATGGTACTAAGCCGGTTGATAGCAATGCTCGCCACTCAAAGCGTGCTGAAGACCAGTATTTGCCTGCTACGTCTCAACTGTATGCAGTTCTGGTGACAGGTGTTGAAGCGCCGACATCATTGTCGTCTCAAGAAGAACCTTTGGGAGTAACGTTCAGGGTTAAACGCGATGTGTTTTTACCCAATAACTACAGAATGGATCTACGTGACTGCAACCTCTTAGGTACTGCTCGTGGAGATATGGCTTCTGAACGAGTCTATATCCGCACAACTAGTCTGAGCTGTGTTAATTCTAAAGGCAAAAGCTTTGATATCAAATTGGAGGCATACGCTGTTAGTGAAATCGATGGTAAAGCCGGTATCAAAGGTACGCTTATCTCCAGAAACGGTAACGCCATTATGGGTAGTGCTTTTGCAGGTGGACTTAGTGCGCTGGCGCAGGGACTGAGCCCAAGCAAAGTTAGCCAGTTGAATATCGACCCTAACTCACAAGCACAATACCAGGGACCTAATATTGGTGCTCTTGGCGCTGTGGGTGCAAGCGGTATGGTCTCAGGAGGATTAAACAAGCTGACAGACTGGTATACCCACATGATTGATCAGCAGTGGCCAGTTGTAGAGCTTTCTCCGGGTATTAATGCGACTTTTGTCGTTCTTAGTGGTGCATCCATCCCAACCAATTTATCGGCGAAATAAACATGACTCAACCAGTTAAAGATGAAGACCAACATGACGCTGATTTTGAAAAAGTGTCAAGCGAACAGAAAAGCCTGACATTCTCACTGTCTTATTCTTTAGTCGAAAAGGCTGTTAAAATCATCATTGTCGTCGCTATCCTGGTATGTATTTCAGTGTATATTGGGAAGAGAATGAATGAAGGAGTAGGACTGTTTCATAAGAGCGTAAAAATTGCCGTTCTTAACCCTTCTGCTTTAAATGAACAGTATTTAAAAGCACACAATGGAAAAGGTGAAGGTTATCTCCCTTATATTCGCAAGTTGATGGCACTTTACCGGGCACGTGATTTCCTGGTGCTCGATATGAATTATGTCATTACACGACCATCAACAGTAAATGAAGTAGCTTACATAGATGAATCAGAAGTAGAAAGCGAACTGACTGAATATGGTATAGACCCTAAATATTTTGAGGGTAAACAGTGATTATGAGAAAGTTACTTATCAAGTTGCTCGTGTGTATAGCACTACTCAATTCAACTCATTCTGCTGCAGCTGATAAGTATGATGCAGAAGCTGCGGCGTTAACACGCGCTGCTGCTGAAAATGGTCTCGCTTTAAATCAGTCGTCAAGGGGATTAGTTAGCAAGCTTAGTCCTTACCAGCCAAAGGATGCTGTCTACTTACCGACGGGTGGGATTTTTTTATTTGAGGATCAGCGAAGTGGCCTCACCCTAGTTACCACAACGGGTCGCTACTCTTTTTCAGAAGGTAAAGTTTATGATGTTCTCAGGAAAAAACAAGTTCAATCGATATCAGATATCCGAGAAAGTTACTTTTTACCATTGAACGAAGCACCGTTCAAACCTGAGGATGCCTTTACTATCCAGTTCGGGAATCCGTCCCTCAAACGACAGGCAGTTATATTCATTTCTCTTGATTGTCAAGATTGTATTGACTTTCTGAAAAAGATGAATGAAGAAAGGGAACTTGTTCGCTTTGATATTGTTATTTTACCCAGCCCTGGCGAATCAGCTAAACGGGTAAAACAAATGTGGTGCTCTGTTAAAGCTGGTAAAATTACCAATTACGATATTCTTCAGTCGTTATTAGGAAAATCAAAAGATATAAACAACCGGCTTATTCCTCATGAAAATCTGAAAGATTGTTCAGTAGAACCTATTGTTACAGGTCTATACCTGGCATCCATTTATAACGTTCAAGGCATCCCATCTGTAGTTCGTGAAGATGGAGTGTTGGGCAATGGATTACCGACTGATTATAAAAACTGGTTAAAACTGAATTTACAACCTTTGCTTAAAAATCCCTTTAACAAATAAGGTATATAAATGAACAACATCACGAAATTTCTCATGTCTGTTGCTGCGGTGTCTTCTTTATCAGGGTGCATAGGTCAATCTGAGAGCAGCTGCCCAGGTATTGAAAAAGGTGTGCTGTGTATGGGGCCACGGGCAATTATGGAAGCAACTAACAATCATGACGATCTCAAATATTTAAAAAAGGAAGGTGATGAGGGAAAGCAGGATATTGCAGATAGCAAATATCCAACGTCGTTGACTCCGCCACCGGGCGTGCAGTACCCAAAGAAACCGGTAGTAAGTGCTGGCCCTAAACCCTTGTTCACCGGAACTTCTAAGCCGGTGAAGCCGCTGACAACAGCGAGTTATGTGTCGCAGCAGCGCGTACCAGCAGGAAAGGGACTGTATTCAGAATTTGATGGCAAGCCGGTAAACCCAACGCTGAGTTCATATCAAGAGCGTCAGTATCAGGTACAGGGTACGAGACAAGCTGTTATCGCTCCTGAGCCGCTGGCTGTGTTAAGACAAGGCAAAGTTATGCGTGTGCTTATCGCGCCTTACACAGACGATAACGACGCTTTGAACCTCCCTGGCTATGTATATGTCAATGTTAAGCCTCAAACGTGGGTGGCAGGTGATTCAGCATTAAAAAATCCGGCGCGAATTGTCCCACTGGAAATTCAGGAACGCGCTCGTGACAACATGCAGCAGCAGCAACGTAGTACTAAAGGCGTAACGGCGAATGGGGTTACCGGTAGTTCTTTCTAGCCACACGCATAAATATAGTGTTCCACGGAATGTAAGGTAACAGTATGAACAATTCACGTCTCGCAAAAGAACTTGAAAGATATAACTTAGGGCACTTCATTCCCGTGGTCGACAGAATGGTGGATGCCCCTTATTTTTTGCTGGAAGATAACGCGGTAGGTTTCTTTTTTGTCTGCAACCCTTCTCCTGGATTGTATGATAACCAACAAAACCTATTGACGGATCTGTTTAAAATGGATTTTCCTGCGGAGTCCATTATGCAAATGACACTGGCTGCTTTACCGGATGTCAACATATCATTGTCCCGTTGGTTACGTCGCAGAGGTAACAGGATGGGAGGTAGGGATAATGAAAAAGCGGATCTTCTTACCGTATACTCACTGGATTACCTGACAAAAAGTCAATATGAGCCTTTGAAAGAAGCTGATGGCATTAAGATCACGCAAGCTGATGATTTGAAGCTTAGGAATTTCGAGTTGTGGGTAACGGTTAGGATACCTATTAAAGGTTTTTCTCCTAATGAATCCGAATCCATGCGACTGGATGGCCTTTTTAAAGACCTTCTATCTAAACTAGAAGGTTTAACCTTGTCACCAATTGTTGGTAATGCTGACACATGGTTGTACAGTGTTGATAAAATATTAAACCCCGGAAAAGACTCCAGATGGAAATATGGTGGACTTGAAGCTAGTACATTAATGCCATTAAATAATCAGGTCAACATTCCAGGAAGGAAATATGAGGTGGGGGAGGATTATTTCGCGTCATTGTCTGCTGATGATGATGAGACAGCTCAACGATATTTTAAGCATTTGTCGATGACAAAATTCCCTGAATATGTCAACTTTGGTGCTGTTTACGAGTTGGTTGTTGACTGGATGACTGGAAGCAAAACCATTTTCTCTCCTTTTATTATCAACTTCTGTATACAATTCCCACATCAAAAGAAAATACAGAAAGAGTATCTTCGTTATAAAGCGATAACAGATAATCAGTCAAAAATACCTATTGTTTTAAAATATCTTCCTCGCCTTGCCGATATGGACAAGGATTACTCGGCATTGACTAGAGAGTTGGAGGATAAAGCTAAACTACTACAAACTTACATGACATTTATCGTCATGGATAATACACTGGAAAAAGTGAAAATAGCTGCAAAAAGTCTGATTAACTATTACAGCGAGAAAAAAATCGTTGTGGCTGATGATAGTTATATTTGTTTTTCAGGTGTCATGTCGGCTTTACCTTTATGTAATGATCCGGCGACTTTTAGAGATATGGATCGTGGTGATGTAATGACTAATACGGGTGCGGCTCACCTAGCTCCTATCTTTGGCCCCTGGAAAGGAAACTCCACAAATCCAGTCATTCCATTTGTAACCCGCGAGGGACAGTTGGTTATGATTGATATTTTCGAAACTTCAGCCAGTTACAACGTATGCGTTGGGGCTACCTCAGGGGCAGGTAAATCATTTGCAGCAAACAACATTATTCTCAACTATCTTTGTTCTGGCGAGCATATAAATCCGCTTTATCATTTTGATGATATTAGAGATCTGCTTACGGCAGATAAATACGATCCGCCTCTGGACCTGAATGGCAAATTTAATGCGTCACCAGATGGTGCTCAGGTGTTTGTTGTTGATATCGGACGTTCATATCAAGGGCTTGCTGAGCAATTTGAGGACTCTCAATTTATTGATTTTGGAGTTGACGCTACCTTTTCTCTTAACCCTTTCGCTTTCCTAGTGAGAAAATATACAGGAGATGAATCATTGGAGGGATTAACGGGAAATTCAGGTGAAGAAAGTAAAGAATCAGACATTATTGCTCAAACAATCATGGTTCTGAATCAACTAAAACTAATGGCTTCAAGTAATGGTAACATTAGTTCTTTACAGGAAGCAGTAATGCTTCGTCTTATTGCTGAGGAATCAAATAGCCCTGAAGATGGATATCTTCCTTCAGTTACTGGCTTCGCTAAAAAATGCATGAAGCATGAGAAACAAGAAATTAAAGATATAGGCATTCAACTTGGACCTTGGTGTGAAGGCGGCATTTACGGTAGGAGGTTTACAACATCATTGCCACCCATTAATTTTAATAGCCGCTTCATTGTACTTGAACTTGAAGAACTCAAACCTACACCACATCTTCAGTGGGTTGTGTTAATGTCGATAATCCAGGCAGCACAGCATGCTATGTTTATTAAAAAGGATGGTCGTCGTCGTTTGTTTATACTTGATGAGGCCTGGGAGTATATCGGCGAAAGTAATGGTGATGATGCTGCTGTTAACTTTTTTACTAAATTCCTTGAAGCAGCATGGCGTCGTTTCCGTAAAACAAACTGTGCAGGGATCTGTATTACACAGAGCTTCGAAGACTTCTACAAGTCGCCAATCGGTGTAGCGATAGCCAACAACTCACCATGGAAATTTATTATGAAGCAGAGCCCAGAGGCGATTGATTCAATGGAGAAAAATAAATATATTTCAGCATCAGCATCAGAATATGAACGGATGAAGATGATCAGGACTGTAAAGTATGTTTTTTCAGAGATTATGATTCGTTTTGAGAACGTGCAACAAATCGTCCGTCTTTATGTTGATCGTAAAATGGAACTTTGTTTTACTACAGACCCGTCTGACCGACGTAAAATATGGAACCTTGTTAATGACGGATATACGTATGCCGAAGCAATTGACAGGGTTTATGAAGAAGAGCTAGTACAGTTAGGCATGAAAACAAGGCAGGTTGCTTAAAGAGAAAAGGGGCATAAGCCCCTTTTTTATTGTAAAGTAACAGGTTGTGACATGACTGGACGCAAATCCACAACAACTTTATCCCGTACTTCATCAATATTTACACTTAAGGGATATTCACCAGGAAGAGCGCTAGTGACCACAACGGGTGGACTATTAGTAAAAGCTCTCTCTGCGGTTGGTGCTGGTTTGTATATCATGAGGGCAACATTTCGGTAGTCTTTGTAAAGGATACCAAATGTTTTTCCTTCCTGTGTATCTGGTATATCCACTTTAATTGGTGTCAAACCCATTCTTTGCTTTGTGATCACATTAATGACTACAGCTCCTTGGGGATTTGAGTCAATCGTATAGGTAAAGGCCCATGATGCACTTGTTGTCAGAACAATAGCGAATCCAGCTAAGCAAACTTTTTTAATTCCACGAGCTATAAATAACATCATTAAATTCCTCTTTTTCTTTAGCAGAAGTAAGCTTAAACTGCATCATCACTTCAATAGGGACAGTTGTATCCTTCTTATCCTTGGACAAACCATTGAATGTATTGTTAATGAAAATCAACTTTATATCATCTGTATAGCACAGACCTAATAATGCTACATTAGGAACCATATATGTACTGACTGCAGCGGGAGGAATGAGCAACTCCCCCTGAGACTCATATCCGCAACGATTCCCGTATAAGGAAAGTTTATCTACAGTCATAAACTCATTATAACCATTGTCAATTATTATATATACGTCGATACCTGCATTGACTACGCGAACAGAATATTCCCCTGTAACCTTCCCTGGCATTTCAACTGTTTTAACAGGGCTAAAGTTAATCGCGGGTAGCGTTTTATGCCATCCTGGGGGGTGCTGACAAGCTGTTAGTAAAATTATTACAAGGAACATCAGACTATTTTTCAACATGAGTTTCTCCGCTAATGTTCATTATTATTTTTTCATGTGGATAGGCAACAAGATTTTTAGTGTAATATTGTGATCCCGCAAGCATATTATTTCGGGTAATTATAAAAGCCTCCTTATCAAAGCTCACAGAAGTAAATTTGTCGACCTGTACTTCATAAAAACCTTTCTTCAGTTTATTTATATTACCAAAGCCTGATAGCTTAACAACCTTGTCATCATGTGACATTCTTTTTTGATTTGGTGAAACTTTATATTCAATTAGCTTTGTCTCTTTTGCAGCACTAATTGCTTTACCGGGTAAAACAGTAAGTACATTTGGTTTCTTTTTCCCTGTAATGTAGACTATTGGAATGAAATCGTAGAGTTTTTCAGCTTCTTTAATTTTTAGTATGACGTTACTCCCAGGTTCTACCCAAATCATGCCATCATCTTCTGAGAGAAGCGTACTGTGTCCATTTTTTATGATGACAGAGTATTTAATTTCCGGTAAGGAGAGGATTAATGGGAATGATCTTGTGTGATTGCTAATTCGAATAAATTTTGTGTTGTCAATTTTGTTTTTAAAATAACTTGTTTGGACAACAATGTTTTTCATTTTCTGGTCAACCATAACATCAGAACTTAGCTGGAGCTGAGAGCCTGCCATTACGTAGCTTGCGTTTGGTAACAATAAGATAACACAAGCTAAATTCTTAAAACTCATAGCAACTCCCATATTCACTTTCAGTGATGTCAAGAAATCTAATTTTGAAATCAAGTGGTGCATTTGAGAGTCCATCCCAGTTGTTAGGGAACAGACACAAGGTTGATTTAGCTAGTTCAGTTTGCCCTGAGAGAATTCGTTTTAATTGGTCAGGTTGATGCACTCCTAATACTACAAGCGATATATCATGTATTGTCTTTCCTGATTCTAGAAAATACCTAGTTCTGGTTATATTACTCGCCATAATGCGTAAGTTTTGGTTATCCAACTTGTTCAAGGTTGCCATGAGAGTGTTCCAGTCACCACCATCGTGGGGGATATCTGACGAACCAATTATGTATGTTCCTAGTTTTGTTTTGAGATTTATTACCAGTGGGTAATCGATTTTATAAATATCACGTTCAAGCAAAATCTGGTCGTAAGAGTCATGCCAGCTTCCACCTAAACTTCTCCAGTGTTTACGAGTATGTGTATCCGGAAAGTACCTGAAGGTTTTAAGGTACTTTTGAGTAATAGCATCAGTCATAAGTAATTCATGAAAACCTACCACAGTGAAAAAATGAACTTTCCTGTCACCAAATTTTTTGTAAACCACTGCCTCAAGCAGCTGACAGGGAGAAGGGCCCCAGTCAAACAAATTACCAGTAGTTATAACAACCACTTCATCACCGGACTGGGTCAGTTTTGAAAGGCCCTTGAGTAACAGTTCAAAATGTCCATAAAGGTCACTGACGATAAGAATTCGTCCTGTAAAATCAGTAAGGTCAATACTTAGATTTGAAAGAATAGTCATTTATCACCTCTGTGTGATCATACATTTATGAGGGATGTGATGACGTCGCCAGAGAGGAAAAAAGCTATTTTTACAATATTTTTTTTCAGTACATTGTTAGATTTATGTAAAAGTGACTTTTTAATAGTTGATGAGAATCATTCCCATGTAGGCATGTAACACACGTGGTTTAAATGCAACCAAAGGTCTGACCTCCAGCGCGGGCTCACTCATTCTTTACAAGGTTAAAGAATTACCTCAGTGCCACATTCGTAAGCGCAGATCCAGTGAAAAGGCATGTTATCAAACACTTGGCGTTTCGTTATAACTTATTGTTTTAAATGGTGATACTGCAATGTAAAAGCAAGGCATACTCTGATTGCTAAAGTTAAAGATCCTGTTACCAAATCACAATCCAGATTCTTATTCGAGCTAAATTGTGTGCATTCTGATAAAAGTAACTTTTGGCGCGTTGTAATGTGTTCCTTTCGATTGATGATCTAGTTCAACAAGTGAATAATACGAGCCCTTAGAATTATGAGCGGTGCAGATATCGGTAGCTTACATGTTAAGCTAAGATTAGATAAACCTACAGGTTCAGAGCGAAAGTTAACTTTTTCTCACTCTGGCTGAGGTAGGAATACTTTGTTTTTGGTATGATTTTTAGCGACACACTATCCATCAAAGCACATGAGTAACTACAGATGACAGATGGCATGATTTACCATGGGGTACGAAAGCAGGAACTTCTCAAGATTATTGAGCGCTCTGGCTTAAACTTCGAAGAAGCAACCAGTAATTTTGGGTTTGCTGACAACACCCGCAATCCACTTTCTTTGATCCTGGATGGGTATTTTATTCAGATAATTCCTATGGCCCGAGAGGAACACAATTGGGAAATAGCTCCAGTAGATACTGTTATCTTATCCATTATTATACCCCCTTCGCTTGATGAAGACCCAGATGAAAACACGATGACAATAATGTCGGATTGTGGAATAGCTGAGTTTGAACTTGAAGATGCAGGCATCAGAATTAACAGAATGATAACATTTGTAGGTGGTGCTACAGCAGAAAATTTCCTACATCAACTTAGAATTCTTTACATTACTGCATGCCAGACCCAAGGGGGATTTGATGACGATGAAGATAGTGAGTATTAAAAAAGTTAGTTTCTTCATAGTTCCACTTATTACCCTGCTAGGTATTTATTCTCTAACTATGAATAAACCAAGCCTGTCGAGCTTTAAGCAAAACTCGGTTCATGCCGCAAGTCTGGCGGGCGCTGAAACCAGTATGAATTTTAAGATCGTTGATGAAAAAACAATAATGATAAACAACATTCCTTCTATTGTTAAAAAGGAGTACATTAAAAGTCTTAGCTCTACAGAGGTTCCACCTGGTGCTCCATCGGGAGACTATCTAATGCTAGAGACCAGTGCTTATATTTTTGCGATGAAGCAATCTGGAGGGAATACCTACATTGGTCTGGTGAAGGATTTAATCAACGAAGGTGAAGGACATATTTGGTGGAAAATATAAATAATGATGTTCCACAGCATCAACCTTACCGAAATGAAAAGGTATTTAATTCCGGCAAGACTGCACTTGAGCTCAATTATTCTGAGACAAATGGCAGTGTGAATCTTATCCTTGCTGGGCCTTTAGCATCTAAGCCGGGCGCGTTTGACTGGACTGGGCAAAAGGCCTTTTCAACAAAGCTGAGTGATGATGAAGTGATCGCTTTGTGTATGGCGTTTCTTCGCCTTACTCGTGAGGCTGTTCTGAAAGATAAAAAAACAAAGCACCATAATAAGCAAGTCTACAAAAACGTAAAAGTTACTTTTGATGGTAAATCCACAGCAATGTTGGAGGGGGGCGTTGTAGCTATCAACAAAGACGAGCGAGACATTAACTTTATACATAAAATTAGTATTGATCCTGCCGCCTGCCTTCGCTTAGGTCTTTTCCTCTTATCCGTCATACTGGCCCGAAATCCAGGGGTTCCATCTGACGCGGTTCTAACGTGCATGCGTCTTAATGCAAATGCTCAACTACAAAAGTAACTTTTCTGTACAGCCATTCCCGTTTTACGGGAATTTCAATGAAGATACTTCCCTTAATGGGAAAAATACGCTCTGTTCATAGGATACATTAGATGTAACTATGGCATAACTACGATCAGAGCGTTCCATGACTAAAATTAATAAAATCTCTTTCCTGATGTTCTGTTCTGTGTTCAGTGCTTTTTCAAACGCAGAATCGATAATGGTTTCCGGTACCCTGGAAACGTCATTACCAGATGTCAAATTTTCTACCAGTTCACAAGTAAATACGGCCTTCGTGAAAGAAAGTACGGTTACAGCTATTCCGGTATCTGAGGGATGCGAGGTGTCCTCTGATCCTAATGTCAAAAGTACGGCTGGTAGCCTGAAATGTGTGTTTGAATGGTTACCTAATAATTCCGGTATGCCGATTGCTAATGGGTTCTCACTGAAGGGCATCCCTGCGATCGCTGGGGATATCAAACTTCCATGGCAAATCGTTTACTACTCGGGCTCAGAACGTGAAAAAGTCATAGTCAAGGAAGGGGAGTACAACTTCAAGACTGTTGCGCCTGTAGCTCCTGTGATTACTTCTATAAAAGGTTCAATGAGCAACGGTTCTTCCGGTTCAACACTGACGTCATACATTAAAAACGAGACACTCTCAAATATTGATATAACCGTTGAACCCCGAGACTACGATATGGTCGCGTCTGTCGGTTCTGGGACATCCTGCGCCATTGCTGCAGGAGCCTCAAAATGTTCTATAACGACCGGAAGCGTAGGCATCAGTGATGGGAGTTCCGATTTCGGAAGCAGGGATGTAGGCGTAACCTTAAACTCGTTCAATAATTACTTCTCCCCACCAGTAACCTCTAAGGTGAGATTAAGCTGGGATTACCGCGCTCCAGCGATAGACAATACCTTCTGGAACGTCTCTAAAGAAGCTCGGTCATTCAAGATCGGAGATAAAGATATCTACGTTGCTCCGCAGACGATCGCTGTAGCTGTCTCGGTTCCTGCCCGGTCAGATACCAATGACTGGTGGAAACCTGCTGCAATGTCGCTCACACTTGCTCCTGATGGTAGCTTCTCTCCAATGACAAAAGTTACTTTAGATGATGGTACGGAGCTTAATTTTAACAAAATTTGGTCAACTCCGTCCCGTCGAACTCTTCAACCTGTCGCCGGATATCAGGAAGTTGCGGGTAAATTTGTTTATTTTTTTGATATAAGCGATCTGGCCAGCGCTTCTTACGTTGCAACATATTCTGTGTCTAATACAGCGGGCAATGATTCCAGTTATACCGAACCGGAATCTAAACTTATACTGTCTGATGAACCATCTGTTTCCGTTTTCAAGGACGGCTCAGAGCTTGTTAAGCGGGACCAGGTGTACTTCCTGAATGAGATCGTTATTGCTGCATTCCAGGGCGAAGAGGGTGTTGCCGACATCAAGAGCGTTGTCATTGATAACGTCATGGCTTCATACACTCCCACAAACGTCAAAGGGATCTACCGGTTAAAGCCGATGCCGTCACTCGAAACAAACAAAGTCCATACTTTGACGGTTGTTGCTGAGAATGTTAACGGTATATCCAAAACCTATTCAATCGATTTTACCTATATGCCGATGACTTTCACTCTGAAGTCCATCGAATCAGCGTCTACGATTTACGGTTACGTCCGTCCTTACACTTCGCTGGTTACTCAGCAATCAGGGAATACCTGTAAGATTTTCTCTACTGAAGAAGACGCTCAGGCGTTTCTTAGCCAGTTCGGAACTGCGGTTTATGGAACGGCCTGTTATGTTCAGTGGAACAACGTTCCATCTGGTCTCGAATTTTACTCGAAGTCTAAAGTTCCTGGCCTGACGGGTTACTTCTCTAAAGTTGGCGATAACGTCCTTGACTACAACGTCTATGTGATTAATACAAAAGGCTCTAAAGCCATTGCCACTCATAACCGTAAAACCGTTAAAGCCGTTGAACCGTTTGCACCTGAAATTTCATACAAGATGAGTAAAACGGTAGAGACTCTTGGTAAGGATACAGCACTGGTTTATATCACTGGTGGGGACGCAGCTAAGGTGCTTGCAAAATCAGTACCGGCTAACGTTGTCCTTACAACTAAGGTTGAAGGCCAGGACGCTGAAACTAAAACCTACAAGAATAAATCAGGTGGTGATACGCCGGTAACTTATTCTGAGCGTATAAAAGTACCTGCAGCGCCATTGTGGACGCAAACGAATGTAAACATCGAAGCTTCCTACGAAAATGAAGCCAGTATAAAGTCATCCAGTGTGCTCAAAGTTTATACTGTTCCAAACTTCAGTATTCGTGCCTATATGAAAGTTGCAGAGCGTAAATCAGCAACGAGTTTGAAAGTACCGGTATCGGTAAACATCGGCCAATGGAATAACAGCTGTAACTGTACATTGTACGATGCCTCCACAATGGGGCAGTGGGATGTGGTGGTTTACAAAGTTACCTCTAAATGGGTTACGGATGAAGAAACCGGTAAAGATGTTTCGGTAACTGAGCGAACTCCTCTGACCGGTGATCTGCCCGTTAACTCTGAGGGGATTGCGACCGGTGAGCTCAACATGGACGATCTGACTCTGGGTAGTCACCGCATCATCGCAGTAGCTACGGTACGCAGTCCGTTTAAAGATTTTGTACTCAAACGTGAGACATCAACAACAAGTATCAGGGTGTATAAAGGGGCCAACCTCGAAGGTGGGCTGTCTAAATCGCTTATTGTAGGCCGAGTTCCTCTGTCAGCAATGGTCTCATTCAGAACGAAAAGTACCGATGATTATGATTCCCTGAGTCCAACTGAATGGCAGATGTCCAGTAACAATGGATCAACCTGGAATACGCTTGAAGATATGACCGGACTTCGAAGCGTAAGCATCAAACAAAAAGAAGTAGGTAAGTGGCTTTACCGCGCCAAACTGACCAACAAATACACAGGTAAGGTCTCATATACCGATAATCTCACGGTGGTTGCTTACCGGGAACCTAAACCTGTTATCTCGGTTGGAAAGGTTCTTGAGGGGCACAGCATCCCGGTGACACTGACTGATAACAATGAAGATGTACAAGGTAGTGCAGTTGAAGTCCAGTGGTCAGAGGATGGAGAGGAATGGACTGAGGGGGGGGTTAAATACATGATTACGTCCTCGGAGGTGCCCAAGTATATCTTTGCAAAAGTACGGTATACCGAAACCGACGAAATGGCCGGGAAATCGGCATGGAAAGAAACTCGTGCTCGTGTCACTGTCATTAAGCATAAGAAATTGTCGGTTAAGGTTGAGGGGAACTCGCAGGTAGAGGTAGGTAAAAAAGTTACTTTGCAGGGTACCTACACGAACCCTAATATCGAGTACTCATCTGATGCTAAAGTTGTCCAGGAGTGGGTGCTCCCTGATGGAAGCGTAAAACAGGGGGGGCTGCTTGATACCGTCCTGACCGAAGACATGTTAGATGAACGTGGGTATGCAACGTTTACGTATCAGGCCTACATGCCGGAGGCAAAAGACAGAACCATAGCAAAACGGAAAATCAGCGTAAAATCTTGGGTATACAAATTCCCGGAGCCACGCCTGAATACAAAACTGAAATACACCATGATACCTTCGGAACTCACCGTATCAGTCTCTGGTGTGGATGTTTCTTATCCTGGAGTTGTGTTCACCCAGGACTGGCAATACGACAAAAATATGATGACGCTGTCCAGCGACAATAACGGGACGAAAGTGTTCCAGGTAACAAAATCGGGTACACATACGTTGACGTATGTCCTGAAGGATAACAGGAACAATGAAGCCCGGGTTGATTACACTTTTATCGTGAACGAACAGAGTCCGATGGAAATTAGCGTTACTCCCAAATACTCTAACAAGTTCATGAGGGCCCCGCTGGACCTGTCCTTGAGGTCCAGTGTTAAGCTGGCCCACTCGGCAGACTCAATTGACAATGTGACGTTTAAGCTGAATGGTAAGCCTGTCGATGGTGGCAAAAATTACTGGTCACAGACGTTTGAGAACATCATGGAAGGTAGTTATAAACTGGAAATGGACGTTGTCAGTACGCAGGGTCAGAGAGGGGTTGTTGTGGTTGATTTTGACGTGATACCGAACACGCCTCCTACATGTAACCTGACATACACTGAAACGCAACTGAGCTGGGCATTTACTGCAAAATGCAGTGATCCTGACGGCAAGATTTCCAGTTATGTTTGGAAGGTGAATGATCAGGTTCGTGGTGTGTTCGGAAGTACTGCAACACTGTCCAAAGCTCAAAATAAGGGTAAGCTGGTGGTGTCTATAACTGCTTACGATGACAGCGGTGATTCAGCGACAAGTTTCATTACGTTGAATAACTGACATAAGTCATTCTCTTGAGTAGCCCCTGAGTCAGGGGCTATTTTTTTTGGTAAATGATTAAAATCATCTTGTTATTCAGCAAATGGCCTCTTCCTTTCGGGCATAATATCCTGAAATAATCATTCAGGACCCATCTCATGTTGATGTCCCTTAGATATCTTTCTCCGCACAGAAGAGGTGTTTTACGAGTTGATAAATCACTGATTCTGCACCTGGTGATCATCTCGGTATTAATGCATCTGTTCTTTTCCCGCTTCACTCTGGGGCATGGACTCCTGCATGGCTGTATTCCAGCTGATTATTACATGGTGGATAAATATGATAAGGGCTATGAAATTGGGGATATGATTAACTTCACCATGGACAGAGATGTTCGATTCATTAAACCTGGGGAGAAGGTAATAAAAATCGTTGCTGGTAAGGGTGGGGACAAAATCCAGATTACAGAAACATACGTTAAAAACGGCGACCGTATTTTCCGGGTTGACGGAAGGCGTATTGCCAAAAAATACCATATTGAACCGCAAATTCTGAACCGTGAAATCACGGTTCCAGCTGGACACATTTTCGTAGTTGGCCAGACCGATTACTCATGGGATTCCCGTTTTTGGGGAACAATACCAGAAACGACAATCACAGGAAAAGCATATGCCATCTTCTGAATGTATTAAAAAGTTACTTTTTAGCTGCCTGTTAGCTACATCTCTGTCATATGCCGATGACTCTATTGATCATGCAAAGACTCAAAGCATAGAGTCGATTGTCGGCACACCCCGGTACAATCCCAGCTCTGTCTCCGACAGTGTGCGTGCGGTGATAGAACACACAGGTAAGCTGCGTGAAGCGGAAGCGATGAGTGATATTGCGCAGGACATAAAAAAGAATCAGTCTACAGAGGCCTTCTCTGAAGAGGCAGACACAATTAACAAGTCAAAAAACGAGTCAATGCGAACCCAGTCTTCCAACGTTGAAAAAATGTTTGGGAAGTCGGGGATTACTGCACAGGACTTCGAACGTAAATTAGATAACAACAAAAATGAAGAACTATCGACTGATAATGGCTTGACAATATTTGCATCATTCAGCATGCCAGACTATGTATTGATAGACCTGATTAAAACAGCATCGGAAAACAATGCGCGCGTGGTGTTCAGGGGGCTTAAGGAAGGTGTAGAAAACCTTATTCAGATGCAGGTAGTGCTGCGTGATTATATATCTAAAGCAAAAATAAAAAAAGAACCTTTAGTCACCCTCGATCCGGAAAGTTTTACCCAGTATAGCGTAAAAGAAGTTCCAACGATGGTGTACAGAAAAGATGATAAAACCTACAAGATTAGTGGGTCGATTAACATTAAGTATTTCATGAAACAGATCGAGGAAAACCCAGAAAAAACAACCTTCCCGGTTTCAGCCCAAACATTCCCTATAAAAGAGAAAAGTATTGTACAGGAACTTGAGGAGAGAAGTAATAAATATGACTGGGAGGCGGCCAAAAAGAACGCAATAAAATCAACTTGGCAAAATCAGTGGATGGCGTCCCTTCCCGTATCTGACGAGAATAAAATCTGGTATATCGACCCAACAATTCAGGTAAACCAAGATATTAGAGATAACCAAGGTAACCTCATTGCTGCCGCAGGGCAGAAGGGAAATCCTCTTGCTCAATTTCCACAGAAACTGACAATGATCGTTTTTGACCCAATGAATTCTGAGCAGCTGACATGGGCCAAAATACAGTTTCGTCACCGTTTCGGCGAAGGAAAAGTTATGCCCATTTTTACGCGAATCAAACGTGATGATGGCTGGAAGCATTTAGAGGAGTTGCGCGGCCAGTTCTATGGGCAGATGTACAAGATCAACCCTGAAATCATTAGCCGGTTCCTGATTAAGTCCACCCCTACAATCATATCGGTTGAAGGAACCTACTTCAAAGTACAGCAGTTTGCTCAGGCAGATGTACGCGAGTATACGCGTATAAATCAGCAATCAGAAAAAGAGGCGGCTCAATGATACGAAAGTTACTTTTGTCAGCATTCACTGCTGTCATGCTCAGCCTGGCTTTACCAGGAATGGCGATTGGGGCTGAGACGGGTAGCGGAATCTGTCAATCGGCCGGTGTTTGGAAAGGTTTGATTAAAAACATCTGTTGGAGCTGTATTTTTCCAATGCGCATTATGGGAGTAGGCTCCTCACCAGAAGGGGCTGCACCGTCACAACCCGTATGTTATTGCACAGATCAAAATGGGGTCCCAGAGGTAGGATGGCAACTGTCGTTTTTCCAACCAGTAAAAATAGTAGAGGTTGTACAGTCACCATGGTGTTCGCCATTCCTTGAAGGGGTTAGTCTTCAGTCTTCAAGCTTCGATATGGGGAAAGGGGCACTGTTGCAAAGTTAGCGATGAGGCAGCCTTTTGTCTTATTCAAAGGCCTTACATTTCAAAAACTCTGCTTACCAGGCGCATTTCGCCCAGGGGATCACC
>NZ_MTEG01000043.1:0-28064 GCF_002108615.1 Klebsiella sp. YJ
CGCCTTACCCGGCCTGCTGAACGTATTCGTCCTGCCGCCCACATTCGGCCTATTGCCTGCATTCAGCCTACCGACCGTATTCGGCTTACCGATCGCATTTGGCCTACTGACCACATTTGGCCTGTAGGCCCGTGCAAGCGTAGCGCCGCCGGGCGAAAGCACTGCGCCTTACCCGGCCTACTGACCATATTCGTCCTGCCGCCCACATTCGGCCTATTGCCTGCATTCAGCCTACCGACCGTATTCGGCTTACCGATCGCATTTGGCCTACCGACCACATTTGGTCTGTAGGCCCGTGCAAGCGTAGCGCCGCCGGGCAAAAGCGCCGCTTTGCCGGGGGGGATTATCTCATGCTCAGGCGCCGACGCTGCCCCACACCATCTTGCCTTTGTGGAAGGTCGCGGTACGCGGTGAAATGCGTGCCACCGCTTCGGCGGAGCAGGAGGCATCGACCAGCACAAAGCTGGCCTCATCCTGCTCTTTCGGCCAGACGCGCTGGCCTTTATCGTTGAGCGGCAGTACGTTGCCGGTGGCAATTGCCAGCGAACGCGAAAGGGTCTGTTCGTTGGGGCGGATATAGAGCTGGGCGTAGAGATTGGCTTTTTCCAGCATGTCGCCCAGGCCGTATGGCGACCAATGGTCAATCACACTGTCGGTGCCGGTCATTACAAATACCCCTTGATCCCGCAGCTGCTGCAGCGGCATGTGCAAGGTACCGATCGGCACGGTGGAGGCGATGGTGATTTGCTGGGCCGCCATGCGGCTGGCAATGGCATCAACCTGCTGTTCGTTCAATGTCGCCAGCGCAAAAGCATGGCTGATAGTCAGCTTGCCTTTTAGCGCCGGGGTTTTCTCTACGGTCTCCACCATATAGTTTATCGCCGCGACGCCCGCTGGGCTGGTTTCGTGCAGGTGAATATCGACCCCTTTGTTATAATCCAGCGCTATCTGAAACAGGGTATCGAGGGATTTCTCCATCGCTCCATCAACGTTAGTCGGGTCGAGACCACCGACGTAGTGCGCGCCGGCCTGCATCGCTTCACGTACCAGCGGTTCTGATTTTGAGAGCAGGAGTCCGTGCTGCGGAAAAGCGACAATCTCGCACGCGAAACCCGGCTGGCGGTGCGCCAGGACCGCCTGCAGATTTTCGAGGTTTTTCAACCCGGAGGTGGGTTCGATATTGCAGTGACTGCGGGCTATCGTTGACCCTTTTGACTGGAGCAGGTCGATCAGTTTTTCGGCATGCTGGCGGGTATACGGCTGGAGCTCAGGCAGCAGCTTCTGCTCAAGCTTAATCATGTCCTGAATCGTGGTGCCCGCCGGACGGTTGAGTGAACGCCACGGGCCGCCGTAAAAGGTTTTATCCAGATGGATATGCATATCGCGCATCGCCGGGAGCATCAGCTTACCGCCGGCATCATAGCGGGGCAGGGAGGCATCAGGGTGGCTCTGATTGTTGTGTAGCGCGATGATTTTACCGTCGGCAATCTCGAGGGTTTGCCGCTCGGTGCGAGTGTGTACCACGACGCCATTTTCATACTCAAAACCGCTTTCCAGCAGGACATTATCGAGATAGTAGTGCGTGTCGTCGGGGCTGATGACCTTGTGGTTGTCGCAGGACGTCGTGGATATCGAGCGCTCGCCGGCGTAAACGACGGGAGCGGCGGCGGCAAACAGGGCGGCGGCGGTGACCATTTTTCCGCTCTGGCTGAGAAATTCGCGACGGCTATTGTCTTTATTCATGGATCTTCCTTTTTCTTTGTTCTTTATTTGCTCAGTCGTGCACAAGATGGGTGCCGGTCTCCCCGCGTAGCGCTGCGGGTAAGCACTCTGGGGTGGTGATAATCACCCGCTTGCCGCCGTGCTTTAAAAACGCGAGGCTGGCGACAATTTTGGGCAACATGCTGCCGGCCGGAAAGTGGCCTTCCTGCATATAGCGGGTCATGTCGCTGATATTGACCGTCCCCAGCGCCTGCTGCCGAGGTTGTCCAAAGTGAATGCACACTTTTTCAACGCCGGTGGTGATAGCCAGAATATCGGCGTGAATTTCCCGTGCCAGCAGCGCGGTTGAGAGATCCTTATCAATCACCGCATCAACGCTCTGATAATCCCCCTGCGCGCTGCGGACTACCGGGATGCCGCCGCCGCCAGCGCCGATCACCACAAACCCTTGCCGGGTCAGCGCTTTAATAGCTTCGGCTTCCACGATGCGCTTTGGCTCCGGCGAGGCGACCACCCGCCGATAGCCACGCCCGGCATCTTCGACAAAGTGCCAGTCCGGATGCCTCTGCCGGAGATCATCGCGCTGGGCTTCGCTAAAAAATGCGCCAATCGGTTTCGTCGGGTGGGTAAAGCCGGGGTCATTTTTATCTACTTCGACCTGAGTAACGACGGTCACCGCTTTTTGTTCGCCGCGGTGGGCCAGACGGTTATTTAACGCCTGCTGAATCAGATAGCCGATTCCACCCTGGGTATCGGCAACGCAGTTGGCCAGCGGCGTCAACGGCAGACCTTCGCACTCATGAGCGATTTCAGCGCGGCGTAAATCCAGCCCGACCTGCGGTCCGTTGCCGTGGGTCAGGACAAGATTGTAGTCCGACGCCAGCATGGCCAGCACCGTATCCGCCACGGCCTTCACCGCTTCAGCCTGATGTTCAATTGACTGGCTGGCGTTATCTTTGATGATACTGTTGCCGCCAATGGCAACGACCACAAGTTCTTTCATCGTGTAGGTTCCCGGTACAGAAGGTAATGGAGTTATTGTTATCCGATTTATTGCACGGGCAGCCCGGCCAGGGCGCTTTCGCCGCCGGCCGGGGATTTTGTTAAGCGCCGTAACGTTCGACCCAGCGCAAAATCGCCTTTTCAAAGCAGGCAAACGGCGGGTGGACGATACCGGCGCCGATCATACCGATGCCTGCATCTTTGTGGGCGATGGCGGTATTGATCACCGGCAGGATACCGCTGCTGCCGACGCGGGTAATATCGATAGCGGTCGGTACCCCCATAAACCCGAGCAGCGGGATAGTGACGTTCGGGTTTTCACCGAGGGTGATCTCACGCATCTGGCGGGAGAAATCGATGGCCTCGTCCACCGTTCCGCCAACCAGTGCGACGATGGCCGGCGCCGTTGCCATAGCGAACCCGCCAATGCCGTAAGTTTCGGTAATCGCGCTATCGCCGATATCGAGACCGGAATCCTCCGGCTTATAACCGGCAAACATCGGGCCAATAACCTGTTGTGCCGGGCCGGTGAACCACTCTCCCGGCAAGCCGCTGACTCGCAGGCCAAACTCGACGCCATTACGCGCCATGGTGGTAACAACGGTGCTGTACTCAATGCCATGGGCGGCATCCATCGCGGCTTTACACATTGCCATCCACGTCGGGCCGGAGAAATAGTCGCTGCTGGCGACGAACTCAAAGACTTCACGCTGTTGTTCGACCGGATAGCCGGCCTGAATAATGCCCGGCGTCAGCGCCTGGATCAGTAGCGTGGTACCGGCATTGTTGCGGTTGTGGCACTCATCGCCCATATGCAGGGCCTGCGCCAGCATCAGGCGCAGATCGATTTCGCCAATCACCTTCATGGCGTCGCGCAGCATCGGTCCCTGGACGTCACGCATCCAGTTCAGACGGTCGATAACGCTCTGGTCGTTCGCCCCCATGCGCAGGATCTTCGCCATCTGCTCGCTCATGTTGGTATAAGCGATGTTGCCGTAGGTTTTGTTCTCGACAATATGCATAAACATGGAGGCGGAGGTGACGCCGGCCATGGACCCGACGCAGTCATGCTCGTGGCATGGTGAGAAGGTGATTTCACCAGAAGCGGCCAGTTCGGCGGCATCAGCAAGATCTTTTGCCAGCCCTTCAAATACCAGCGCGCCGGTGACCGCACCTTTCATCGCCCCGCACATCTTTTCCCACGTGACCGGCGGCCCGGCGTGGAGAATGGTTTTTGCCGTCATCCCAGGCACCACGTTGATGGCCTGGTCGAAGCCCGTCAGCACCGGATGCGACTGGATAATGCGTTCCAGCGCCTGCTGGTTGGCGGCGGCGATTTTTTCCGCCAGCGCTGAATCGGCAAGCGCGTCGAGGGCATTGACCACCCGCATATTGCCCTGGCCTGGCGGCGTCCAGTCGAGCTGAGTCACCGCCGTATGCTGTTTTTTCAGATCATCGCTGAACATCGCGATCCCGACGTTAATAACGTTCAGCGGCTGGCTGAATAGTGACTGATTCATCAGGCGTTCTCCCCTTTGCAGATAAGTTCACGTGCCAGCAGGCCGGTCTCGGTACTGCTGTTGGCCAGAATGACGCCTGCCTCGCTAAGCATCAGGCGCTGTTGTTCCCGTGATGGCGTATCGATATCGGTGCCTAAAACGTAAGCGAGGATCGTCAGCTGACGGCCATCGGCGGCGGCAATGGCTTTTGCCTCTTTGATCGCCTCGATCGTCGAACCGACCGGATCGTCGTGCGAGCCAAAGCCCAGCACGAAGTCCATCACGATCACCGCAACCTCAGGATCGCGCGCTTCCTGCAGCAGGCGGCTGATGCGGTTGGTGGGGTCGATCATCGGGTGTGGCTTACCATTGGTGAAGTCGTCATCGCCGAAATCGAGGAAGGTGTGCTTGATGCTGTGGTTGATATCGCTCAGGCGATAAGCCGGATCCGGCTGAATGTTGCTGTAAACTTCGGCGTGTTTTTCCAGGACGGCGAACATGGTTTCGTCGCACAGAGTACCGCCGCAGAACAGGCCGCGAATGTATTTCTGCTGCGGTGCGAGCTGCGCACGCACGTCAGCAATCAATGCCGGGTTCAGCGGGGGTAAATCGAGATTTTCTTGCTTAACGCCGCTCAGCAGTACCGCCTTCAGCGCCGCTGCTCTGGTGCCGCGGGCAAACTGCAGACCTTGCTCGTCGGCCGCTGGTTCGGCGCGGCCCAGGAAGCACACGACCACCGGTTTACGGCAGGCGCGGGCGCGCTCCAGCACTTTTTTCGCCACTGTCGGGGCAGGCGGCTTGGAGACGAGGGCGATAATTTCCGTTTGCGGATCCGCTTCCAGCATCTGAAGGGCATCGAGCATCATCATGCCGCCGATTTTTTCACTCAGGTCGCGACCGCCGGTACCGATGAGCTGCGATACGCCGCCGCCGAACTCGTGAATACGCACGCTCAGCTCCTGGCTACCGGTGCCAGAGGCGCCGATAATACCAATGTTGCCGCGACGTACCGCATTCGCGAAGCACAGACCGGTGCCGTTAATGATGGCGGTCCCGCAGTCTGGCCCCATCAGCAGCAGACCTTTCTCGTGGGCCAGCTGTTTCAGCGCCAGTTCGTCCTCGAGAGAGACGTTATCGGAAAACAGCATCACGTTGAGGCCGCTTTGTAACGCCTGTCGTGCTTCGCGGGCGGCGAACAGACCGTTGACTGAGATAACCGCCATATTGCTGTCCGGAAGATGCTTTTTAGCGCTGGCGAGGGTGGCATAGCGCGCTTCGTGCTGGCCGCTTTCCGCTTTTTTGCTAAATAGCGCTTCGATCTCGGCCAGAATTTGCTCGTTATCGGCGCCGTCTTTGCCATTTATGACGATCATCAGGTCGCCGTTTTTCGCCGCTTCCAGCTGCGGCGTCAGCAGTCCCAGGTTATGCAGAACCCCTTTGTTCATTTCGGTCGCCATCGCTACAAATGCCTGCTCTACGCCGTCGATCTTATTGGCGCGGGTGGATATCGACATTAATGAGACGGAATCAAAATAGGTATTCTTCTTCACGACTATTTTAACTGACATAATTCCCTCCATACGTTTGGCTCAGCGCGCAGGCATCCGCCATGCCCAATAGCATGTCGCTGCCGGAACTTGAGCCAATATTTTTAATATCGGCAATTGCCTCAATAGAAAAGATTGTGGGTTGATTAATTATGATATTTATCAACCCGGCGATACTTTCGCGATAGCGCTGATTAATCGCTGCCTCCAGCGTAATCGCGCTGAGCGGCGTGGTGTTATGCCTGGCACATTGCAGCGCCGCTAAAAATTCATTCCGGTATTGATTGGCCGGGTGTCCATGAATAAATAAAATAACGCTAAGTCCTACCAGGTAATCATCCGCCGAGGGCGTCAGGCCAATACCCAGGCCGAGCATATTAGCAATGGCGGCACTGATGTTTTTATTTTGCTGAAGCGCATTAAATAATATTTCCCGTCGATGCTGTAATTCTCGCCCCATCGCTTTATAAAACGGATTGTCACCGCGATAAAGAAATAACGTGTCGTCCTCATGCAGTTGCTCAATGATAATGTTTTGCCATCGTCGCCAGGCTATCCGGGTAAATGCTGCCGCGCTTAATACGGCCCCTGGCATTTGCCAGCGCTCACAGCGGTGGATGTCTATCCATTTATCATGGCCAATGTAAATCCCTGAATCGGTGAACCGGACGCTTTCCCCTGGCCGGAACAGGTTGTCAAAGTAGGTGAGTGCTAACCTACAGCTGTTGGGCGCGTTGTCATATGCGGCGCACAGCAGCGTCAGGAGCCCTGGCTTATCGGGGACTAGCAGGTTGACCGCACGCGAGAAGACCTGCTCGACCCGTCCGCCGCCGCGTTGAGTGAGAAAGCTCTCATCCGCAGTTAGCGCTTGCACACACCGCCGTGAGGTGGTGTCGATGGCAATTCTCCTTCTTCAGGCACCGGCGGCGACCAGCAGGTGGGCGATTTCAGCAAAGCCCTTCTCCCATGCCAGTTCCAGCGGCGATTTGCCATATTTATCGGTCATATGTGGATTGGCGCCGTGGTTCAGCAGCAGCTTAACGATCGCTTGCTGCGTTGCGCCGCCGTCGTTTAAGACAATCGCTTCCAGCAGCGGTGTCCAGCCGACAAAGTTGGTGTGGTTGACGTTAATATCGGTTTCGGTCAGCAGAATTTTAACGATCTCAAGATGGCCTTTTTCGCAGGCCGGCGTCAGACCGATGCCGCCGAAACGGCTTAAACGCGCAAGGTCAGGTTTAGCTGGCAAAATTAAGCGCAGCAGCTCGACGTCATTATTCAGGCAGCTCAGTAAGAACGGGTTAAAACAGGTCTGGTCCTGCTTATCAATATCGACACCAGCGGCAATGAGTACAGAAACGCAGGCATAATGTTTATTCAGGCTGGCCAGAGTAATAGCGGTTCGCCCCTGGCGATTGCTGACATTAATATCGACGCCGCGCGCTAAACAGGCTTTTAATTGTTCGACGTCACCTTGCTCCGCGGCCAAAAGATATTCAGCACTAATATTTTCCGTGGTCATCATCTTGCTCCTGTTGTTGCGGCTGAAACTATTTGATGGCTTGAGCATAGCAACCAAAAATAGATAAAAGAACCCGCTTAAATTTTATTCGCGATAACCCCACTGATTGTTGAATATTTTTTAATAATGGATGCAGACTGTGCGGCAGTGCAATGTTTGTTTCTTGCAGGCGATTTCCCGTAATTCAAGAAGGGATTATTTCTATATAGTTCCCGAACGAAACCCATTTCCACGACCAATATCACGAGGGGGAAGAGATGAACGGACTCACCGCAACGGGGATTACTGTCGGCCTTTGTGCCGGGATCTGGCAGCTGATCTCCTCGCAGGTTGGGCTTGATCCGAGCTGGGGATTGCTGGGCACGATCGGCTTTGTCGCCTTTTGCAGTTTTTATGCGGCAGGCGGCGGTAAAGAGGGGTTTGTGAAGAGTCTTTTTGTTAACTACACCGGCGTCGTCTGGGCATTTCTGGCGGCAATGGCTGCGGGTGGACTTACTGCGGCCACCGGAATGTCATCCTTCTGGGCCAGCGTTATCACCACGGTGCCGTTCTCCGCGGTGATTGTCTGGCAAGGGCGCTTTTCCCTCACCGCGTTTATTCCCGGCGGTTTTCTTGGCATGACGCTGTTTTTCGCCTCCGGGATGAACTGGCCGGTGACGCTGCTGGGTTTTTTGGCCGGCAACGGCGTAGGGCTGATTTCCGAATATACCGGTCGAAAACTGAGCGAGGCAACCTCAAAAAGCCCGCGTTGAACCATGGCGCCGCGGAGAATTTCGCGGCCCGCGTGGGCGGACCCTGCGCATGGTGTTAAAAGATATTCAAAAATGATTGCCCGATGACAGGGACAGGAAATAGAGTCGATTGCAGGTTAGGGCTAATGGGCGGTTGACGAAAGCAGGAGCGGGCGAATGAACTCAATTTTTACTGAAGAAAATCTGCTGGCGTTTACCACGGCGGCGCGCTTTGGTAGTTTCAGCAAAGCCGCAGACGAGCTGGGGCTAACGACATCAGCCATCAGCTACACCATCAAGCGCATGGAAACGGGGCTGGACGTGGTGCTGTTTACCCGTAATACCCGTAGCATCGAGCTGACGGAATCCGGCTACTATCTTTTCCGTAAGGCCACGGATTTGCTCAATGATTTCCACGCCATCAAGCGCAGCATCGATACCATCGCCCAGGGTATTGAGGCCCGGGTCCGTATCTGCATCAACCAGTTGCTTTATACGCCGCGACATACGGCGCGTCTGTTGCAGGTGCTCAAAAAACAGTTTCCAACCTGCCAAATTACCGTTACCACGGAGGTGTATAACGGCGTCTGGGATTCGATGATTAATCAGCAGGCTAATATCGCGATTGGCGCACCGGATACGCTGCTCGACGGTGGCGGCATTGACTACACTGAAATTGGCGCCATTCGTTGGGTCTTCGCCATTGCTCCGGATCATCCGCTGGCGTTTATGCCGGAACCGATAGCAGAAAGCCAGCTACGGCTTTACCCCAATATTATGGTGGAGGACACCGCCAGCACGATTAATAAGAAAGTGGGTTGGTTACTGCACGGGCAGGAGGCGATTCTGGTGCCGGACTTTAATACCAAATGCCAGTGCCAGATCCTCGGTGAAGGCATTGGTTTTCTGCCGGATTATATGGTTCGTGAGGCCATGGCGGAAAACCGGCTGATTACCCGCCAGATTCATAACCCTCGCCAGGATTCAGGAATGCTGCTGGCGACCCAGCACGCGGCCAGTGGACAGGTGACGCAGTGGATAAAGAAAGAGTTTCGCCCCGGTGGGATATTAACCGCTATCTATAGTGATTTACTTCATCGCGAGATGACGGTGAAATCGTTTCAATCTATTTCCTGAAATTTTTCTGGAATACCTTATGTGCTATAACACCAGATATAAAAACATAAGGTGTTAATTAAATGAAAAATTTAAAGTTAATTGTTGGTAGCTTGATCTGTGCAGGTTGTTTATTGGCACCATTATCTGTCATGGCGGGTTATAAGATAAACACGATCCCGGTTCATTTCGATAAAGGCACCAGCGGAACCACCATTACAAATGCCCTGAGCGGCGCCGATGTGAAAGATTACACGCTGGTGGCAAAAGCGGGTCAGCTAATGCACGTCACCCTGAAGAGCAAATGGCCTCATCCTTATTTCAACGTGATCAACCCCGCGAACGAAACCATTTTTAATGGCTCGATGACAGAAGGTGCTTTTGAGCAGCGCCTGGCAACCAACGGAAAATATACCGTCCGCGTGTATCAGATGGGCGGCGCGCGCGATGAAGGAAAAACCAGTGCCTATGAGCTGGCTTTGAAAGTCACGGACTAGCTTTGCCTGTATAGAGCCGCCGTTCTCACGTTATGCTGCGGCCACGTGAGGGGCGGCCTTTGTCACTATTTTGCGTTTTGGTGGCCGGGGCCGAGTGCAATGACCCGGTTTCAACCATCTCCCCATTAACACCCCTCATCCGATCGTGCTGGATGTGATTTTGGTCATCCACCCGCCATGCTGCCCCGTGCCCGCAATATATTTCATCCTCTGCGGGCGGGCCTTTAGCGCCTCTTTTATCGCCCCCGTCATGCCGCGACCATGGGCAATAACAAGCGCTCGCGCGATCTCAGACGTCGGAAAATGCCGCTGACGTTTCAAATCCCCCTCTTTTTAAGGCGGAAAATCTTCTCTGGCGGATTGCCAGCGTCAGGCCGGTGACTTGTCTGCAAACTGCTGAGCGCCTCTCATTTTTTGCGCGTTTATGCCGCAATGTTAGAGATCTGTCAAAGTTCTGTTACCAGGTGGTTTTAAAATTTTCATTTCAGTTATTTAATTATAAAAGTTTCATATGAGTTGTTAATGAAACAAAACGTCTGAAATTGACCGGGTGATAAATCGTATGATTTATGAACTGCTGTTTTAATAATTCACTAAAAAACCACTGGATTAGGTGGTTTTGCTAAACATGTGCAAAAACAGCGCGGTCAGAAGCGAGACTTTTGGCTGGCGATCCGGCAGCTAGCAGCAAGACGCATTTACGAAATGAATTTTTCATTTCATCTCAATGAACTGGCATATCACTGAACCCCAAGGAACAACTATGAACATCAAGAAAACGATTGTTGCCTCTTTGTTAGTCTGTATGTTGCCCGCTGCGGTGATGGCAAAAGATCTCTCCGTCGGCGTTTCCATGGCGCTTTTCGACGACAACTTCCTGACTATCCTGCGTACCGCCATGCAAAAAGAGATGCAAAAAGAGGGGGTGAAATCGCAGGTTGAGGATGCCAAGGGTGATGTCGCGCAGCAGCTGCAGCAGGTGCAAAACTTTATTGGTCAGGGCGTCGATGCCATCATCGTCAACCCGGTCGATACCAATGCCGTGAAGCCGATTATCGATCAGGCGACCAAAGCCGGCATTCCGCTGGTCTTCGTTAACCGCCGCCCGCAGATTACGCTGACCGACAAAATGGCCTACGTTGGTTCGGATTCGGTACTGGCCGGCCGTCTGCAGATGGAAGCGCTGGCGAAGGCGATGAACGGCAAAGGCAACGTGGCGATTCTGCTGGGTGACCTGGCGAACGAGTCAACCCGCGATCGCACCAAAGGCGTGGAAGAAGTCGTCGCGAAATACCCGGATATCAAGATCGTCCAGAAGCAGACGGCGAAATTCATGCGTAACGATGCCGTGGATGTGGTGAGTAACTGGATGACCAGCGGGGAAGATATTCAGGCGATCGCCTCCAATAACGATGAAATGGCGATTGGCGCGCTGCAGGCGCTGGGAAGCAACCCGAAGCACATTCTGATTGCCGGTGTCGATGGGACCCCTGACGCTCTGCAGATGCTGAAAAACGGCAAGATGATCGCCACCATTTTCCAGGATGCTAAAGGGCAGGGGGAAGGGGCGGTGGATGCGGCCGTCAAACTGGCTAACGGGGAAAAAGTCGAAAAAGTCATCGATGTCCCTTACCAGCTGATTACCAAAGAGAATATGTCTGAATTTGTCAGCCGTAATCAAAAATAATCATTTCTGGCTCAGCGGTACGGAGGGGGATGTATGAACGCTTTTGCACTTGAAGCCGAAGGTATCAGTAAGTTCTTTCCTGGCGTGAAGGCGCTCGATAATGTCTCATTACGCGTGCGCCCGGGGACGGTGCACGCCTTGATGGGGGAAAATGGCGCGGGAAAGTCGACGTTAATGAAGTGCCTTATCGGGATTTACCGTCCCGATAAGGGCGCGATCCGGGTGAAGGGCGAACCGGTGCAGTTCCAGGATACGATGGATGCGCTGCGCGCGGGGATCTCCATGATCCATCAGGAGCTGAACCTGGTGCCGCATATGACGGTGGCAGAAAATATCTGGCTGGGGCGCGAGCCGATGAAATACGGCTTTGTCGACCATCGACAGTTGGCCCGCCAGACTCAGACACTGCTCAATAAACTGAATATCCGTTTATCCGCCGACCGCCTGGTGGGCGATCTTAGCATTGCCGCCCAGCAAATGGTGGAAATAGCCAAAGCGGTATCGTGGAACGCGGATATTGTCATTATGGATGAACCCACCTCGGCGCTGACGGAAAGTGAAGTGGCTCACCTGTTCACCATCATTCGCGATTTACGCGAGCAGGGTAAAGCCATTATTTATATCAGCCACAAGATGGATGAGATTTTCGCGATTACCGATGAAATTAGCGTCTTTCGCGACGGGACCTGGGTGGGCAGTCGGCAGACGGGCGAATTTACTCGTCAGTCGCTTATTACCCAGATGGTGGGCCGCGAATTAACTCAGCTGTTCCCGAAATTCAATAATACGATTGGCGAAGAGGTGTTGACGGTCCGCAATCTGTCGCGCAAAGGCTATTTCGAGGAGGTGAATTTCAGCGTCCGTCGCGGTGAAATTCTCGGCGTTGCGGGCCTGGTCGGCGCCGGGCGCAGCGAAGTGATGGAGAGCCTGTTCGGGATGGAGCGCTTTGACAGTGGCGAAGTCCTGATTGACGGCCAGCCGGTGACGATCGACTCGCCTTCCGTGGCCATCGAAAAAGGGATGGCGCTGCTGACCGAAGACCGCAAAAAGTCCGGACTGTTCCTCGTGCTTTCGGTGATGGAAAACATGAGCATCGTCAATATGCCGGAATATATCGGCAAGAGCGGGTTTGTCAAACATATGAAGATGGCGGAAGACTGTATGGAACAGATCCGACGCCTGAATATTAAAACCCCGACCATGGATCAGATTATTAATAACCTGAGCGGCGGTAATCAGCAAAAGGTCTTAATTGCCCGCTGGCTTTTAGCGCAGCCCAAAATATTAATTCTTGATGAGCCAACTCGCGGGATTGACGTGGGGGCGAAGGCTGAAATTTATCATCTGATTAGCGAACTGGCGAACCGTGGCGTCGCAGTGATTATGGTCTCTTCTGAACTGCCGGAAATTCTGGGCATGAGCGATCGCGTTATGGTCATGCACGAAGGACGTATTACCGGCATCCTCGACAAAGACGAGGCCGATCAGGAAACCATTTTGTCGTTGGCATCCCACTGAGGTGTAGAGAATGAGCAATATGAAACTGACCGCAACAGCTGCAAATGAGCGATCCTCTTTCTTCGGTAATTTACGGCATAAATTACCGAAAGATACCGGTATCTTTATTGTTATGGTGGTCATCGCCCTGACATTTGAAATTGCCGGCTGGTTTGTCCGCGACCAGTCTTTCCTGATGAACACTAACCGCCTGGTGTTGATTGTCCTGCAGGTCGCCATTATCGGGATTATCGCCGTCGGCGTCACGCAGGTCATTATCACCACCGGGATTGACCTCTCCTCCGGATCGGTCATTGCCCTTGCCGCGGTGGTAGCGGCAAGCCTGGCGCAAACCTCGGATAGCCTGTCGCCGATGTTCCCGTCGCTGGTTAACCTGCCGGCGGTCATTCCCATTTGCGCCGGAATTGGCGTCGGGCTGATCTGCGGATTAACCAACGGCTTTTTGGTCACCCGTACCGGGATCCCGCCGTTTATCGCCACCCTCGGGATGATGGTCTCCGCCCGCGGCCTGGCGCAATATTACACCCAGGGAAATCCCATCAGCTTCTTGTCCGACAGCTTTACGTCGATTGGTCAGGGGGCGATGCCGGTGATTATTTTCTTCGTGATTGCCGCTCTGTTTCACATTGCGCTGAAACACACCCGCTACGGGAAATATGTTTACGCCATCGGCGGCAACATGACCTCGGCAAAAGTGTCCGGCATCAATGTGAATAAGTATCTGGTTATCGTCTACACCATCGCCGGCGCGCTGTCGGGGCTGGCCGGGGTTGTGCTGGCGGCGCGCGTCAGCAGCGGGCAGTCCAGTATGGGGATGTCCTACGAACTGGACGCTATCGCAGCGGCCGTTATCGGCGGCAGCAGCCTGATGGGCGGCGTCGGCCGCATCACCGGCACCCTGATTGGTGCGATGATCCTCGGCTTAATCAAAAGCGGCTTCACCTTCGTCGGCGTCGATGCTTACGTTCAGGATATTATCAAAGGGATTATTATTGTTGCGGCGGTGACGATAGACATGCGCCGTAACCGTAAGAAGCACTAAGCGAATGAAGAGATAACCCTGAAGCGATATCAGGGTTATCTCTTCGCGCTGTTAAACGACAGCATGATGAAAATGGCAAGGTACGCTGGCGCCGGTGAACTCAGGAGAGACCGCAAATCCGGTCACGCCCGCTGTTCTTGGCGTGATACAGCTCGCTATCGGCCCGCGACATCAGCTCCGGCAGCGGGCACTGCCAGCCTTTGGATACCCCGAAACTGGCGGTGATCTTAAAGGTGATATCGCCAGTCGTATGGAAGGTCAGCTTGCGGATTTCCTGCTGAATCCGTGCGGTATAGCTGGCGACTTCGTCTGACGAAGCGGCCAGAAACAGGACCGCGAACTCTTCTCCGCCGAGGCGGCCTACCACATCTTCCGGACGGCTCAACCTGTTCAGGGTTTTGGCAAGGGCAACCAGCACCTCGTCACCCATTGGGTGTCCCCAGTTATCATTTATCGACTTAAAGCGGTCAACGTCGAGCATCACTAACCAGGCCGGAAGCGCCTCGCTGGACTGACTTAATAGCGCATCAGCCCGGGTGCTAAATGCCCGGCGATTAAACAGATGGGTCAGCGGATCCTCTTCCGACTGGCGCTGATACTGGCGGCTGATGCGGGCATCTTCACGGAGCTTTTTCCCGAGGGTACCCAGGGATGAAAACAGGCCCTGCACCTCTTCTGCCGTATCGTCATCGATTTGGACATGGAGCTGTTTTCCGGCAATTAGCGCCGCGGCGAGCTCATTTAAGCGCACAATCGGGCGTAAAACGCGAGAGCGAATATAGAAAATCAGCGCAATGGTCAGGGCATACACCAGCCCAAGCACGACCAGCCGTAACAGGAAATTCTTTAAGGCCCGATGTTCAACGGCAGTGTAGTGCTCCTTAACTCCGGTCATATAGGTGTTCAGGAGATTGTCAAACGAACCGAGGCTGGCGTGATAGGCGACGGCAAACTGTTCGGCGCTCACGCTGTAGGGCTTACCGCTGTCGCTCTCCGCGCTTAACCGATTGATTAGCGCAATCCCCTGGTGTTCAAAGTCCCGGCGCGTGTTTTCCAGCGTTCTCTGGAAGTGGGGAAGCCAGGCGACCTCATCTCCTTGCGTTTGCAGCAGCCACCACGCGGTATTAATCCGTTCGATACCGCGAATCAATCCTTCCCGGTTGGCTTGCGGTATCGGCGTGTGTGTGGCCAGCGGAATCAGCACCTGCGGACCGAGTCGGCCCGCAGCATCGCGCAACTCGCCCAACGCCAGCGCGCGCAGAATGGGCCCCAGCGCACTGGGCTGCAGCAGCAGAAACTCATTGGTGCGCTTGAACAGCGCCTTATGATAGAAATCCGTTGCCACTACCATATCGTGAGTCGCCTGGTCGGCGAGCTTCGGGTCGCTCAGCACCTCGGTACGAAAGCCGTTGGCAACGCGCCGGGAATGATCCAGCTGCTGCATCATTTCGCTCATCAGCGCCGGAGAGAGTAGGTTTTTCGGGATCTTCTGCATGTCACGATCGGTGATGTCGCGATGAGCGACCAGCACCTGCCAGCGCGACTCTTTATCCTCAGGTGAACTTAATATCAGCTCGTTAACGAAGGCGCGCTCACCGGCCAGGTCATTAGAGACCTGTAGTACCCGCTAGAAAATATCGAACTGGATAACATTGTTATACGCGCTTTTCCACGTTTCCCATGAGCCGGAAAGCAGCCAGAAGGAGAGAATGGTGGTTAAAAAAATCGTCGCCAGCGCGGATCCCCAGATATAGCGGAGAATATTAGACGATGCTGAGGATCTCTTTTTCGTTTTCACACGTCCCCTGGCGTCAGCAGTAAAAAGAAGCGATTCGAAAATCATTGAGTGGAATTGAACTGAAATATAACGGAATTCGATGCCGTTATGTCCGCATATTTGCCTGCTGTATGCGATCTGTTGGCTGATTTTAGCAGATAATCCAGAAGAAAATGGCTTTTTGTCGGCGCGGTTAAATAGTGTAAGATATTGTTTTAATTTGTTTATTCCTGTTGTTCCCTCTTTTCCGGGAGGGGGCAGGCAGACCGTTACGGCGGTGAGCGGTCGTTCTGGCGCCGCGCGGCGCCAGAACGACCGACAGAAGGGCGCTTACTTTTCTCCGGCGGCGAGCAGTACGCTATGCAGCAGCACGTTCGCCCCTTTTTATGCCCAGGTGGGCAGAATATTCTCCGCCTCGTTATGGCTAATTCCCTTCTCGCAGGGGATGAAAATCATGCTGGCGGGCGCGACCTTGCTGATATAGCAGGTATCATGCCCGGCGCCGGAGACCATGCGTCTGGCGCTGTAGCCGAGCGTCTGAACCGCCCGCTCGCTGCGCGCCAGACACTGCGCGTCGAAAGCGATCGGGGCGTAGTCAAAAATCCGTTCAACTTCGGCCGGGACGCCGCGCCCGGCCAGTTCGGCCGCGGCGCGATGCAATGCCTGCTCCATCGCCTCCAGCGCGCTGCTCTGCGGATGGCGGAATTCCACGCTGCATTCGACGCGACCCGGCACCACGTTGCGCGATCCCGGTATCACCTGCACCATGCCGATGGTCGCCCGTCCGTCGGGATGATGAGCGATGCCGATTTGCTCCACCGCCAGCGCCAGTTCGGCGAAAGCGGTCAACGCATCGCGACGGCTGCCCATCGGCGTGGTGCCGGCGTGGGCGGAAAAACCCTCCAGCGCGACGTTGAACCAGCGCTGGCCCATTGCCGCGTGGACGAGGCCGATATCAACCCCTTCTTCTTCCAGAATCGGCCCCTGTTCGATATGGACCTCATAACAGGCATGAACCGGGAATGCGGCCGTCGGACGATCGCCGCGGTAGCCGATGGCCTCCAGCGCCGCGCCGACGCTGATGCCGTCGCGATCTTCGCGGGTCAGCGCGAAAGCTTCGCTGAACTGCCCGGCCCACACGCCGGATGCCAGCATCGCCGGGGCGAAGCGCGCCCCCTCTTCATTGGTCCAGTTGACCAGCACGATATCGCGCTCGGTCTCAATGCCGCGTTCATTCAGCGTGCGTAGCGCCTCCAGCCCGGCGAGCACGCCGTAAATCCCGTCATAGCGGCCGCCGAGCGGCTGAGAATCGACGTGCGAACCGGTCAATACCGGGGCCAGCTGCGGATTTTTTCCGGCGCGGCGGATAAACATATTGCCCATGCTATCGACTTCGCAGGGAAAACCGGCTTCCTGCGCCCACTGGCGCAGCAGGTCGCGCGCCTGGCGGTCCTCGTCGCTCAGCGTCAGCCGGGTGACACCGCCGGCCGGCGTTGCCCCTATCCTCGCCATCTCGTTAAGAGTTGACCACAGACGTTCAGCGTTGATGGCTATCATGACTTGTCCTTCTTCACGCGATAGCGGAAGTCGCAGCACTTTCCGCCCTCCATAATAGTGGTGGTGCGGGTCAGCTCTACCTCCGGCGCGTAGCCGACGATAAACTTGTCGTCGCGGGCGCAGGAGAGCAGGTGGCCAATTTCGCCGAGGCCCATCTCGTGGTACATCTCGGCGTAGCGGCAGCGGTTGACGTTGTAGTTATACTGCTGGTCATCGGCGTCCAGCACCTTGACCTCGAGGGCGTTATCTTTTTCCCACAGGTATTGCAGGGCGACGAAGCTCTGGATGTTCGCGCCGTCCGGCTCTTTGCTGGCAAAGGCTTTTCCCGCCTCAATCGCAGCGTTTTCAATGGCTTCGCCGATGACCGCCTGGGCGCGAGCTTTACCTATTTCGCGCACCAGGATGTCATAAATCGGCTTAATAATTTCGGCTTCAATTTTGCGGCGGGCGAGAATGCCCAGCTCATTATTATCACTCATCACATTGCCTCACTGCGTTACTTCGTTGTTGCGCCGCCGAGTACGGTTTGCGGCTGCCATTTGCCGTTGACGACTTTGTAAACGGTAAAGGTTGGCGATTTCAGGTTGCCCTCTTTATCAAAGGCGATTTGTCCGGTGACGCCGGCGTAGTTAATGGCGCGCAGGGCGGGCAGATAGTCGGCCGGATCGACGGAGTCAGCTTTTTCCATCGCCGCCACCAGCACGCGGGTAGCGTCATAGGCGAACGGGGCATGCAGCTCGATATGGGTGTGATAGCGCGCCTGGTAGGCCTGCTCAAAGGCTTTACCGCCCGGCATCTGTTCGACCGGCAGTCCCGGCTCCAGCGCCACCACGCCGTTACCCTCTTTCTGCGCCAGCTGCAGGAAGGTCTGGCTGACAAAACCGCCGGCGCCCATCAGGGTGGCGTTCATACCCAGCTGTTTGATGCGCCGCGCCAGCGGAGCCGCCTGGCTGTCGACGCCGCCGAAGAAGATCAGATCGGCATTTTTACTGCGGATCGCGGTCAGCACGGCGCTGAAGTCGACGGTTTTATCATCGACGTACTGGCGGTCGACGATTTTGATCCCCTGTGCGTCCAGCGACTTAATAAACTCGTCCGCCAGCCCCTGACCAAAGGCGGTACGGTCATCGATAACCGCGATGCGTTTCGCTTTCAGGGTTTGTACCGCATACTGTCCGGCAAACTGGCCGCCGTCATCGTCGTGGCCCATCACGCGGAAGCTGGTGTCGAAGCCCTGTCTGGTATAGGCGTGCCCGGTGGCGACCGGCGCGACCTGGGCGATGCCCGCATCGTGGTAAACCCGTGCTGCGGGAATGCTGGTGCCGGTGTTCCAGTGGCCGACGACGCCGGCGACGCCGCTATCCACCAGACGCTGAGCGACGGCAACGGCGGTACGCGGGTCGGACTGGTCGTCTTCCGATTGCAGCTTAAAGGTTACCGCCTTGCCGCCGATGGTCGGGTGCTGCTTGTTGATATCGTCAATCGCCAGCTGCGCGCCGTTTTCGAGGTCCTTGCCGATACGCGCAGAAGGGCCGGTCAGCGGACCCGCCAGGCCGATAATCACGGTTTCGCTGGCCGCAGACCATGCGGCGGATGAGGCAAAGCCGCTGAGCACAATAGCGGCGCTGAGGGCACTGATTTTGACTGTTTTCATTGTTTTTCCCTGATGCTGGTTAGTGTTAAGCGGGCACTTCGCCCAAATAAATCTGTGCGATACGGTCGTCGGCCAGCAGCGCCTGCGAGGCGCCACGTTCCACAATACTGCCGCTGTCCATCACCCACGCGCTGTCGGTGGCCTCCAGCGCCAGGCGCGCGTTCTGCTCAATCAGCAGCAGCGCCACGCCGCGCTGACGGAGCGTGGCGATCACGCGAAAAACGTTCTCGACCATTAGCGGCGCCAGGCCCATCGAGGGCTCGTCGAGGATCAGCAGGCGCGGCTGGCTGAGGAGGGCGCGGTTCAGCGCCAGCAGCTGCTGTTCGCCGCCGGAGAGCAGCCCGGCCAACTGATGCTGCCGTTCCGCCAGGCGCGGGAAGTTGGCGAAGATTTCCTCCATCTCCTGCCGGACCGCCGCGCTATCGCGACGCAGCCAGGCGCCCATCTGCAGGTTTTCCAGCACCGTCATGCGGGTAAAGATGCCGCGGCCTTCCGGTACCATCACCAGCCCTTCGCGCAGCAGCGACTCCGCTTTGCGTCGACGTACCGCTTTACCGTTGAAAAGAATCTCGCCGCTAAAGGGTTCCAGCCCGGTAATGGCGCGGACGGTGGAGCTTTTGCCTGCGCCGTTGGCGCCGATCAAAGTCGCCTGCTCACCCGCTTGCACGCTGAATGAGACGTCGCGTACCGCCTGGATGCCGCCGTAGTGCACGCTGAGGCCGGTCACGGTTAACAGATCAGACATGGGTGTTTCCTCCCAGCCAGGCGGCGATCACCGCCGGATCGCGGCGTACGGTTTCCGGCGTGCCGCTGGTTAATGTTTTGCCGTAATCCAGCACCATCAGGCGATCGCAAATCCCCATCACCAGCTTGACGTCGTGCTCAATCATCAGCAGCGTCTTGCCATCATCGCGAATGCGCAGCAGCAGTTCGCCAAGGGCCATCTTCTCGGCGGCGTTCATCCCGGCCGCCGGTTCATCCAGCGCCAGCAGGCGCGGATCGGTAGCCAGCGCGCGGGCAATCTCCAGTCGCCGCTGGTGGCCGTAAGCGAGGTCGCAGGCGCGGTAGTGGGCGAACTGCGCAATGCCGGTATAGTCCAGCCAGTGCCACGCCAGCTCGCGGGTCTGCGCCTCTTCGGCGCGGGCGCGTTTATGCCGGGTAAGCGCGGCCCACAGACCGTTGCGGGTGCGTACGTGGCGGCCGACCATCACGTTCTCCAGCACCGACATGTCGTTAAACAGCCGCACGTTCTGGAAGGTACGGGCGATGCCGGCGGCGGTGACCTTCTCGATATTTTTCGGGAAATAGGGCTGGCCGGCGATAGCGAACTCGCCGCTGTCCGCCGGGTAAAGCCCGGTAATCAGGTTAAAGCAGGTGGTTTTCCCCGCGCCGTTGGGGCCGATCAGGCCATAGATTTCACCTTCGTTAATGGTCAGCGAGACGTTATCGACCGCCGTCAGGCCGCCAAAGCGCTTTGACATGTGGCGTACGCTTAACAGGCTCATGCTTTGACTCCCTGATGACGTGCGGGCCAGATCCCCTGAGGGCGCAGCAGCATAACCAGCACCAGCGCCAGGCCGTAGAACAGCTGGCGCAGCACTTCCGGGTCAATCAGCACTTCGCCAAACAGCGCCTGCTGCAGCGGCGCCGCCTGGCTGCGCAGCAGCTCCGGCAGCGCGGTCAGCAGCACCGCGCCGAGGATCACACCGGGGATATGGCCCATGCCGCCGAGCACCACCATCGCCAGTACCGCAATTGACTCCTGTAGCGTGAAGGATTCCGGTGAAACGAAGCCCTGAAATGCGCCGAACAGCGCCCCCGCCACGCCGCCGAATGAAGCGCCGATAGCGAAAGCCAGCAGTTTGTAGTTACGCAGGTTGATGCCCATCGCGCGGGCGACGTCTTCGTCCTCGCGGATGGCGTGCCAGGCCCGGCCAATGCGTGAATGCTGTAGCCGCAGGCAGACGAAAATAATCGCCACAATCACCAGCATCAGCAGGTAGTACCACAGCCACAGCGCCGGGATTTTAAAACCAAACCAGTGATAGACGCCGCTAAATTTCAGCCCGAACAGATTCAGCGAATCGACCCCGGAAATGCCTTTTGCGCCGTTGGTGATGTTGACCGGACGGTCGAGGTTACGCATCAGGATGCGGATAATTTCGCCGAACCCGAGAGTGACAATCGCCAGATAGTCGCCGCGCAGCTTCAGCGTTGGCGCGCCCAGTACGATACCGCAGCCCGCCGCCACCAGCGCAGCGAGCGGAATAATCACCAGCCATGAGGTGTGCAGGCCGTCCGGGAACCAGCTATTTAAAATCGGGAATACCTCCAGCAGATGCGGTGAGGCCAAAAGCGCCGCCAGATACGCGCCGACGGCGTAAAAAGCGATAAAGCCCATATCCAGCAGACCGGTGTAGCCGACCACGATATTCAGCCCCAGCGCCAGCATGATGTAGAGCAGGGCGAAGTCGATGACCCGCACCCAGTAGTTGCCGCCGAGCTGGCTGGCGACCATCGGCGCTACCAGCAGTGCGCAGACGAACAGCGTCATCCCGGACCAGAAGCGGCGGGAGACGACGGGCGTATCGAGTTGTGCTGTTGTCATCATGTTTCTCCTAGGCCCGGTGCGCGACGCGTTCGCCGAGCAAACCAGCCGGGCGGAAGACCAGCACCAGAATCAGTACCATAAAGGCGAAGATATCCTGGTAGTTGCTGCCAAAGACGCCGTGGGTCAGGTCGCCGAGATAGCCGGCCCCCAGGGATTCGATCAGGCCCAGTAGCAGGCCGCCGACCATCGCGCCGCGAATATTACCGATGCCGCCGAGCACCGCGGCGGTAAAAGCCTTAATGCCGGGCAGAAAGCCCATAGAGAAGCCGGCGCTGCCGTAGTTGCTGGCCATCATCACGCCAGCCAGCGCGGCGAATACGCCGCCGATGGCGAAAGTCAGGATGATAATCGCGTTGGGGTTAACCCCCATCAGCGTGGCGATGCGTGGATTTTCCGCTACCGCGCGCATACCGCGACCTAAGCGGGTGTACTCCACCAGCAGCCACAGGCCGAGCATCACCGCGAGGGCCAGCGCGACGGTGACGATACCGGTGACGGTAACGAGAGCCGGAGGATGCGCTGCGCTGCCGTGGGTCACGGCGATCGGATCCATGGGCAGGATCTGCGGGAACATCAGCGGATTGCGCGACCAGACGATCATCGCCACGGTTTGCAGCAGTACCGAGACGCCGATCCCGGAGATCAGCGGCGCCAGGCGCGGGGCGTTGCGCAGGCGGCGGTAGGCAAAGCGCTCGATCGCCATCGCCAGCAGGGCGCACACCGCCATGGCCAGCAGCAGCGCCAGCCCCAGCTGCGCCAGCGGCGGCAGATTGGGGAAATGGGCATTCAGCGCGTTCATCCCGGAAAGGGTGGTTAACGCGCCGACCATCAGAATATCGCCGTGGGCAAAGTTAATAATGCGCAGAATGCCATACACCATGGTGTAGCCGAGCGCGATCAGGGCGTAGATGCTGCCGAGCATGACCCCGTTGATTATTTGTTGTATGAGTGTGTCCAACTGGTTCTTCCGACAAGATGCTCAAATAATAGCTACCATCCAACAAATGAATTAAATTGTAAAATACGCATATATTCTTTCTTATGATAAATGCGTTTTTAACTATCTTTATGATTTTTAATATAATTAAATAAAGCATCGAGTCGTGAAATACGCTAAGAAAATCAACATATGAAAAAAACAGAACAGTCAGAGGGGCCGGTTAGCTGGTCGGAGAGTACGTTAGCCAACGATCCGCCGCTGCGGGCGGTACGCGCCTTCGAGGCGATCGCACGCCTCGGCAGCGTGACCCTGGCGGCGCAGGAGCTGGCGATTTCACCCTCGGCGGTCAGCCACCAGCTGAAGGTGCTGGAAGGCTATTTGCAGATCCCGCTTACCGAACGCCAGGGGCGGCGGCTGACTCTCAGCCAGCAGGGGCGGGAGTATTATCGCTCGATCCGCGCGGCGTTTAACGTGCTGCGCCAGGCGACCGAACATCTGGTCGATCAGGTGCAAACCCAGCAGGTGACGATCAGCCTGATCCCGCTGTTTGGTATGGGCTGGTTTATTCCCCGTCTGCCGTCGTTCATGCACGCCAATCCGCATACCGAAATCAACGTGGTTTACGCCAACCACCGCAACTACCTTAGCGATGCTTCCGATATGTCGATCCGCTTTGGCAACGGTCACTGGGTGGGCTATCAAAGCGAAAAGCTGATTTCCGGCAAAATGGTGCCGGTATGCAGCCAGGCTTTTTTGCGCCTGCATGGGCATATTGATACCCCGGAGCAGCTGTTGCAGATGCCGCTGCTGCACGACGAGGAGCGTACGACATGGAACCAGTGGTTTGTGCAGCAGGGGGTTAAACGCCCGCCGCGCTCGACGGGGCCGCTGTTTGAAGATGGCCTGCTGACCCTGGCGGGGGTACAGGCCGGGCTGGGCTGTGCGCTGATGCGCGAGCCGCTGATCGCTCCCTATCTGAAGAGCGGCGAGCTGGTGAAAATCTTCGCTGCGGCAATAGATGATGGCCGGGATTACTATCTCTGCGTGCGTCAGGATAGCGAGATGACCCCCAACGGCAAGCTCTTACAGAGCTGGCTGCGTCAGCAGGCCCTCGGGTGATCTTCACTTAAGAATTTACTTAATCCAGCTCACACTTTTGCCCGGTCGCCGTTGTCATTGAGCAGGGACGCTTAGATAATCCGCCGAAATAACCCATTTTTATGATGGCGTGCTACTGCGAAAGCAGGCAAGACCAAAATAGAAATGCTCTCCCGCCAAGGGGAGCGTCTCTGTTTTGGTCTTTTTTTTTGCCCCAACACCAGGGAACACTATGAACTATAACCAAACAGCAGACAAAATCCTCCACGCGGTGGGCGGTGCGGAGAATATCCGCATGCTCACCCATTGCGCGACCCGGCTACGCATGGAGTTCAACGACCGCGCCAGGGTTAACGATGCGCAGATTGGCACCATCCCCGGCGTGATCAGCGTGGTGGAGAAGGGCGGCCAGTTCCAGATTGTTATCGGCAATGAGGTGCAGCAGGTTTATCGCCTGCTCCATAAGGCCCTGCCGGAGAAGAAAAGCCCGACCAGCGGCGACAAAAACGCCAGGCCGACCGGCATCGTCGCGCGGGTTATCAGCGTCATTTCGACCACCTTCACCCCGGTGATCCCGGCGATTACCGGCGCGGGGATGATTAAAGCGCTGTTGGCCATTCTCAAGCTCACGGGGGTGATTAGCGAAACCAGCTCGACGTATCAGCTGCTGAATATTATTGCCGATGCCGCCTTCTTCTTCCTGCCGGTGCTGCTGGCCTACGGCGCGTCGCTGAAGTTTGAATGCAACCCGATTCTGGCGATGACCCTCGCCGGCGTGCTGCTGCATCCGGGCATCGGCCAGATGCTGGCGGCCGGTAAAGCGGTCGATTTTGTCGGTATCAAGGTCCTGCTTTCCGATTATGCCGGTTCGGTGCTGCCGATCATTCTGACCGTGTGGCTGATGTCGTGGGTGGAGCGTTTTGCCGAAAAAGTGTCGCCCTCGATTATCAAATTCTTCGTTAAGCCGATGCTGATTCTGCTGATCACCGCGCCGCTGGCGCTGGTGGTGGTCGGCCCGGCGGGCATTTTGCTTAACGACCTGGTCGCCGCCGGGGCGGGCGCTATCGACCGCCACGCCAGCTGGTTGATCCCGATGCTGATGGGCACCCTGCAGCCCTTCCTGATTATTACCGGTACCGCGTGGGCGATGACGCCGATCGCCACCGGTCAGCTGAGTAAAAGCGGTTACGAGATGATTAACGGCCCGGGGATGCTGGCCTCAAACGTGGCGATGGGCGCGGCGACGCTGTGCGTGGCGCTGAAAACCAAAAATAGCAACCTGCGCCAGCTGGCCTCTTCATCGGGCTTTACCGCGCTGCTGGGGATCACCGAACCGGCGCTGTACGGGGTGCTGCTCAAGTTCCGCCGGGTGCTGATTGCCGCGATGATCGGCGGCGGCTGCGCCGGGGTCTATGCCGGGGTGAGCGGGCTGGTGCGCTACGCCTTTGTCTCGCCAGGTCTTGCGGCGCTGCCGGCGTTTATCGGCGAAAACCCGATGAACATCGTCCATGCGCTGGTGACCTGCGCGATTTCCATCGTGGTGACCTTTACCCTGACCTGGTTTATCGCCTTCAAAGATGTTCCTGAGGAACAAGAAGAGGTGGGCGAGGCGCCGCAGCCTGCGGTCAGCGCCAAAAGCGAGGGGGAAACTGAAGTATTAAGCCCGCTGCGCGGTCAGGTGGTGGCGCTCAGTGAAGTGAACGATGACGTTTTCTCCGGCGGTCTGCTGGGCGAGGGGCTGGCGATTCGTCCTGAGGAAGGAGTCCTGCGCGCGCCGTTTAGCGGCACGGTGATGATGTTTCTGCCTTCCTGCCACGCCGTTGGTCTGCAGAGCGACAGCGGTCTTGAGCTGCTGATCCATATCGGTATTGATACCGTAAATCTTAACGGCCAGCACTTTAGCTCGACGCTGAAGGTCGGCGATAGAGTAGAGTCGGGGCAGGCGCTGATCCGCTTTGATATTCCCGCCATCGAACAGGCCGGGTATGACCTGATTACGCCGGTGATTGTGGTCAACGGCGATGAACAGCACGCTCTGCGCCTCACCGCCGCCGCGCAGGTGGATTACGGCGAACCGCTGATGGTGCAATCCGCTAAGGAGGCGCAGGCATGATCTATCAACAGCAGGCCCGGTTCCCGGACGGTTTTCTGTGGGGCGCGTCCACCTCGGCCTATCAGGTTGAGGGCGCGTGGAATGAAGACGGTAAAGGACCGTCGGTGGTCGACATGCTCAGCCATCCGCCGGGAACGGCGGACTTCCGCATCGCCAGCGACCATTATCATCGCGTGGAAGAGGACGTCGCGCTGATGGCGCAAATGGGGCTGAAGGCCTACCGCTTTTCGCTGGCCTGGTCGCGGGTGATACCTGACGGCGACGGCCCGGTGAATCCGGGCGGGCTGGCCTTTTATCACCGCCTGATCGACGCCCTGACCCGCCACGGGATCACCCCCATCGTGACGCTCTACCACTTCGACCTGCCGTGGGCGCTGGAGCTCAAAGGCGGCTGGCTGAACCGCAAAACCGGGGAGGCATTCGTGCGCTATGCCAGGCTGCTGTTCAGCGAATTTGCCGCCAAAGTTCCGCTCTGGCTGACCATCAACGAACAGAACACCATGATCCTCCATCCCGGCGCGATTGGCGTGCCCGCCGATCGTGAACTGCCGGATAAGAAGGCGCTGTACCAGCAGAATCACCATATGATGCTGGCCCAGGCGCAGATCTTCGCCCTGTGCCACCGCGAGTTCCCCGGGCTGCGCATCGGCCCGGCGATAAACACCACGTCGATGTACGCCGAAAGCTGTAAACCGGAGGATGCCATCGCCGCGCATAACTGGGAGACGCTGCGCTGCTGGAGCTTTCTGGATGTGGCGGTGCATGGACGCTACAACGCCCTGGCGTGGGCCTACATGCAGGACCGCGGCCTCGCGCCGGAACTGCAGCCAGAAGATGCGCTGATTTTGCAGCAGGGGCGGCCGGACTTTATCGCCATTAACTACTACTCCACCGCTACCATTGCCGCCAGTCGGGGCGATGGCGCAGACGTTGCGCCCCGCGCGGGTGACCAGCAAATTATGCTGGGCGAAGAGGGGGTTTATCGCCCGGCGGAAAACCCGTGGGTTGGCAAAACCCCCTACGGCTGGGTCGTCGACCCGGTGGGGCTGCGCCTGACGCTGCGCAAAGTGTGCGAGCGCTACGGCCTGCCAATTCTGATTAGCGAAAACGGCATGGGCGCGCCGGATAAGCTCGAGCATGACGGGACGGTGAATGACGATTACCGCATCGCCTTCTTACAGGCGCATATTGAGCAAATGCGGCTGGCGATTGCCGACGGCGTATCCCTGATGGGCTACTGCCCGTGGGCGGCAATTGACGTGGTCAGCACCCATCAGGGATACGCCAAGCGCTACGGTTTTATTTATGTCGATCGCGGTGAGGATGACCTGAAGAGCCTGCAAAGGATCCGCAAACGCAGCTTCTGGTGGTATAAGGATGTCATCGCGCAAAACGGCAACCACGATGAGTCGCAGAGATGATTGTTCAGAAGGTGCTCAATAATAGCCTCGTGCTCTCTATGGATGACGATAGCAGGGAGGTTATCGTCATGGGGAAAGGCATTGGCTTCAACAGCCGACCCGGGGATGAGATTGCCGCGGAGAAGATCGAGAAGCTATTCGTGACCCAGGCGCTCGGCGCGCGCAGCGGCTATCTCGAGGCGCTCTCCGCCATCCCGGACGAGGTCATCGAAATGGCGGCGATGATTATTTCCCGCGCCAATATGCAGCTTGCCAGCAAGGTTCGCGAGCAGATTTTCTTGACCCTCGCCGACCACCTGACCTTCGCCATTGAGCGCAGCCGCAAAGGGATCGCCATTCAAAACCGTCTGCTGCCGGAAGTGAGGCGTTTCTATCCGCAGCAGTTCCGCGTCGCCAGCGAAGCGGTGACGATTATTCGCCAGCAGTACGGGATTGAACTGCCGGAAGAGGAGGCGGGGAATATCGCGTTTCATCTGGTTAACGGCCAGAGCGAGGGCGACGACGTGGCGCAGACCATGCAGTCGGTGAAGATGCTGAAGGATATTTTTAATCTCGTGCAGTACCACTTTAAGCAGCAGATAGACACCGGGTCGATTAACTACTCGCGCTTTCTGATCCATATGCAGTTTTTCCTCCAGCGTTTACAGGAGGGGGAGCTGGACGGCGCGCGGGACAGTTTTCTGCTGGTGCAGGTGATTAAGGAGTATCCGGACGCTTACCGCTGCGCGCTGCGGATCCGCGATTACGTTAAGGCCCAGCTCGATATCACCCTCGGCGGCAACGAGCTGCTGTGGCTCACCGTGCATCTGGTGCGGATTAGCGGCCTCGATGCGTGAGTGTGTTCGATGAATAGGGCGCATTACCTTTTTTGTCCTTACGACGAAAGTCGTCGCCGATGGCTGACAACATGCGCTTTTCCGGAATCGCCCGGCGGCGCGTGGCTTGCGCGGGCCTACGGAAAACGCATAGCCTGCGGATATTAGGGGTTTTGTAGGCCGGGTAAGGCGCTAGCC